>JAUZPI010000037.1 GCA_030706015.1 Bacillota bacterium
TATCTGCATTGCAAATACTTTTTTTCGTTGAGTTTTAGCACTAAGGAGCTTTGAGTTAAACTCAGCTGCATTAAGTAAAACCTTAACCCGGCAGTACTTGTTAACCCATTGGCATCTCTCGATATTTTTGGGCAGCAGCATATATCTCGCATAGGAGCCTCGCCTAACAAAACATATTATTTAATTATTAACAGTTTAATATTACTCTTATAAATATATACTGTCAATGAAAAAGATAAAATAATTGGGGCGAATTATTTTATCTCTATGAGGCATATACTTTGGCTTGATATACCCTCGCCAGTACCAGTAAAACCAAGGCCTTCTTCGGTAGTAGCCTTAACGTTTATTTGATTCACTTCAATATGCAGAGCCTTTGCTATATGTTCTCTCATGGTGAAAATATGAGGTGCCATTTTTGGTCTTTGTGCAATAATAGTAGCATCTATATTTACAATTTTGTAGCCTTCCTTATCCAATAAATAATATACATGCTCTAAAAGTTTTATACTGGATATTCCCTTATATCTTTCATCTGTATCAGGAAAATGTTTACCTATATCTCCTAAGGCAGCAGCTCCGAGCAGGCTGTCCATTATTGCATGCAGCAGTACATCCGCATCTGAATGACCTAAAAGACCTTTTTCATAGGGAATTTCCACTCCGCCTAATATAAGTTTTCTGTTTTCTACTAATCTATGTACATCATAGCCCATCCCGATTCGCATGAAAATCTCCTCCTTTTTATTTTGTTATAAAGCTAAATGAAGCCAAAAGCAGCAAAAATATTACAATACCTTTATATTAACAAAGGTAAGGATAAATTTAAATAGGGACAAAAATATAGCCCTGCAATTTTTCGGATGCAAGGCACAAGTTGTATTTAAAGCACATGTTTATTTTTATTTTCAGGATGTTTATGATGAAACTTTTTATATAACCCATTAATAGTGTTCTGTATAGATTTAATAAGTTTAGAAAACAGATTACCTGTAATTTGTGGCTTTGCTTCTTTTTTAGTAAAATCCACATAAATTATTTTGCCCTTCATATACATCACAACCCTTCTTTAAAAATTAGTTTTTTAGTGCATATTGGCAAAATAATGTCAATACTTTTGAAATGGTTTACATTATAAATCATATTAAATAGGTGATAGATTTATTACCTATTTAATTATGATGTTAGCACAATTCTTTAGAATTTTAAAGAACTTTTAACAAACCCTTAATAAGCAGGTCTTTGAACCCATATATTAAGCCTGCTGGGCCCGCCGTGTGATAAATATCCCATTCTTATAAAGAAGGAATAGGCTTGTGGCGCAATTAACGCTGTATCACCAGGATAAAGAACAGTAGTGCTATCACTTACAAAAACTGAATCTGATGGTCCTGTCTCTAAAAATACGGAGACAGTGTTAGAACCAGCGTTTTGGATAAATATAGAGTACTTATCCCATGAAGATACATTTATAGCAGGGGTATATCTTCTTATAGACTGAGCTTTAAGTGATAAAAACTGATTTCTATTATTCCTTCTATGTGTATATTTTATTACTAGAAATGGTTGGATATCCTGTGTTGAAATTCCAGGTTCCGCTACAGTTTTTAATGTAGAAGCTGTTATTTCGGGAGATTTAATTAAAAGACCAAAATTCTCTCTGCTATCTATCCAGTTGTTTACAATGTCTGTAACATCAAAACTTATCCAACCAGTTGTTAATATAGCTGAAGAGCTCCCATATATAGAAGAATCTGCAGATGGTCTGGTGTCCCAGGTTGTTCTTGTACCCCAATCAGAAGTTACTAAATAGGGTGTAAAGATTTCTGGTTTTGAGCGAGAACGAGAACCATTGATATATATATTTAAAGTACAGTTTTCTATATTACTACCCTCTGGTATGGAGGAAATATCAAAATGAAGCAAGGTTCTGTATATGTCTCCTGAGGGTTTTACTCCTATATATAAATGAGAAGAACCTTCCGAATTTCTGCCGCTGTGAATACTTACGGAATAATCGCTGAAAATTATTTTATTTGCCATTGTTATTCACACACCTTTATTTATGGTTTTAGCTAAATGTAAGAGCTAAACGTTACACGCTGCTTAAATTATTCAATACAGTATATGAATTTCAGCAGTGCTTTGATATTAATAAAGGGAAAATATAGACAAATTAAATTTTATTTAACATTATTAATTTGGTTAGCATAACAAAATAACTATGTTATAATTTTAGTGTAATAATACTGTTTGACAAAGACTTTAGGTATTAGGTCTAAAAACAAGTTCAAATAAACAAGGGGGAAATAGTTTTGAAGAACTGGAGATTAATAGTAGGGGGAACGCTTATAGTTGTTGGTCTTGGGATAGTAGGTACCGCTTTTTTTCTGAGATGGTCTACAATGAATAACCAAAAGAAAATGATAAATAACTATAAGCAGGAAATAAAACATGAGCAGAAGGTTAAGGAGAAGGATCCAGATAAGAAACCGCCGGATCTTTACATGGGTACGCTGGGAATAATAACTATACCTAAAATTGATTTGGAGGTTGCTATTGGAGAAGGTGTGGATATGGCTACATTGAAAAATGCTGTAGGTCACTTTCCAGATACAGCTATGCCCGGTGAAAAAGGAAACTTCTGTTTAGCAGGTCATAGAAGCTATACTTATAATCAATTCTTTAATAGATTAGACGAAGTTAAAAT
Source organism: Bacillota bacterium (assembly GCA_030706015.1). GTDB lineage: Bacteria > Bacillota > Clostridia > Clostridiales > Clostridiaceae > JAUZPI01. Next base: position 2,711 of record JAUZPI010000037.1, read on the forward strand.
AGGAGACGAGATTTATATAACTACGTTAAAGGGAAATTTTAAGTATAAGGTTTATAAAATTCAAGAAGTGGATCCAAGCCATGTAGAGGTGCTTCAGCCAGATAAGGATCATGATTACACTATGACTCTTGTAACCTGTACTCCTGTAAGAATTGCAACCCATAGGTTAATAGTAAAGGCCGAACTTGAAAAGTAGATAGCTTAATCAGAAGGATTATCCACATGTTATCAACAAACTTGTGGATAGTGTGGACAAGTATCGGGTATAATAACGGAGAAACAAGAACTCGCATATTGTCAAAAAATGATTCATATTGATGTATACACAGATATTTTAAATAATTAACAGAAACTACACAAGTTATACACAAGTAAAATGTGGACAATGTTAATAACTAGAAAACATGTTCACATTTATTTTGTTTTGGAGACTATAATTTTGTTATTTGCATTACCTGTGACAAGAAAGTAAGGAAAGCACATTATGTTGAAAATGAAAGTATTTGATAAGGAAAACACACAAAGACTTATGGAAATTATGTAAAAAAATGAAAAATAGTTATGAAAACAGGGGAAAATGATTCTTATGTAACAATAACAAGTTATGCACATACCAATTGTGGATACTGTGGATAACTAATAAAATCATTATTGTAAATTTAGTGGATTTTTTTGCTTAATAGAAGTACAAATATACAGTTGTGCTTCGATAAATTTGCAATGCTACCAATTTAAGTAACTAAATCTTGTATATATAAACAAATTTTAAATATTATATAGACAAAGAATGTTGAAGATTGTAATATATATATGCATGTGCTTTTTATGCATTATAAGTTTTACTTAAGTTGGTCTTGAAAATAGCTATGCGTTGTCATAGACTTTGAAGTAAATTATCGAGAACTAATGGAAAGTTGGTAGATTAAGAATGAGGAGCATTGAAAAGAAAATAATCGGTGCCAGTATACTATTGTTAATCATAGTTGCTATTGGAGCAATTGTTATAAATACATATAGAAAAAATGGAAGCACGATATTATTTAAAAATGAAAAGGTTAACAACACTGCAAAATCAGATAAAGTAAAGGCTTCTAATGAAGATGCAGCTGCTAATAAAACAACTGAGAATAAACCCGTTGTTCAGGCTACACCTGCTGCGAGAGATTTTTCGGGAATGTCTTTAAAAGATGGTACTGAAGGAGTACCTGTGCTGTACTATCACAGTATTGAATCTGAGAAAGGTAATCCATTAAGAATGCCAAAAGAAAAGTTTAGAGAACAGATGCAATATTTAAAGGATAATGATTATACAACTTTAACACTGGATGAATTGTATGATTATCTTGCAAATAATAAGCCTGTACCTAAGAAATCTGTTGTTATAACCTTGGATGACGGATATGAGGATAATTATACAAATGCATATCCTATAATAAAAGAATTTGGATTTAAGGCTACTGTATTTGTTATAACAAGTAGTATAGATAAAAACCCGACTACACTAACTTCAGCACAAATAAAGGAAATGAATAAAAACGGCATGGACATAGAAAGTCACACCGTTAATCACGTCAAATTAGGTGAGTTATCCTATGATCAACAATTGAAAGAGCTGAAGGATTCTAAAGATGCGCTTGAAAAGCTTCTTGATAAGAAGGTAAACTATGTTGCATATCCTTTTGGAAGTTTAAATAATAATAGTGCAAAAGCTGCTAAGGACGCTGGATATACTATGGCGTTTACTACTGCAGGAAGATGGTCTGATAAAGCTGACGGTATACTAACTCTAGACAGAGTTTATATGAGCTCAGACTTTTCAAATAGTGTATTTATAGATAGGATTTCTAATCCGAACTATAAACAATAAAATAGAATTTATCTTTGGTTTGAGAATATAGGTAAAAAAATAGGCCCGCATGCTGCAAAGCGGGTCTATTTTTGTTTTTAAAGAACTGATAATCTCTATATGTATAGAGTACTGCTAGATACAGTAAACTCCAAATAAGTTAGTGAATTAAAGCCCGACCTGAGGTCGGGAGAGATCATTTGTGTACTGTCAGGTACACCAAGGGGCGTAGGTATACCTAATTATAATTAATAACTTTGGTTTTGCTTTAGTTTATAAAGGGCTGTGTGAAGTTTATTATACTCTTCATCTAATTCAGAGCAGCGTCTATTATATGTTAAATTATTTTTATACCACTGCCATCCTTCGATAATTCCGGATTTATAGCTTAAGAGATTTTTTCTCATGTTTTTATATAAATTTGTTCTTTCGTTTTCATTATTTTTAAGTTTGGACTTTAGTTCATCCATAAGTTCATCATAAGATTCACAACACAACGTGTCGTAAGATTTCATGTAACCACCTCTCAATTTAATACTACATTTACATTATTACCCACAAACGGAAAAGTATTCAGTTCAATTAAATTTATTAGAAAAATATTTTATGTAGAGTATAATAATAAATCTATAACTTATGATTAAGTACAAACATTGACAAATTGTCACAATATGAAAAAATGTGTAAAAATAAAATACTTTCAAAATAATTACACATGTTATAATATAGTATAAGGTAATAATATTACTAAAGATAATACATGGAGATGAAGTCTATGACTGAGTTATTTGAAAAAATTGTAACAAATCAGGAATGGATTAAAGATAAGTCTATTTCAAATATAATGGAAAAGCTTCCACTAGGTGGAGAAAAATATATTGATATTTTATGTAATTTTGCGGATTTGTTAGTAAATGCAATGATCAGGTTTCAAGTGAATGGAAGAATAGAAGACATCGGAATTATTCAGGAACTTGTAGAAAGCTATGTACTTCAAATTGCAACTGGTTTTAAGTCCTTTATCAATATTGAGAGTTTTCTGCTTATTGTAAAGTGTTACAAGAAAGCCTTTGTGCAAATTCTAAGCGAGTCTTCCTTAGGATTTTCCTGTAAAAACGAACATTTGCTTTTCGTGGAAGAATTCTTTGATGAACTTGAGATAATTGTAGTAAGAGAATTGAGTAAAGCAAACCAGTTGGAAACCAAATTTAATACGCTAACTCATATATCATCTGCACTTATATTTATAAATGACGGTTTTAAATTTAATTATGTTAATCCTGCCGTAGAAGAGTTTTCTGGGTACACTAAAGAAGAAATATTTAATATGGGATTATGGGACAATGTTCATCCAGATAGCAAGAAGCAGTTAATAGAGTATAGGGAAAGGCAGCAAGAGGGCTTAGGAGATGAAAGAAAAACCGTTGATGTAAAAATAACAGCAAAGAATGGTGAGGAGAAGTGGGTTCAAGTTAATTACGGCAGTATATTAATTAACGATAAATTACACTATATAGGTATAGCTTTTGACATTACTAATAAAAAGCTAGCGGAAATTAAGCTTAAAAAGAATGAGGAATTATATAGATGCTTAATTGATTGTGTACCGCATTCTGTAATTGTTTATTGCAATGGGCATATCACATACGTAAACCAATCAGCAATTGATATGTTTAAATTAGAAAGCCTAAATAAAGTTAAAGGAAAAAGAATTTTTGATTTTATGCAGCCAGATAAGGAGTCTAAACAAATCATTAAGGCTGGAATTTCCATGCTAAAAGAAAAAGGAATGATGTATACTCCAAATGTTAAGCTAATTGCGAAAACCACCAATGAACTTATGGAATGTGAAATTACTGCAACTACATCATTAATTGATAATGTAAATTCAACACTATGTGTAATTAGAAATTTAGAAGAAAAGAGAAAATATGAGGAATTAGCATATGAGATAAAGGAAAAGACAAAGCAGCTTAATGAAACCATAGAATATAATAAGATCAGAACAGAGTTTCTTGCTAATATATCTCATGAGCTTAGAACACCATTAAATGTTATTACAAGTTCTCTTCAACTCCTAGAATTATTGGATAAGGAAAGAAAGACTGATTTAATTAAGGAGAAACTGCACAGCTATACATCTATGATGAGGAATAATTGTTTAAGGTTGTCTAGAATAATTAATAACATTATAGATATGGCTCAAATGGGTAATGGCTACTCTGATATACGGTTAAGTAATAAAGATATAGTAAAAGTAATTGAGGATATAACCATATTGTGTGCTGAATATGCTGACAAAAGAGGCATTAATTTAGTGTTTGATACTGATGTGGAGGAATGTTACATGGCCTTTGATCAGCAAAAAATAGAACGTGTTATTCTTAATTTGTTGTCAAATTCATTTAAATTTACAAGGCCTGGAGGCAGTATTTTTGTTAATATATACAATAAAAACAATAGTATTGATATAAGTGTTAAGGATGATGGCATAGGAATACCATACAGCAAACAGAGCGAAATTTTCGATGTATTTGTACAGGTAGATAAATCCTTTACCAGAACTTCAGAGGGAAGTGGTATCGGTTTATCTATAGTAAAAGCGCTTGTTGAAATGCATAAAGGCTCTGTTAAGATAAAAAGTGAAGAATATAAGGGCACAGAATGTATAGTTAATTTACCTATTATTTATTCTAGCGTTGGAGATATGGAATTTGACTATGAGGAGTATAATCTATCTAACTGTAAGGATAAGGTTATTATGGAGTTTTCTGATATATATGAATTTTAAAAAAGAGAAAAAAATAGGTATTATACGTCTTGTTTATTTTAATTTTTAAAATTTTATGTTATCCTATATGAAGAGTGTTCAAACGTGTGCATTTTGAAAGGATGGGATGATATGGTAAGGCAGAAGGTGTGGGTTGCAGGGATAGCTGCCGCAGTAGCTTTAGCTGGAGCAATTACAGTTTACTCAACAGGAATATTAAGTGACACAAAGGTAAATGGAAATCTTTTAACCATTTCTCAAGGGAAAGATAAAATAACTGTAAAGTTATGCAAGGATGATTTGGTGAAAGTGGATTTTCTTCCAGAAGGTAAAGCTACTGCTCATACTGAAGTTATTGCTGATAATAAATGGGATGGGGCTAACGAAGGAAATAATGTAAAAGCGCAAATTGATACTAAGTCAAATCCTATGACAATTAAAACTGACAAGATGATAGTAAAGATAGATAAAAAAACTAAAAGAATTTCTATATATGACAGCAAAGGAAATATGCTTATTAAAGAGCAGGATGTAAACGATATATACAATAAAGGCGTAAAATTTGACCATAATTCAGGAGATAAGTTCTATGGAATTAGTGGATACACGAATACTGAAGAGTCTACCGCTGGAATGTTGAAAACAGGAAATGTTGATGTAACAGCTGGTGCACAGGGGCATCCAGGGGGACCTTTTGTTTGGAGTACTAAGGGTTACGGTGTCTTAGTGGATTCAAATGGGGGAGATTTTTCAATAAAGGATACAAGTCTTACCTTTGATGACTGTTCGAAAAAGGATATAGAGTATTATGTGGCAGTAGGTAAGCCAACAGATATAATTGAAGCAACAGCGGACGTAACAGGAAAATCACCTATGTTTCCTAAGTGGGCTACCGGCTTTACAAATAGTGAGTGGGGTATAGATGAAAAAGAGCTTACAAATATAGTGGATACTTATCGTTCTAAGAATATTCCAATTGATAACTATACTTTAGACTTTGACTGGAAGGCATGGGGACAAGATAACAACGGCGAATTTAGATGGAACGATACAAAGTTCCCAGATGGGTCATCAGGAAAGTTAAAAGAAATTATGGATTCAAAAGGTATTAAACTTACAGGAATAATGAAACCAAGAATTCATGTGGACACCGTTGAAGGAAAATATGCAGAGCAAAACAAGCTATGGCATCCTAATAGTGTTGTAGGCACTGATTACTTTTCTGGAAAGCAGGTAAGAGACTTGAACTTTGCTGATAGCAATTTAAGAAAGTGGTTCTTTAATAATGCTAAAGGGGCTATGGATACAGGCATAGCAGGCTGGTGGAATGACGAGGCCGATGAAGTTAATGATAATTTTCAGTTTATGAACATGCAAAAGGCAATGTATGAGGGACAAAGAGCAGCTAATGATACAAGAGTTTGGTCAATTAATAGAGACTTTTATTTAGGTTCTCAAAGATATGCCTATGGCATGTGGTCTGGAGATATACCTACTGGTTTTTATTCTATGGAAGCCCAAAGAGAGAGAATGCTTTCAGCTATTAATTTAGCAGAACCTAAATGGGGGATGGATACAGGTGGCTTTAATGGAAATCCAAACCCAGAAAATTATGCAAGATGGATTGAATTTAGTGCCTTTACACCTATATTTAGAGTTCATGGTAACCTAGATGATCAAAGACAGCCTTGGGTTTTTGGAGACACGGCAGAGGCAGCAGCTAAAAAAGCAATACAGCTTAGATACAAGCTTATTCCATATATTTATGCTTATGATAGAAAGGCCTATGAAACAGGGGTTGGTCTTGTTAAGCCTTTAGTATTTGATTATTCAGAGGACAAAAATGTTGAAAATGATGTGGATGCATGGATGTTTGGTGATTACATGCTAGTTTCTCCTGTAGTACAAGAAGGTCAAACAAGTAAAAAGATATATCTGCCAAAGGGTACTTGGATAGACTATTTTACAGGAAAGACCTATGAGGGTGGAAGCACAATAGATTATACTGTGAATGCCAACACCTACGATGATATACCTCTTTTTGTTAAGAAGGGTGCTATAATACCTAATCAAGATTCACAAAATTATGTAGGTGAGAAACCTGTAACTAATGTTTATGTGGATATATTCCCAGACAAAGAAAAGACAAGCTTCAATTATTATGATGATGATGGAAAAACATATCAATATGAAAAAGGTGTGTATTTTAAACAAAATATTGATGCACAGGACAAGGGTAATGGACAGGTAAATATTAATCTTTCAGCTAAAACTGGAAGCTATACACCAGAAACAAAATACTTTATCCTAAAGGTGCATGGAAAAGCATCAGACAGCGTGAACTTAGGCAGCAGTTCAGTTAAGGCCTATGGAAGCTTAGATGACTTGATGAATGCTGAAGGAGAAGGAACTGCAAAAGGGCAAGATGTTTATGGTGAAGTTACTTATGTAAAGGTGAAGCTTGGAGATAGTAAATCAATAAATGTAAAATAACAGTAATTAAGGGAATGAACCTGCAGGCTCATTCCCTTATCTTATTCACTATTCAGCTGTATTGATAAGCTGATATAGATTAAATTATTTCACTGTATTATAGTATACCTTCCTGTTTTAAAATCCCTTCAATCTCTGTTACTTTTTGGGATAGGAATAAAAATTGTTCTTTTATCATGTCACTGGACAGATTATTTTCATTAAGATGTTTTTCCATATCTTCTACCGTACTTAAAGCTGCATCAATATCTTGTTTAGCAATCTCTAAACTTTGTTCATTCATAATGAAATCTCCTTTAGTTTAATTTCTTTTTTAAGTTCTTTAAGTCATCTTCATCAATAAATGGAGCGTGAAATTCGAAGATTTTTTCATGACCGCAATTGGGGCATACACATTCACATATGTCATAAGTCATATCCTCTATTAAAGCGATATCAAAATTTTCTGTTACATAGGTGTCCCCGCATACTTCACATGGTGTGTTATTAATAATATTATACTCACTTTCCATGTATTTCATAACATCTCTTAAAGTCATCTCAAGCCTCCATATACTAATTATTTACTAGTCACTATATGTATATCCTGGTAAGTTTAGTAGTCCATTTTTGTTAAAATAGACTGTATAATAACTGTATCACTTGTGTTGATTAAATGCAAGGATAAAAAGTGTTGTAGCATTTCTGGTGCATTTAATCATTTACAGTTAATATGGTAGAGAGCAATTGGGAGTGATATCCCTGTAACTATAGAGTACTACTAGTTACTGAACGCTCCATATTGGTTAGTGAATGGAAGCTCGACCTGAGGTCGAGAGAGAGTATTTGTGTCCTTCTAAAAGAAATAAGAATTGCTAGGCTCGTTCAAATGTAGCCTCAGCACCACAAGACTTTACAGGTTACTAAATGTAGAAAGTCATAAATTATCCGCAATACAGGATAATTTATGACTTTCTATAAAATGAAATGATAACGCTTCAACGTGCTGATAACTCGAAATGTATAGAGTATTATTAGATATTGAACGCTCTATATCGGTTAGTGAATGGAAGCTCGATCTGAGATCGAGAGGGTTGATTTGTGTACCTGAGGTCGAGAGGGTTAATTTGTGTTCCTATGAGAGAAAGCCAGTTTTAGCAATACGGGAGTTATTAGCGTAGTGCCTATAACCACTATAAGTGTAGGGATAAAAAGTTTTTCTGTAATTATTCCGTTTTGTAGTCCCAGGTTAGTAGTGATTAGAGCCACTTCACCTCTAGAAACCATACCCATACCTACCTGTATAGATTCTCTTTTGTTTAACCCGCAGAGTCTCGCGGTTCCTCCGCAGCCAACTATCTTTCCAAGTACAGCTGTAATAAGCATTAATATGGTAAGCAGCAGTATATTTTTATTCATTGCACCTATATTAGTAGATAGACCTACACTGGCAAAGAATATTGGTGTTAAAAAGTAATGAGATATAGCCTTAACCTTTCCTTCAATGAAGTCCTTGTGAATTACACTTGAAAGCATAAGACCGGCTGCATAAGCACCTGTAATAGCTGCAATACCCAAAGCTTCTGCCAGATAACCAAGAAGAAGAGCAGCTGCAATAGAGAAAATTACTGCGGTATCATACTCACCCTTTTTAAATTTGATTTGATTGATAAGTTCAGGCAAAAATTTAATCATCAATATACATATTAAGCAAAATACTATAACTTTTAGTAGAACCAGTCCAAGAGCCAGATACATAGCAGTTTTGTCTTGCATATTAGAAGTACTTGAAGCTGCTAGCACGAAGGATATAACTACGAGCCCTAATATATCATCTATGACAGCTGCACCAAGTATGTTTATACCAGCTTTTGTATTCAATGAACCTAATTCTGTTAAGGTTTCTACAGAAATACTTACGCTGGTAGCAGTTAATATTACACCGACAAATAGGTTTTCGTAAAAATTAGTAAAGAATAAGCTGGCACACATTGTTCCAAAAAGCAAAGGAAGAATAATCCCGCCTAAAGCAATTAAGAAGGAAGAAAGTCCAGCCTTTTTCAACTCTTTAACATTTGTCTCCATACCAGCCAGAAACATTAGCATTATAACTCCAAGCTCAGATAGGAGCCTTAAACCTTCACTTTCTTTAACCAGGGAAAATACAGAAGGGCCGATTATAACACCGGCAATAAGAGTTCCAAGTACTGCTGGCATTTTGATTTTCCTGGATATAATACTGCCTATCCTTGTAAAAATAAGTATTATACCAATATCTAATAAAACACTGTCCATAAATTATCTCCTAAATACTAATAATTAATATAATAATAGCACTAATTTTTCTGTCTTACAATTAAGCTGCATTATGTGCGAAAATACGTTCGACTTTTATTGACAAAGGAACGCATGTTCGATATAATATATTCAAGTAATAAGTTTCATGTTTTAACCAATGCAAGAATATTTAAGTGATTTTCACAATATTAATAATCATGGCACTTAAAGTGCTAAATTTTATTACATCGGGGGCTAAAAAATGAGAGATAATTTATTTGTAAGGATAAATTTTAAAGCAGAAGATTCTAATGATACAAATGACTCAAATGATAAGACAGGCTACTCCGGGGCACATATAAATCACACAGACATAAAGGCTACAAAATATTTAATAGGCGGCGGTTTTTATAACAAGAACAGCGGAAGTATAGTATTTAAGGCAAGAGACTTAAATGAGGTTAATCAAATTACAAATAACAATCCACTTATTAAAAATAAAAAATATAAATATGATTTAGTAATTCTTCCTGACAGATTAAAAAAGAGTGCAGTGGGAGAATAAAACATAAGGGATTTACTCCTTTTCGTGGCAAAATGCTGTGGCCATAAATAACCACGAAAGGAGAAATCCCTATTAAGATAAAGGTTCTATTAAGTTATAGTTTCTAAAAGTTGAACTGCGATAATAAACAGTGCGTGTGACCAATTTAAAGGAATAACCCAAGCAGGAGTTCCATCCTGTTTATCAATTTGTTCTGATAAAAGTCCTAAACAGGTTCTATGTTGTACAACCCAATCCAGCAATTCTTTTGCCTTATGGTATTGTTTTTGCTTTATCCTAAATAATGCTAACCATAAAGTTGTTACAATCCAGGGGTTTCCACCAATATATACATCATTTTCATATCTTTTTATCCCTCCAACCTTTTGATTCCAAAGCATTTTTTGTATTGAATCTGCTGTTTTTTGCATTTTAGCAGCTTCAGGAGAAAAAACCTGAAAAGGTTCAACCAAACCAAGCAGACTAGAATCTACAATCGGATCATAATTTATATAATAACTAATATATCCTTTTTTATCTTCTTTTTTATAGCCCATATCTTCGGTTTTTATTTCTGCTTCATATACTTCTTTAGAAACCTCTTCATTTATAGTTCTATAATATCGCTGACTTTTTTCATTCCAAAATACTTCTTCTATTGATTTTTGGATTTTATCTGCAGCTGCCTTCCATTTAAAGCTTAATTCTTCATGACCTAACTCTTTGGCAATATTGTATGCGCCAAGGAGTCCTCCATATACTGCGGCAGAAGAATAGGCATGCTGTCCTTCTCGCTCTTCCCATAAATCTAAACTACTTTTAGGGAGGTTGTTTTTGGTATTTATAAAATCAACTAAAAACTCAGCTCCTTTTTTCACAGCTTCCCATACCATATTTAAAAAATTACTATCCTCTGATTCTTCATAATATTGCCACATACCCCATAAGATACTTCCTCCCTCATCTATTTGAAATCCCCAGGAAGGTGCTAAATTTCCATTATGATAATGTCTTTGCTGCCAGGAGCCATCTTCATTTTGGGAGGTAAGAGTCCATAAATAAAAGGAACGTGAAAATTCTAAAAACCCTGCTATTTGAAAGGCTCTTGCAGCATATACTCCATCTCTTCCCCAACAATAATCATAACCTCCGCATCTAGAGTAAGTTTCATCTACCTCTGGTGCAGCTACAATACAACCGCTTTTTTTATCATATAATATTTTCTGAACCAGCAAAGAGCGTCTATACAGCATTTGGATTTTTTCATCCTCCAAGGAAAGCTGCTTACCTTCTTCTAAAAACTTTAGGTCTTCACGTTTTGTTATTTCTAACCACTCATTATAATTTTGTGATTTTGCTTCTTTCATTTTATAAATTGCTTCCTCTAATATATGACCACAAGAAAAATATAAAGGGAGTTCCTTAGTCTTATTTGGTTCAATGGAAAGGAAATAGCTGATAGCTCCTCGTGAATTTAAAACAACTTTTCCTCCGCTTAGGCTGCCATGCTCTGCATCTTTTAAGGCGTCTTTTGTAGAATATCCACTGCACTTTATAGGACTTGAAATACAGAAAGCATAATTGTCTCTATAATGAGCTAGACTATCTTCTTTAGCAATAAAGGTTGTGGTATTATATAACGGATTTTCTTCTATCTTTAAAGAGGTATAATGAATAAATTGTAGATTTGTTTTTTTATTACCTGTATTTGTTATTTCGAAGTTCCTCACTAGTAAATCTTTATTTGGAACTGCAAAGGTCGTTGATTTTATAAGCACGTTTAAGCTAGTTTTCTCCGCTGTTGAAACTAAAATATTAGTGTCTTTTATATAATATTGGTTATAACTCCACTGTTCATTTGGATCATCTAACCAAATCGTATGATTTACCTTACCCAAAATAAAAATTCCAATTTTCGTTTCATCAATATGCTGAGGAATATCAATATTAGGCCACCATAAACGATATATTTGTCCATTTTCCCCTAAACTTGCAAGAAGAGAGGAGTTTCCTATTATGCCATTTACAAGATAGGGCTTTTTATTATACTCTGTACAAATTGGCTGAAGATACTCAATATGACTGCAGCTCTTTTGTATGTTTATGCTTTTTCTCTTTCCCAAAAAACTCACTCCCTTACAGTAACTAAAATTGGACTGTCACATATTCACAGTATATTCTAACTAAAATAAAATAGTTCTGTATCACGTTGACTGCGTTTCACTTCGCTAAGCAATTCTAATATTTCTTTTATTCAAGCTTCCTAATGCTTCATAACTCGCGGCGCTCAAACAATTCAGCATTTTAACGGAATCTTTCTAAAAGAAATAAGAATTGCTAAGCTCGTTCAAATGCAGCCTTAGTGCTTCAGAACTATTTGGCGTACTGAAGGAAGAAAACTATAAATTATCTAAAAACATGATAATTTATAGTTTTCTATTAAATAAAAAAAGTTCTGCAGCACGTCAGCAGATGTTCAAACTGCTAATGTGTTACAGAACTTTATGTTTAAGTTGAGGTTGTTTTAATGCTGGGTAGGATACGAAATATCTCAAGTAAAATAATATTCAACGCCAGCCAAACTCCGCCAAATATATACCCTGAAGTTAAGTCGCTTGGAAACTGCATTCCAAAAAATAAAGCACTTATGCCTGTAAGGACGCATATTACAATTGCTAAGGCTATTAATGTAGGTCTAAGCCAAAGTCTCTTTCCATGTCTAAGAATTAAATATGCAGAGTATCCGTAAGCTATCACTGCCATCATAGAGTGCTCACTGGGAAAGGTATATTTAATTATATCTGCTAGTGCAGTGCCTTGCGGTCCTAAGCGGTGAAAAGCAAATCTTAAGGCAATGGATAGAACTTCTCCTCCAAGGACAACAACCACTAAAGATCTTAGTTCTAATATTCTATTTCTACCTTTCAATCTTATCCATATAACAGTCAATATGTATACTACCACTAGAACCTTTTCAGAGGACAGTTGAAGAAATAAATTCATAATATTTGACCATTCCACAGGAAAAATAGCTGCTACTAAAAAGGCTGCAGTAATATCAAATTGAGTAAATTCGTTGGCAAGAAAATCCTGAATAGCTCCAATCAAAAGAGCAAAGAGTATAAGAAAGGATGCTCCAGCACAAGCCACCACAATTTTTACCCTGCCAAGTGAGTGAAAGGTTCTTAATCCAGCTGAAAGATATTTTACAACGAATTCAATAATATTTTGTCTATGATTCTTATAGGCATAAACTACAAGCATTATTGCAGTTATTATAATGCCGCCTATTATTAAGTATTTTGATACCGATTTATGAAGCGTATCCCAATGAGTTCCTAACGCTTTACCTAAGGATATAAAGGTAGCAGTCCAGATGATTGCTCCTAAATAAGCATTAAAAGCAAATCTTTTGAAGGATATTCTTGTTATCCCTGAAAAGTATCCTGTTACATGTCTTACTCCAGGAATAAAATAGGTTACTATCAATAATTTATTTCCATACTTATCAAACCATTTTGAGGCTGTATCTAATTTATCAGGCCCTAGATGAATTCGTCTGCCGTATTTTTCAAAGAAGGGAAATCCAAGCTTATAACCTATAAAATAGGACAGGGTTACACCAGAGGAAACCCCCATAGATGCAATTAGAATGCTTAAAAACCAGTTAAGCTTCCCTTGAAAAACTAAAAATCCGCAGTATGCCATTAATAATTCCCCAGGAGTAGGGAAGGCAATCAATTCAAGAAGTAAAGCAATAAATAAAACTACATATCCATAATGGGCAAGTAATCCTGTAAAACTCTCCAAAAAACTTCCTCCTAGCTGTTAAAAAAATCTATTCATGGTATTATTATTTCCAATACATTTACTATTTTATCATTTCAATAAAGTTTATGGCTATATTTTTGTTTTATATGCAACCATTTATAAATCAATTTCATCTAATTGGTGTAAAGCTTAGTTTCGGGAAATTATTTGGGAGAGTAAATGAGATTATGGAGGAAGATAGTGAGAGATAAAGTTTTTTATGAATCAATTGAGGGGATAAAAGAAAATCTTTACAGGATAGCCTATGCTTATTGTAAAAATGAACAGGATGCCCTAGATATAATACACGAAACAGTATATAAAGCTTATTTGAATATACGCCAGCTAAAGCATCCTGAATTTTTTAATACATGGATTACACGGATACTTATAAATTGTGCGATAGAATCTACTAGGAAAAGCAAAAAACTTATTTTATTAGCAGAGTACGAAGTGGCAGATAAACTTATTGTGGATGCAGAAGATGAGAAGCTTATAGAAAATATAAATCTGTATGACGCTATGGATAAACTAACAGATAACCTAAAGAGTGTTATTATCTTGAGGTACTTTCAGGATCTAACTATAGCCCAGATAGCACAGATTCTTGAGTGCCCGGAAGGAACGGTAAAGTCTTATATACATAGAGCAATTAAAAGACTTAGAAAGGAATTAGAGGATGGTGAGATTAGTGAGAACAAACAGTTCATTTGATAATATAAAAATATCTGATAAATTGGATGTAACTATAGAGGAGGCTGTAAAAAAAGCAAAACGCCGCAAGAGTAGGAAGATATCTAAACTGGCAGTTAAGTTTGGCTCTGCTGCAGCGGCAGTGGTATTGATGTATGTTACATATAATTTTACGATTCCTAAAGTTTCTCATGAACCTAAAGAAGCTCAGAAGATTGTTAATGGTCCGGATAAAACAGTGGGAGATGTTGAATCGGAAAAGAGTGCTTTAGGCACCTCCAATGAGAGCTTTTTAGATGTTTACAGAGTTAAGGACAAGGGCATTAAAAATGCGGTGAAAAACGGTTTTATTGACAGTGTAAAGCAGTCAAAGCTGGATAAGGGTATAAGCTTTAATATAGATGATGTAATAAGCGATGGAAGAAGGGCAGTTATTCTATATACTTTAAGGATAGAGACTAAAAACAGTATAGTTTCAGATTTAAAAATTGGCAATCTTAAGATAAGGGACAGCAGTAATAATATTTTAGCTGATTATGGTTTTAATCCATCAAGCGGTCAGTATTCACCAAATGACGCTCCAACAAAGAATTATTCAACTGGAGAAATTCAAAATTCAACTGGCTGGCTGCTAAATGTATGGGGGCCTAATGGGATGGATACTGATTTATTAAATTCAAAGGAGCTACATGGATTTATAGATATAACTAATCTCTTTGAAGAAAAGACCATACCAAATAAAATAAATATAGGACTAACAAGGCTGACAGAGATTCTTCCTAATACAATCAACGGTAAAGATGGTAGGCTTATAAATATAGAAGGGGACTGGAGTATAAACCTTTCACTAAAGGAGGAGTATAACAGCTCCACGCCTAAGGTTTATAATAATATTAAATGCAGCTCACCAGAGAGTGAGTTTGCTGTGGATAACGTAAAGGTCTACCCTGGCATAGTGTTCATAAAAATGCCAACAACTAAATTGCAGGAAGGTGGGGATGAATACTATTTAGAGGATGAAAAGGGTGAAAGGTACAATCAGGTGTATGCACAGGAGAAGGGAAGCAGCACTTTTATGGGATTTGAAAGTTGTTATTTCAATGATACAAAGGAATTGAAACTGGTTATAGAAAAATTAAAAAGAGAAGCACCTATTCCAGCAAAAAATATTATTCCCGAGAAGATGAGATAGTGATAGTAAAAAAATGGGCAAGTAGAATTGGACTACTTGTCCATTTTTTTAGATGTAAAATCTATATTGAGGACACAAACTGTAATCAGTAAATCCAGAGCACTTTGTACAGTTTAAACAAGGTTTAACCATTTGTTTATATTGGGCTTTATAGGCCCAAATGGGATCTACTAGAAGACCCTTACCTATGGCAGCAAAATCTGCCAAATCATTCTCAATTAAATATGTAGCTTCCTCTGGTTCATAAATACTGCCAACCACTATAACTGGTACTTTCACATGCTTTCTTATTTCCGTACCCATGTACACTAGCCAGCTATATCTGAAACTCTTTGGTACCTTTTGTGTTTCCTTAGAGGTTCTGCTTATGGAAACATGAAGCAAATCAATGCCTTTGCGTTCTAACAGCTTTGCAATTTCTATTCCAGCTTCTATACTAGGCTGGTTAGCACCTAGCTTGTAGCTTATTATAAAATTTTCTCCTGTTGCTTTTCTTATTTTATCTATTATTTCAATGGAGAATCTCAATCTATTAGAAAGACTGCCGCCATATTCGTCCATACGTGTATTAAAAAAGGGTGATACAAACTGATCAAGTAACTGGCGGTGAGAACCATGAAGTTCTATTCCATCTGCACCAGCTTTTTTTGCTCGTACAGCTGCGTCTACAAAGCTTCTTTGTAGTTCATGTATTTCACCTATAGTCAAAAGTGAAGCCTGCATCTCGCCATCAGTATAATAGGCTGAGTCTAGATTGTCCGCACTTTGTATAGGTATTAGGCCGGAATAATGTAATTGTACTAAAACTATAGAATCATATTCATGACACTTTTCAACTACCTGCTTTATACCCTTAATATGATCATCGGACCATATTCCTAACTGACTGCTTGATATTCTGCCATCTTTGCGAACACAGTGAGGTTCTAAGATTATGGTACCTGTTCCCCCTTGGGCTCTTCTTTCATAGTGAAGAATATGCTTATCGCTGATAAAACCAGTATCATCTGACCAATTAAAGCAACATATTGGAGGTAATACTATTCTATTTTGTATAGTAGTTTGTTTTATTTTTATAGGTGAAAATAAATCTGCCACAGATATCCCCCTTTCTCTGATTGTGTATATTATAATATCACAACAATCTGGTTGATTTCAAACATTTGGATAAATTTATGCACATTTGTTTTTTAATATACTGCAATCTAAAGTTATAAAGGTATCCTTGATACAATTAATAGTTGGTTCATTAAAACCGTATAAACTGTAATCAAAATTTGTTTCATTTTTAAAAGTGAAATATATTGTATTGTCATATTTAGGTATAGCAATTCTTGAAATATCATAAGTATTTATGATTTTATATTTAGGAAATATCCAGCCAGTATATATAATGATTTGAGTATTTTTAATAATCAAATCAGGTATTCTTTTTATTAACCTGATATAAGAATATATAAATGAGAAAGTAACAAATAGAGTGAATAGACTTATAGCGGCACTTATTATATAGTCTAAGGTTGATATAGAATTAAATATAAAAAGGGAAGAAATTAGTATGCTGCAAAGAGATAATGCTAGCTGTGGTATATAGTTATTGTGTTTTATATAGCTGTAGTTTAAAGTCTTATTAATATTCAAAAAAAATTACCCCCCAAATCTTAAATATCCAAATTATAAATCGAAATTGTTAATTCTGTTATAAATATAGTGTTATTTTTATAGGATAAAGTATTAAAATAAGTTAACTATTTTAATTAAAAATGAATATTATTACCTGTTATGGGGAGTATAATATATGCGAAGCATTTTAGCGTATGCAATAAAGATATCGCTTCAACCATCTCCAGTAAAATGATAAAAGGCTTGTAAGTTTACAGGCCTTTTATTATTTAAGTACAGTTTGTTTATGGAGTTATCTTACATTCTCTAGAAAACTTAATATGCGATTGTTTACGTAGTCAAGTCTTTCGGAAGGTTTGGCAAACATATGAGGACTTCCCTCTAATAGCTCAGCAGCTATCACATTAGGTATAATTTTTTTTGCTTTTTCTATCATTTCTTTGCCGGGGAAAAGGACATCTTTCTCAGCAGCTATAATAAGAACTGGTGCTTGAAAGTTTTCTAAATTGCTTTTACCTATATTGTTTGGTGGATTAATTCTTAATTTTGTATTTTTATAAAATGCTTCTGCCATTTCCAACATATTATCATCAATTTCATCACATAAGGGCTGAAGAATTTTGCATAGTTTCTTCTTAGAGGAGGATAAACCATAGGATAAGCTATATAATGCAATCTTAAGTGATTGTATTGAAGGTATATTTGATATAGTTGTTGGAACAATGAGTGATGCACTTTTTATCAATTGTGGAGCATATGCAGCCAGCTTAAGAAGTATACCTCCTCCAAAGGAAGAACCCAAGCAGTGACATTTTTCAAGCCCTAGTTCCCTTATAATATCTGCTGCCCAAGCACCATAGCTGTCATCATTACAAGATAGCTGTGTTTGAGAACTGCGGCCAGGCTGACCAATAATATCTGGAGAATATACTCTATATTTTTTTGCAATGGGTAAGAACCATTGAAGACAAAAAGGATTTGTACAGTTTGCAGCGTGAAAAAATATCACCGGTTCTGCATCCTTTGGTCCAGTTGCCAATAAATAGGTGTAACCAAAACGAGTATTTATCATCTTGCTTTCATAATTTACTTTAAGATTTAAAAGCTGTTTATTATATATAGACATTAATTTTGTTTCATTTTCAGAAGACATATATATTGAGTCTATAAACATGAATCATGCACCCTTCCCTGTAATTAAATGAAAGAGAAATTAAGAATCCTATTTATTTTATTATGAAAGCAGCAAAAATATTCTAAAACAAATTTATGAAGCTAGCATCTTGGTCAGATGCTAGCTTCATAAATTATTTTTGGAAGTCCTTATATAAAAGACTAGGTTGAACGCTAGTATTATTTTGATATTTTCCGCTGGAGTATTTATCATATTCTCCTTCAAGACTATGATAATAAATCTGACAAAGCTCTACTTCAGGATAAATTTTAATAGGCTGTACGCAGAATATTTCTAAAGTCCAATAGCCGCTAAACCCAACATCGCCAAAGCCAGCAGTTACATGAATAAACAAACCTAATCTTCCGATAGAAGATCTGCCTTCCAGCATAGGTACATATTTATCTGTTTTTGTATATTCAAGGGTTCTGCCCAGATAAAGCTTTCTTGGTTCCAACACTAGGCCTTCTGGGGGTATTATGATGCTTTTATATTTGTTTTCTTTTTTCATGTCTAAAATTTCTTCATCATATACAAGAAGTTCATTGTGTAATCTTAGATTATAGCTATTTGGATTTAATTGATTTTCATTATAAGGTTCAATAATTATTTCATTTCCTAATTTGTTTCTTATTTCTCTTCCTGAAAGAATCATTTGTTTCTACCTCCGTATAAGTTTTGCATTAATAAATAGAATTATCTAGAATTTATAATTACTACGTTATTTTGATAGTCTACTGTTAGCACGAACTGAGAAATAATATCGCTGCCCAGGCTAAGAGTAATAGGCTGGGAGTAACCATTGCTAATATGAGAAAAATCAGATACTTTTGCTTTATGAGAACTAAATACTAAACAGCCTAGTTTTATATTATCAATTTCATAAATTCCAAGTTTAGAATTTAAATTTAAAGAGGAAACAAGCTTCTTATCAATACTAGTACTTCCTTTTCCTGTGTCAATTTGAATCAAGGCGTCTCTTCCATTTACAGTTCCTTTTACCACTATCATTCCTTTATATCTATTGTTGGTTATTAGCGGCAGTACCTCACCCTTGCTTTTGTAACCTAGACTAGAACTATTTGATATTGCCATCATTCTATTCTTATAATCGATGGTAAATCTTTTGTTAATAAGCATGGAAAGAGAAATAGAGGAATCAAATTTATTATCTCTAGCTTCAACCACGTTAAGATTTGTATAATTTTCATTAAGCGTAGAGAATTTCTTACACAAAAAAGTATTAATTTTATCAGATGTATTAGTTTTTGAATTATATGCAGGTTTGGAATCAACTGCTTTTAAGTCTAATTTTTTTCTCATGGCAGGAGATATTTTAGGTTCTGCTATATTTCCGGTATCAAAAAGCACGTAGGCATCCAGACCATTAATTTTCCCCTTAAGAAGGGGACACCTATATAAGGTTCCTACCTCAATGGATAATACTTCTTCTGGCTTATAGCCATAAAGCTTTGCCCATTCCTTAGGATTTCTTTCGGCGGTTTTGCAGCTTATTGATACTATAGCTAATAGGGCTATAAGTATTACTAAAAAAACTAGCTTAATGATTCTCATAAACCTCTTCATTTATCAATACCTCGTTATTTTTAGTCTCATTTCTAAAAATATTTCAACATTATTTCTCTTCATAGATTTTACCATAAAGATGAGAAATATTTCATATTAATTTTAATTAGTTATATTAAATTTTTTTAAATTAGCAATTAATAAATTAAATAAATTTATTTTTATGATGAAAAAATTGTAAAATATGAGCTTATATTGGTTAAATATACAAAATTAGATATATAATATACATAGTAGTGAAATTGGTGTTATAATTAAAATAATTAACCTTGCAGTTAGGAGAAACTTATATGAAGAAAGATGTAGACTTTAACTTGAAAGAAGTATTCATTATATTTTCTATATTATTTATTTGCTCAATACCATTAATTATATGGGTAATAAAAAATAGATCACTTGGAGTTATGGATGATATATCTTTAATCTTAATAGACATCATATATTTACTTTGCTTATCCATAACAATAAAACATATTTTATATACAAAAAGTATGATAAAGCTGGACAATTGTATAGAGTTAGGTAACGGAAGAAAATTTGAGATGTTTATTGCAATTATTGTTATATTCGCATATGTAATGTACGTGATTAATGGAATCTATGGAGATAATATAATGTCTTTAATTCCAATTGCCGTAACCATATTCCTATTAGAAGTTGTTGTTAATAGTAATATAACTTTAATTGGAGATAGATTTATAATTCATGGTATAGGAGTTATACAAATAGAGGCTGTAAAATCATGGGATGTGTTTGATAAAAGTAATATTGTCAGATTAAATCTTAAGGATGGGAAAACCTTTGAAATAATAATGTCCTCAAAGTTTAAGGCGATATTACTGCAGAAAATAGTAAAATGACGACTTAAAAGAAAGATGAAATTTCACATTTAAGGTGTATAATATATATATAATATTTTTTCAGTTCTAATCAAAATTTTCTAACCACCACTGCAGATTGGCTCAATATTAAGTTAGAGGGAGGTTTTTACCACTCAGCTGAAGTTTTCACTGATAACGTATACACTTTCATCCTATCTTATTGCTGTAATAATCGGCAATTCCACATTGTTCAGAATAATTAGTATAATCCAAATAGGTAATGATATAGAGAGAATTATGATTGGGAAAGAAATAAGTTTATACAAATGATTGATTCAATTAATAAATTACGGAAGGAATGATATGATTGAAAAAGTTCACAGTTTATAGTTCATACTTTGACTTAGATATAATAGCTGAAGCATTTTTGAAGGTTTTTGACAAATCTAATGTAGAACTTAAGGAAAATAAGCAGAATGTCCTTGTTAATTATATAGAAGGAACTAGGGAAACTGAAATTACATTTAATATTGTTACTAGTATTACAAAGGAATTAGATTTTTACAATATGAAAAAAGGTATGCATAACTTTTTTCAGCAGATTCCAGCTAAGAATGAGGACATAAAAAATAAGCTTTTGTTGAAAATAGATGCTTTAAAAACAGCTATAGGTGTAGTTTGTGAAGTGGATATATCAGAAGAAGTATATAATAAAATTTTAGCTGTTGTAAAGGCTTTAGATGGAATAGTACTACGAGATGATGGAGCTTTGTTGGATTTTAGTGGCAAATTGATATTAAATACAGAAGGTATTTCAGAGGTAGAGGATTTTGTAATAACTAATAATAGAACTTTATTTGGTGAAGAGATTATTATAAGACATGATGCTGTAAAGAGGAAAGAAAAAAATGAAAGATTTTTAATGGAATTAGATTTTCCTGTTAATACAGATTTGCCTGTTATAGTAGGAGAAGAGGATGCTAAAATAAGAAGTAAGAAGGAAATTGCAAAAAGAGCCATAGCATTGTGTTTAGTTGGAGTTAAGGCAGAGGGCATTTTGCGTGGTGAAAGGAAGGAAAAGGTCAGGGAACTAGTAGCACAAATCATTGAACAATACGATGCGTTAGATTACCTATCACCACAGGAACTTGAATTTATTAATAAAGAAAGTCCATCGAAAGAAGATTGTATCCAATTTGCTTGGAGATATGAAGCATATTGGGTATTGCTATGGGCTTTAAAACATGTAAAGAGACTTGAGATTCCAAATAAAACTTGTGATATAAGTAAGGCGGTTTATATTTTAAGCAGAATGAAGAGTCTAGGAGACTTTTTAAGTAATTCTCAATTAAGATATGCAAGAGAGATACTAGATGAAGCTGATTTAATATATAGATATGACTGGGTATGTGTAGAGGCAAGACTTAAAGGCCTAGAGGTTCCAGGTAATATAAATAGTGATGTAGTTACGGAAAGGCATAAAGCACTAAACTGGCTTATAAGTTATCTTAACCAAGATTGGGACGAGGTTAGAACTGATACATAATTCCAAATGAGGTGATGATAGTATTAAAAAGTGGTCAGAAAATTTAAATAAAAGAGGACAATGTATTTACATAAGTTGGAAAGTATTATAAAATATAATATGTAAGGTGTAAGGTTTACACCAAAATAATAAGGCAGATATAAAGCCTTATTATTTTTTCTTCTATGTGGTAAAATGAGTAAAAAAAGGATTGTTCTGACGGGAGGATGAGCATATTTCAAAAATAAAGATTAGAAAATGCCGTGACATTTTATGTAATGTAAACTTAGATTTAATTTATTAATTATGGGTAAATGGGGGAGATTATATATGCATAAGGAAAGTATAGATACATACTTGAAGTTTGTGGAACCATACTATGATGATAAGGAGCCAGGTTACAATTTTAGTCATATTGAAAGGATTACTAGCCGGCTTGAAATGTTATCTCAGGGAGCAGAGGAGCATATAAACTATTCTCTTTTGAATTTTATTGCTTGTTTCCACGGGCTAACTGACAAAATAAGCGAAGATTTAAACTTTAAAGAGGCTACTATAGGTTTCTTAAGAGATCTTGGCTGGACTGAAAATGAAATTGATAATGGTCTTATACTATTAGACAGACATCTTAAAGATCCAAGACTAATTGAGGAGAAAATAGTGCATGATGCAAATTATATGGATTTATTAGGTCCTTTAGGAATTGCCAAGGCATTTACTACTGGAGGTGCAAGAGGACAATGTATTCAAGAGAGTGCAGATATCTTCGAATACGAATATTTAGATACCATAGAGTTTAAGACAACAAATGGTCAAAAACTGAGCTTCGGTGGAAGGCAGTACGCCAAGGAATTCTTAA
Source organism: Bacillota bacterium (assembly GCA_030706015.1). Taxonomy (GTDB): domain Bacteria; phylum Bacillota; class Clostridia; order Clostridiales; family Clostridiaceae; genus JAUZPI01. Next base: position 25,904 of record JAUZPI010000037.1, read on the forward strand.
AGGAATTAAGAGAAAGTATATAAGGAAAAGGGAAAAAGGCTTACCAGTGGGTGAGCCTTTTTAAATGAGATTACGCTACCAATGTGGATTTTTTAGGTTTTCCGGGTCACAGGCTAGGCCGCAGCTACAGCGTAAGGCACCAAACATTAAGGAATAAGCGCCAGAAAACTCCTTGTTTATTAGCTGCACCTGTTCTGCAAACTCAGCTTGGGTTGTAGGAACAGAACCAAGTTTATCAGCTTTTTCCTGAGTATCAACTAAAATTCCTGAAGGAACAAAACGATTTGAAGCAAGCTTAACTCCTCCGGTCACTATAGCACCATTAGAAATATAACTGCCTTTACCGATAACTGCATTAAACACAATGGCATTAAAGCCAACAAATACATTGTTATCTAATTTACATGGTCCATGAATAATAGACCCATGAGCGCAGGTAACATTTTTACCTATAAAGATTGAATATTGAATATCTTCCACCAGTACTCTTCCTTCTTTTAATCCATGAAGAATAACACCATCCTGTAGATTTGTATTGTCACCAATGAAGAAGGGAGTTCCTTCATCTGCTCGGATAGTTACATTACAAGCTAAAAATACATTTTTACATATAGTAACGTCACCAATAACAGAGGAAAAAGGGCCAATAAAGGTGGAGGCATCTATAGTAGGTAAATTGCTTTTTAAATTAAAACTAGTTGATGGATTTTTGCCGATAAAATGAACATATAAATTTAGGGGACCAGTAGGTTTACTGCTATAACTAACTTCCATTGGTTTTGATTTACGCATTATTAACCCTCCATGAGATTAAATTAAAAATGGATACCTCTACACGCGTCATTTGTTATCTATTAAGTCTGATAAACAGTGCTTACAGATAAGTTGTTTTTTGAAATTTGATAAATTTTCTATACTGCCGCAAAATATACAGCCTGTGGAATAGCGTTTTACAATTATGGATTTTTCTCTTTCGTTAACAAAGACCTCCACGAAATCACCTTCATCAATGTATAGCTGCTGCCGTACTTCCTTTGGTATCACTATTCTGCCAAGGTTATCTACCTTTCTAACAATACTGGTTGATTTCATATCAATTCCACACTCCTAAAAATACAATATCTATTATTTAATAAAAATTATATGTGAGAATAAAAGATAAATTCCGTGTTTGAGGGAAAATAGGAAAAAAAAGTATATGTAGTGATAAAAATGTTTCATAATTTCATGCTGTGAATATATCCCAGATGAGTGGAATATGAATAGATATATTTATATGGAGGAGAATTCTATGGAAGAAGGTAACAAGGTTAAAGCCTGCCCAATCTGCGGTTGCACCGAAATTGGTCAAGGTAAGCTGACAGGATACAGCAAGATGATGCCCCTGCACACCATATTTTCCAATGGTTCTGATGTAATTGCGGATATATGTTTAGAGTGTGGACATATAATTTCTATGAGGGTTACTAGACCGGACAAATTCAAATAATAATATTTTTAGGCTTACATAATGCAGTAGGCCTTTTTGTTTTGTAGTAATTATAAATTAGAATTTGGCATATGTTGCTATAGTAAATATTCTTTAAGATTTAGGAATAATGTGCTAAAATTATAATCAATTAACAGAATAAATAGCAAGGATGGTGTAATATGATAACAATCGGTGAGGCCAAGATATCTGAGGCGGAGGAAATCAAGAAACTACTAAATTATGTGTGGGTAGATACTTATAGGGATCTGTTCTCAGATGAAACGATAAGGTTTATAACCGAAGAAGGACAAAGCTGTCATAATTTAAAATTAGAAATTGAAAATTCAGACTTATTATTTACTGTGGCAAAATATAATTCTGAAAGAATAGTAGGCCTATCAACTGCAGAGAAAAAGGATGATGGGATATTTTTAAAAAGGCTTTATGTTCATCCCGACTTTCAAAGACAAGGAATAGGAATAAGTCTTTTGATTCATGTCTTGGATAATTTTAAAAATGCTGCAGCTATTTATTTAGAGGCTGAAGAGAATAACACAAAAGGAATAAACTTTTATAAAAAATATGATTTCGAGGTCATAGATACTAAACAATATAATTTAAAAGGAGATAAATTTAGCACATTACTTATGAAAAAATTAGTTTCAAATTAATTGTTGTGGAGGGAATTACTATGAGAAACAATGTGTCGGATTTTTATAATAATTTAGCTTCAGAGTATAAATCCATTTTTAAGGATTGGGATTATTCAGTTAAATGGCAGGCTGATTGTATAGATAACATTATTATGCCTCAAATTTATACGCAAAGAAATCATACGGAGATATTAGACTGCTCATGCGGAATTGGTACTCAAGCTATAGGGCTTGCACTTTTGGGTTACAAGGTTCATGCCTCTGACTTAAGCATTAAGGAAATTGAAAGGGCAAAATTAGAAGCGGCCAGGCTTGGAGCTGAACTATCTTTTAGTACGGCTGATTTTCGCACATTGAATAAGCAGATAGAAGGAACCTTTCATGTGGTCATTTCTTTTGATAATTCTCTTACTCATCTTTTAAAACCAGAGGAATTGCAGGTTACCTTTAATAATATAAATGAGAAATTAGTTGATAATGGATTATTTGTGGCAAGTATTCGTGATTACGATAAATTTTTAGAAGAAAGGCCTAAAATATTGCCGCCTTACGTTCATGATGATCAAGAAGGCAGAAGAATAGTGGTACAAGTTTGGGATTGGAATGATGATGATATTTATAAAGTTAATCAATATATAACCAAGCAAGCTGACCAGGAGTGCAGTACTATATGTAATTCAACCTTTTATAGGGCTATAACCAGAGAAGAAATCAGCGAGAAGCTCAGCACAGCAGGATTTTATAATATTCACTGGATGATGCCAGAGGAAACAGGCTTCTATCAGCCTATAGTTACCGCTAGAAAGCTTTAATTATACAGAAATTAAAAAAACTAGATATAGATTGCGATTGCTTCTAAACCTAGTTTTCTTAATATTACGAAAGGATCTATAGTTTAACAACGTTTGAAGCTTGAGGACCTTTTGCTCCTTGTTCAACTTCAAATTGTACTTGTTGACCTTCTTCAAGATTCTTTCTTGCTTCATTTCCTTGGATTGCAGTGAAGTGAACAAAAACGTCATTTTCTCCTTCTACTTCAATAAATCCAAAGCCTTTTTCTGCGTTAAACCATTTAACTGTACCAGTTTTCATTAATTTCCTCCTGAGATAAACACCTAAAAATTGATATCTTAAATTTCATATCTAATGTGTTATCTTTATTCTATATTAGCATAGCACAATAATGGAAAATTAACAAATTAATTTTGTTGTTTATCCTGTTTGCCAGATTTCTTTAAATCTCTTGTAACTTCAATTAGTCTGTTGTCATTATACTCTGCTTTCATAGATAGATTATTAATGTCCATTCTAAGTCTATCCACTTTCTCATCAATACCGTCCAACTTGTCACCAAAATCACCAGATTGATTTGATTCCTTTGAGGAGTCCTGGGATTTAGAGGATAAATCCTGGTGCATTTGCTCGCCCAGTTTTTTTATATCATCCTTTATTGATGATAATTCATTTTTTAAATCAGTTTCAGTCTGCTTTATACTTTGTATTTCAATACAAACTTTGCCCATTAGTTCAACCATTTTATCTTCCATTAATAAGCACTCCTTTACCTACAATAAAATCTATTTTATTATTATACTAATATATAATTCCAAGTAATCAGTTTGACTATTCAGGGTATTAGCAATAAAATTGATATATGTTTTACAATATGAGGAGGTCCTAAATGATAAAAATTATACTGGTATTAGCAGCATTAATAGTTGTTTATATTTTATATCATGAAATAGTTAAAAAATTTCACTTTAAGTGTCCTAATTGTGGTCATAGCTTTAAGGCGAAAGAATATCAATTGATGTTTACAGTTCATGCTAGTACAAAACACTATATAAAATGTCCAAAGTGTAAAAAGAGAGCATTTATGGAGCAAATTAGAGACTAAAACAGCTATCCTAAGTCTAATAAATTAATGACTTGGGATTTTTTGTTTTGTGACTTCTGAAAATTATATTTAAAAATGTTTATTTATGAGTAAACAAATCAAGAATGTGTTTACAAATATCTATCAATGTAATATAATTACATTAATAAATGGAATAAAGAGGAGCAGAGTTATGGATACATCTCAATTATTTTGGAGTTCATCAATAGAGGATATAAAAAAAGGATATATCTATGATGAAAAAACTGAGGAATATAAATGCCTGATGTGCGGAGAAGCCTATGAGAGGGGGATTATTTATAAGGATGCTGAAAGATTGTGTGATGCAGAAAAGTATATGAAACTGCATATTAAAAGAGCACATAATTCTGTTTTTCACTATCTTATTAATATGAATAAAAGATATACAGGGCTCACAGAAGTACAGCAGGAATTGTTAACGCTATTTAAAGAAGGTATTTCTGATAAGGAAATTGCTGACAAGCTTCAAGGCAGTTCTTCTACTATAAGAAATCACAGATTCAAGCTGAGAGAAAAAGAAAAACAAGCCAAAGTATTTCTGGCGATAATGGGGCTTTTACTGCAGGAGGATACTGAGGAAATCAATGATTCAAAGAAAAAATTAATAGATATTCACAAGGAGGCAACCATGATAGATGAAAGATATGCTATTACTGAAGAGGAAAGGCTAAAAACCATAGAGACTTATTTTGATGAAAAAGGATATATTACTAAATTTCCATCTAAGGCTAAGAAAAAGATAATTGTACTTCAGGAGATAGTAAAAAAATTCTCAAAGAATCAACAGTATTCTGAAAAAGAGATAAATGAAACATTAAAGCAGATACATGAGGATTATGTAACTATAAGACGCTCTCTCATAGAGTACGGTTTTATGAAAAGAACCGATGACTGCAGCAGTTATTGGGTAAATAATTAAAATAATTCTTTGATTATTTTGAAAATTAATGCAAATGTGATATAATAATAGTATATAGATAGGTATAATAAGAGAAAAGAAGGGTGCACTGATTTTAGGGAAAATACATTATGAGGGGGATTGGGTATGGCTATTGATTTTCAGGATGGAAAGAATAGATGCTTATATGCTGCTAGAAAGGCTGACCGGGATTGGAAGGCTTTAATTAAAGAATATGTTCAAGTTGAAGGCAAGGATGTATTAGATTTAGGCTGTGGAGGAGGCATATACTCACAGGCACTTTCAGAATTAGGAGCTAAATCTGTAACCGCTATGGATTATTCTTCTGAAATGCTAAAAGGGGCGAAAGATAACTGCAAAGATTACAGCAATATAAGCTTTGCTCAAGGTGATGCCTATGATACGGGACTTAAGGACAGCAGCTTTGATATAGTACTTCAGCGTGCATTAATACACCATATTGTACATTTAGAAAAATGTTTTAAAGAAGCGGCAAGAATATTAAAGCCGGATGGAATATTTATTGTGCAGGATCGTACTCCAAAAGATTGTTTAATAGCAGGTGATGTTAATCATATAAGAGGGTATTTTTTCGAAAAGTTTCCTAAATTAGCTCAAAAAGAAACTGATAGGAGACATAAGGGCGAGACTGTACAATATAAATTATCCAAGGCTGGATTAAGACTTATAGAGGAAATTAAATTTTGGGAAATAAGAAAAGAGTATTCTAATTTCGAAGAATTGGCAGAGGATTTAAAAAATCGAACTGGCAGATCCATATTATTTGAATTAACAGATGATGAGCTAAATGAACTAGTAGCTTATATTTGGTCGAAATTGAAGGATAGAGACTCGCAGGAAATCAAGGAATCGGATAGATGGAGTATTTGGATTGCTAAAAAGAAATAGTGATGTTATAGAAAAGAACAGTTTTTATTCAGAATTGAATAATGGCTGTTCTTTTTATATTAAACTATATTCAGAGTTTAAGTTGTAAGATATTGCAACATGTGTGATATAACGTAGGATAAATAACTATATGGTATAGGTTAGAGGGACAAGGTGTATATTACAGTTAATGTATTGAATTTATTAAATGTAAAATAGTTTTAAAATATTTCCTAACTCATTAGGTAGATAAAGCTTTGTATGGTATAATTTAAATTGTTGAAATATTGTTATAATTATTTTTGCGTTATAATAATTCATTTATATATTTATTGAAATAAGGAAAAATAACCTTAGACAGAAGGATAGAGTTCTAAGCTTTATGGTAAGTTTTGAACCCTTAAACGCTTTAGAGAAATTTAGGAGGAGTCTTCATGGGATATTTATATGGCTTTGTTATAGCTTTTTCTATATCATATTTACTGATTCCCAGGCTGAAAAAATTGGCATTCAAAATAGGTTTTGTTGATAAACCCACAGAGAGGAAAAAACATAAAAGCCCTATACCACTGCTAGGAGGAATAGGAATATTTGCAGGATTCTTTTCTGGATATTTTATTCTAGGTAAATCAATGAATCCAAATTTCTTTTCTATTTTGATTGCTTCATTTTTAATTTTTGCTATTGGACTTGTAGATGATTGGTATAAAACCAGAGGTAAAGAGTTTGCAGTATGGCCTAGAATATTAGTACAAATTATTTCAGCAGTAATTGTTTATCATTCTGGAATTGTATTTCGTGGGTTTACAAATCCATTTACTCATGAATACATAGTATTACCAGTATGGATGCAATTTATATTAAGTATCACTTGGCTTCTTGGGGTTACAACGGTAATTAATTGGTCAGATGGTATGGATGGACTTGCAGGTGGATTATCTGCTATTTCTGCTACAACGCTATTTGTAGTTGCCCTTGCAAAAGGTCAGCCAGATTCAGCTATGATGTCTATGCTGGTAGTTGGAGCTGCATTAGGATTTTTAAGATATAATAAACATCCAGCAGAAGTATATATGGGAGACTCAGGAGCAAATTTCTTAGGGTTTATATTAGGAATTATCGCCCTTGATGGAGCATTTAAGCAAACTACTATGATTTCTGTTAGTATCCCTATTTTGGCATTAGGTATTCCTATATTTGATAACCTTTTTGTAATTGCCAAAAGATTCTGGGAAGGGACACCAATTTATAAGGCTGATTCAAGACAAATACATTATAGATTATTGTCTTCAGGGCTTACACAAAAGCAGGTAGTAAGTTTTCTTTACCTTATGAGCGTATGTTTAAGCTTAGTATCTATAATACTATTGCTGTTAAAAGTTTGAAAATATGAATAAAAAACAGTGTACCAATGAGAATTTGGTACACTGTTTTTTATTTAGTACAAATTGCGAATTTTAGATAAGTTGGCAAAATAAATCTTTATATTTATCAATCATAATGCTAGAAGTAAATAGATTATTACGAGCAAATAGCTTATCTATCTCTTGTTTTATTATATTACATGAGTCCTGTTGAAATTCAAGTATGCAATTTTTTAAGGCATTCGGTTCATAGGCATCAAAGCTGTACTTATATTCACCTATAATTTCACCTAATCCACCCTTTGAAGAAACAATTATTGGTATTTTCTCATCCATAGCCTCCAGTGCAACATATCCAAAAGGCTCATATAAGGATGGGATTATTAGTGCATCAAGAGAATTTAAAAAATTTATTTTTCTTTCACCACCGCACCATCCGTAGAATTTAACCTTGTCCTGTAAATCAGCGGCTTCAATATAATTTAAAATAGTATTTAAATAAAATGGATCATCGTTGCCGCAAGCAATTCTAAGTTCACCATCAATGTACTTGAAATTTTTTATACATTCTAATAAACCTTTTCTATAGTCTAATCTGCCCATATAACCAAAGATTTTGCGTTCATTTCGGATTACAGGCTCAGTTTTTAGGCTATCTTTATAATCAAGACCATTATAGATTACTTTAGCCTTGTCCTTATATTGAGGATATAGTATGCCCAGCTTTTCCTTTTCTGCCTCAGAAACACATACTAATAAATCAGCCCTGCTGCATAGGGCTTCAAAACTTCCTTTTACATCTAAATTCCCGCCGAAAGGATCATTGATGCTATAGGGTTCAGTAGTGGGTACTGAATGGAGAACATATATGAGTTTTTTATCTTTAATAATTTGTTCATTGGCCACAAATGATAGTCCAAAAAAGTGAACAACAGCAATATCAAAGGACAAATTGCTTAGAAGGTTAATTTCATTAAAGGATAATGCTAGTATGTCTCTATCACCAGGATACATTTCTAATGAAATCTGGTTAACTAAATTATCTTCATAAATATGAACAAAGCCCATATCTTCGGTATGATATTTATAAAATTCATCAATAAATGTTGCTACTCCGCCTACTATATATTTACCAATTTCAGTTGTAAAGTTTACGACTTTATAATGCGGATTGAATCTTATGTTAAACATATATCTGACCACTCTCCTAAGACAACATTATATTTTTTGATTAAGTACATATCCTGTAGTGAATTATAGCGGGCAAATTTCGCAGGGAGCTTTAGTAGGTTACCATCTTCGAATTTCCTTGAAAAGTCTAGTATAAAGAGACCAGAATTTCCATATCGAATAATATCAACTAAGCTTTCATCTAGAATTAGTATTTTATCTTTAAGTTTTACTTCATTAGTTGAAGATAAATAATTCATTTTTTCTCCTTTCGATTTTGAAGAGTATATTATACAGCTTTATATATAGTGCTAATTGTTGCTACATTGCTAGTTAGTGTAGTACTTGCAAATAAATATTTATTTATTGCTGATGTTGCAGCTGGTGATATAGTAGCCGTTGCAGATTTTGCTGACAAATTAGCAGAAATTGCAGTGCTTGCTGATGTTATAGGTGTCATGCTAGCTGATACATTATTTATAGGAGTAGAACTAGCAGTTGAGGTTGTGGTTTTTGGAGTAAAACTAGCAGAGATAGTAGAGCTAGCACCAGTAATTGCTGTAGATGCAGATATATTTCCAGTGTCTGAGTAGGATGTCAATGATGTACTTGCAGCTAGGTAACCCGATGATAAAGCAGTACTTGCATTTAGATAATTTGATAATATTGATTGCTTTTGATTATTATAAGATGCTGCAGCATAAATAGCGGTGCTTGCCGAGTATGTTCCTCGAGCCAATGTTGCACTTGCAGTAAGTCCACTGTTTTCTAAAGAGATACTAGCTGAGAGGTAATTAGACAATATTGTTGTGCTTGCCGATAAATAGGTTTTATTTAATTGCTCAAAAGGTGAGGATGCTGAAAAACCCTTGGGAAGATTAGACATACTTTTTGAACTAGAACTTTTATCATAATTCATTGCGCCAAAAATAATTCCTGTACCTAAAACAAGAAGCCCAACACCGATTGGTGATAATTCACCAGTTGCAGTTAATCCACCACCTAATACATCTGCAATTGCACCTACTCCTACTGTAATTCCTTCAGCTATAGGTAATGCAAGAGCTCCAGAACCAAGGGCAGCGGTAATATTTGCACATAGTTCATTTCCAATATTTTTACCTTGGTTTGTGATATTATTAATATCATCCTTAGTAAAGCTAATTTCTGTTGCAATTTTAATATAACTCTTTTCAGAACTTTTCAGTGTACCTTGAATGGCAGCAGACTCAAAAGTAAATGAAGATTTATAAGTACACTTACCATCGCTTGTCACTTCCAAGGGTCCCAGTTCAAATTTAGGTGTAATCCCAGTGATTTTTCCAATAGTATCTAAACTACCTTTTATTGAATTTATAATAGCCGTACCATTGTCTTTAAATCCGATGTTTATTGGTGTACCATATAGATTAATTGGTATAGTTGCACTTTTACTAATACTAGCGTCAGTTGAATTACCCGCTATACTAACATTTGATATGTTACCCTTAATTGAATCTTCAAGGCCGCTAGTTACTGTTAATTTTATATTGTTACTTGTATAAGAATATAGTGTTTCTTCATATTTTGTAGTTAAACCAGTAGGAATAGTATTAGTGCTGGTCCCAACAGTAGCGTCTGAGTTTTTTGAAACATTTGAATTTGCAGAAGGATTGTAATAATAGTTATTCATAGATTGCACTAGCTGATTTTTTGTTTGGTTACCAACAACACCATCCACTTGTAGCCCATTAGCAGTTTGAAATTTCTTAACAGCATTTAGAGTATTTTCTCCAAATATACCATCAACGACATCTTTTAAATAACCTAGTGTTTTTAAATCTGTTTGAAGGTTTCTGACAGCATCTCCAGTGGAGCCATATAGAAGAAGTCCATCGCCATATCTATCAATTCCAACAATTGCTGGATTAGCAGGTGCAGCAGATGTTTGTCCAGGATGGCTTTTATTATAACTATTCATTGAACTAACTAGTTCATTTTTAGTTTGATTGCCAACAATACCATCCACGTCTAAACCATGAGCTCTTTGAAAGGCTAAAACAGCATCTTGTGTGTTTTTTCCAAAGATGCCATCAACAACGTCCTTTAAATAACCTAATGTCTTTAAATCAGCTTGAAGATTTTTAACATCATCACCTGAAGTACCATAATTGAGCAATCCCGAACCATATCTATCAGTTTCAGAAGTATTATTTGAATTTGATGGACTGGCAGGTGAAGGAGATGGCGCAGGGGATGGTGAGGCGGTCTGTTCAGGATGGCTATGATAATAAGTATTCATAGAATTAACTAACTCACTTTTTGTTTTATCGCCAACAATACCATCATCATCTAGACCATGAACTCTTTGGAATGCTTTAACTGCATTTTGGGTATTTGAACCAAATATCCCATCAACAACATCCTTTAAATAACCTAATGTTTTTAAATCAGCTTGAAGATTTTTAACATCATCACCTGAAGTACCATATTTGAGTAATCTAGAACCATAGCTATTACTTGATGTTTTTATGGAATGAGATACTGCCGCACATGAAAATTGAGATAACGGTGAGTTTTTCTCTATTAGTGCTTTACTAAGCTCATCTTTTGTGGTATTTTGAACTATACCGTCTGAGGATATTCCTCTTGATTTTTGAAAAGCAATAACAGCCTTCTGTGTATCATCACCAAAGTAGCCATTAATATCATAAATAGAAAAGCCTAGCTGTTTGAGAGCAGATTGAAGTTCTGATACGGTCTGGCCGCTGCTGCCATTTTGTAAGATAGTTGAAAGATTTAGACTATCGCTATTCCCAAAACTTTGCGTTTTAGCTTCTGATTCTTGAGTTAAATCCTTTTGCAAATCACTTACATCACATCCAGTACTACCGAGTTGTAAAGATTTTTCATTGACATTAGTCATATAGGTTGATGGAAGAAATGAGATTCCATCATTTGAATTAATATCCATTTTAATTTACCTCCTCGATTTACATAAAATACCTAAAATAAAGTATATTGTAAATAAAGTATCTTATCAATTGTAAAAAAGAGAGAAATAAATTACACATAATTGTATATTATACATATTGTTCAATTAACGTTTATGGTGTAATATATTAAAAATGTATTAAGTTAAATATATAACGTATTAGTAAAATATTTTGATTGGAGTGAATTTAATGAAAAGAAATAATACTATATTATTAATCATTATAATCTTAATTTCATTTTTATTGTCAGCCTGCAACTTCAATACTAAAACCGTAAAATATTCCTCAAAGGATTTAGATGAGATAAAACAAACAACTAAGATGGGACTACAAGAGGCATTTAACTTTTCCTATGAAACCACAACTGGTGATGAAGGAGCAGAGAATTATACTGAAAGAATACTTAAAGAAGTTCATCAGACTAAAGAAGATATACCTAAGGTTATTGAATTTCGAAAGAGTATTAAATTGGTGGAGAATATTAGTATAAAGAAAGTTTATGGTATAGAGATAATAGATGAAAATAATGCTATAGCAAAAGCTGATTATACGGAAAAAACCATTAGTACTATGAAAGACGGATATAATCACAATGATACAGGATATTTTGATGTTAAGTTAAAGAGAGAAAATGGAAAATGGCTCATTGATGATTTCCAAAGGTACGTAAATAAATGATAAACAAGCTGGAGTGAATTAGAATGAAAAGAATTTCTATATTATCAATAGTTATAGCTTTAATAGTGTCTCTATTATCAGCCTGTAGCTTCAATACGAAAACCGTAAAATATTCCTCAAAAGATTTAGATAAGATAAAGCAAGCAACTAAGTATGGATTAACAGCATCCTTAACTTATTCCTATGAAACTACAACTGGAAATGAGGGGACAGAATATTTTACTGAAAGGCTTATTGAAGAAGTTCATGAGACTAAAGACGAAATACCTGGTGTCATTCAAGCTCGTAAAAATATGCAGATTGTAACAGAAACCAATATAACAAATATTCGTAATATAGAAATAGTAGATGAAAACCATGCTACAGCTATAGCTGATTATAAAGAGAAAACTACTAGTAATATGAAGGACAAATATAATCATAATTGGACTGGATATTTTGATGTGAAATTAAAAAAAGAAAGCGGAAAGTGGCTTATAGATGATTTTCAAACTCACACATATATACAATAGACAAGCTGGAGTGAATTAAATGAAAAGAAATAATACTATATTATTAATCATTATAATCTTAATTTTATTTTTATTGTCAGCCTGCAGCTTTAATACAAAAACTGTTAAGTATTCCTCAAAGGATTTAGATGAGATAAAACAAACAACTAAGATGGGATTGCAAGGAGCGTTTAATTTTTCCTATGAAACCACTACAGGAGATGAGGGAATAGAGTATTTCACTGAAAGGTGCAATGAAGAGACACATTCAACAAAGGAGGACGCACCAAAGATTATACAAGGTCGAAAGAATATTAAATTAGTTCAGGAAACAAAAATACTAAATGTTTATGATATCGATATACTAGATGAAAATAATGCTACATCAAAGGCTGACTATACAGAAAAAACAAGTAGTACAGTACAAGATGAATATAATCATAGTGATACAGGATATATTAAGGTAAAGCTAAAGAAAGAAAATGGCAAGTGGCTTATTGATGATTTTCAAAGATATGTAAATAAGTGATAAATAAGCTGGAGTGAATTAAATAGAAAAGACACCCAATCTTAATAAAGAGGGGTGCCTCTCTTATTTTTATGAAACCAAATTTTTTCAAAGCCGATATGTTAAAATATAAGAATAATACTAATTAAATAAAGGTAGTAACTAATATTTTTTAGATTGTCTTATAAGTTTAGAATTTTGGCGGCCCCACTGCCTTTCGTTATAGCGCAGCTTATTTTCCTTTTTTGCTTCAAGATGGGATAATTCCTTTTGAAGCTTCAACCATCTTTGCCACCTTTTCATATCCAGTGTTCCAGCCTCTAAGGCTTCCCTTACAGCACAGCCTGGCTCATTTCCATGACCGCAGTCATGAAAACGGCAGAGTTTCGTTAATTCTTCAACGTCACCAAATAATACATCCATGCCAGTATCGGCTTCCCAAAGAGATAAAGATCTCATCCCAGGTGTATCCATAAGTAATCCACCCTCAGGTAAAAGCAGCAATTCTCTATGGGTAGTGGTATGTCTTCCTTTATCATCATACTCCCTTACACCTTGAGTTTTTAAAAGCTCCTGACCCATTAGTGTATTAGCCAAAGTGGATTTACCAACACCAGAAGAACCGAGAAGGGCTACAGTTTTTCCTGGTGCAAAGTATTTTCGTATTTCTTCCATGCCTTCTCCGGTTAGGCAGCTAATAGGGTGAACTTCCACTCCAGGAGCGGTATTATTAACGATAGCTGCCTTATCAAATATATCATAGCAGCAGTCAGCTTTTGTCAGCACAACAACAGGCACAGCACCGCTTTCCCAGGCTGCAATCAGGTATCTCTCTAATCGTTTCATATTAAAGTCATTATTCAGTGACTGCACTAAAAAAACGGTATCTATATTAGCAGCAACAATTTGTTCCTTTACCTCAATTCCAGAGGCTGCCCTTGAAAACTTTGTATTCCTTTTTAAAACAAAGCGTATAAATGTACCTTCAATCTCATTGACGAATTCTAATGCCACCCAATCTCCAACGGCGATTTGCATTTTATCCTCATGTTTTTGTAAAGGTCTGTTTACCACAAGTTCTCCTGAATTCGTGGCTATCCTAAGCAATTGACCATAATCAGCTATTACTCTTCCAGGAAACAGCCCTTCAGTATTCATTTCATTCCATTGATTCTCAAAAAATTTATTCCAGCCATAAGCAATTATATTCATTATTTATATCCTCTTTCCTTATTTTATAATCTATATATTGAAACAAACAAAAACGTATTTCTTTCATAATCATCACTCCCATATTTAAATTTTTAGTCTCTGCCAAGCCTAAAAAAGTGTACAAAAAAACCACAGATAGCAATAATCTGCGGGTTAAAAGAAATCCCAAAGGCAGGTCTTTGTACCTTAAAAAAGACAACAAAAAAACACGCTGCCAATGCGTGATAAAAGTTTTTCTTATACACCATTCAGGTTGCTAGAGTGAAGCTGCATGGGTAATACAAATATAGTCTTACAGAAAGTGATATATTTCTCAATCACAAAAAATCCTTCTGTTAGTGAAAGATAAAAACGTCTACTAGACCCTTGTATACCTGTGCCAATATTTAGTTAGTTAAAAACCACCTCAATATTTTTTCCATACATAAACAACAACTCCTCTCAGCTTTTAGTAAATACATGTAGTATACAGTATTGGATTTATTATACATTTGATACTGGGTGTTGTCAATATATCATTTGTTTGGGGGATTATTAGATTAGCATATAAAAAAGACACCCTATAACCTTCAGTTATATAGAGTGTCTTTTGTTATTACACTAATGAAGGCTCACGAACCTCTTGATAGATACCGGCAATAGTATTTATTGAACTTTGAGGTGCTGGTTCCAGTGGATAGAAGCCTTTAGTAACCATCCACTGCCAAACATCATAAGCATGATTGCAGCTCATTGTGAATGCATCCTTTAAGAATTGTCTGAGTCCTGGGTTTGCTGCTTCCATGGCAGCCCAGGCATATTCTCTTCCAGCTCTCTTTAGAGTTAAAAGATAAGCAGTTGCTATTTCTCTGTCGTCCATTTTTTGTATGTTTGTTCTTGGGGTTAGGGATGGGAAATTAACTCCTATAGGTGATTTTGTGAAGTCCTTTAAGGATACATTGAAATTAGGAACATTTAGCTTTTGTTCAGGACCATTAGCTTTGTTAAAGAACTCAACCTTCATATTGTAATCTTGAACATGAGCAGCATAATGACCTTGTATCATTGATTTTAACTGTTGATCCTGAGCCATGTTTATAAACATACCCATATTAGTTATACTGTTAACGCAGCTTAGCATTAGCTTGTGTATATACTTCATGTGATGCTAAATTCATAGTTAAATCCTCCATATAATAAGCTTTTATTATGTGTGACAAAAGTTAATTTACCACCTGAGGCTTAATTTTATGCCTTGAATTCTATTTTTTCTTTAGCTGAAAGGTTTGTAAAAAATATCAAAAACAGTGGCAGATGAGATGTTATACTGATAATGAAAGGGGACTTTATAATGAATTATTATGAACGCGTTCAAAGGGCTTTGGATTACATCGAAGAGGGGCTTACTGAGCCTATTAGTATAGATGAAGCAGCAAAGGCAGCTTATATGTCTATATCCAACTTTTATAGAATGTTTTATGCCTTGGTAGGATATACGGTTAAAGATTATATAAGAGCTAGAAGATTATATTGTTCAGCAAGACAATTGCAGGAGACAGATAAAAGAATTATTGATATAGCCTTAGAGTATCAATTTGAATCACAGGAGGCTTTTACCAGAGCCTTCAAAGGTTATTTCAAAGTTACCCCGGGGAAATTTAGGACATTAAATAATAATTTAAGGATTACTGAAAGGGTGAATTTAATGGAGAAATATTTTGAAACTAATATAAATGAAGATAAATACCCCGATATAAAGGTGCTTAAGGAATTAGAACCAATGAGAGTAGCATATTTTCATATAATCTGTGAAAATCCAGAGGTGACAGCTATAGAAGCAGTTCTCAGCTGGGCAAAGAAAAATAATTTACTTGATGATAATAATCACAGATTTTTTGGCTTTGATAATGATGGTCCTAATGGAGAACACGGCTATGAATTTTGGATGACTGTGGGAGAGGAGGTTCAGGGAGATGAAAAAATAAAAATTAAAGAATTTAAAGGCGGCAAATATGCTGTGACTAATACATCTCTAGAGGATATTACTATCACCTGGAAGAGGCTTACTTCTTGGTTAGAGCTAAGTCAGTATGAGTATGGAGACAGCCAATGGCTAGAGGAACATTTAATAAGTGATGATGAATTGAGAAGTAAAGCTGCTGATAAAATAGCAGATACATTTCGTACTGATAGGATAGATATTTATATGCCAATAAAATAGTTAACAGTTAAGTAAGCTGAAAATTTATATTGCTTGTAGGTAAATGTTATGATAACATAAACATTGTTAATAAAAAAGATGAAAGTTTAATGTTAAGAGGGAGTAACTGCCTTTATATAGGTGATAAAGTCAACATACTGATCTTTTGATCTGGCTTTATCGTGGCTAATTTTAGTCAAGTGAGACTTTTAACACAGTGGTTCTATGAGTATAGAGTGTATTTAGTATATTTATTTATGCTGAAACAAATTCTATACACAGTAGGATTTCATTGTGTTGAAGGTCTTTTTTATTTATACATATTAATTTTTAGGGAGGTCATTGAATGGCAGCATTTATTAAAGCACTACTACTTGTAGTTGTAGCGGAGATGGGAGATAAAACTCAGCTTTTAGCTATGGCTATGGCAGGTAAGTACAAAGTAAAGCAAGTATTTATTGGAGTACTTGTGGCTACAATTTTTAATCACGCTCTTGCGGTAGCGGTGGGAAATTATTTAGGTTCCTTTATACCAATGAACATAGTTAGTATGGTAGCAGCACTATCTTTTCTAGTATTTGGACTTTGGACTTTAAGAGGAGATAAAATCGATGAGGA
>JAUZPI010000038.1 GCA_030706015.1 Bacillota bacterium
ATATTATTTGGCATACTGATTACCTCCCGTGTGTGTATTTGTCTAGTCAACTTTTATATAACACGTTGGGGTACAGTATGCTATATTTATTTTTTGGTAATGTTACCAATCTAGATTCTTATTTTGCAGAACTAAAGTAATTAGTTCAAATAGCGGAACAGAAGCATTATCCTATTTAAAGGATAATAAACTCACTGCAATAATGCTTGATTTAAGTCTCCCAGATATGAATGGCCTGGAAATTCTAAAATACGTTAGAAGTAATCCGATTTACAATTCAATAGTTGTTATTGTGGTTAGCAGTAATGATGATAAATTAGATACAATTATAGCCTTGGAAATGGGCGCAGATGATTATATTACCAAACCTTTTCATCAAAGAGAACTTGTTGCTAGATTAAATTCTGTTCTTAGAAGAATAAATTCATCGGTAAATGAATCTGACTCACTAATTATATTTGATTATTTAGAAATTGACATAGACAAACGGATAGTTAAAAAAGATGGATTTATAATAAATCTTTCGTTTAAAGAATTTGAAATTTTAACACTTTTAGCTTCAAATCCAGGAAAAGTGATAACTCGAGATGTAATTTTAAACAAAATAGGTGGTCCAAACTATACTCCTGAAACTAGGACTGTTGATGTTCATATATCATCCATTAGAAGAAAACTAGGTTATACTGATAAATCTTCTGGTCTTATTGACACAGTTAGCGGTGTTGGTTATAGATTTAGAGAATAACATAAAAAGGAATTCCTATGCATAAAAAAATCTCCTGGTTGAAGCTGATCTCTTGATACTGCTGTACCATCATTTATTTGTGAAGATAATTTGAAGAAAGCCTCAAAAGTCATAGGAAATTTGAGGCAATCCCTTTTTAAGTCATTCAATATTTTTATTGGGTTTAACTGTTCCGTCTATACTCTTGTCCACACAGCAGCTGGATTTCTTATTATTACTCATCACCATTGGTATCATTAAAATCATCATTATTGGACATATAAAAGGTACTATCCTTCCAATTACGCCGCTAGCACTGGGACTAAACCTTGCTATAATGGGCAAAAATAACAGAATAACTATAGGTAATCCGCAGCAGAGAACCATATGGAGTATATGCTTTAATGGACCATGATTATGAGTTCTTTCTTTTCCTTTGCTATAATTTCCATGACAATTCATACTTAAACCCTCCAATGTGCTTTTAATAACTTAAAAGCAATTTACTATAGTTACATTTTATATCTTTAATATAAAGAACATATGAAGAAGGTCTAAAAAATCAATTTATATACTTGCCGTTTCCTATATCAAATAAAAGTCCAAATATGGCTCCTAAGTCCTCAGATAATTCGGACTTCAATTCTTTATTCGCCCGAATAATTATCTCTCTCATTCTAATTTTATAATCTCCTGTATAATTTCATTTGCACTTTCAGAGTGTAAACAGGACTTAAGAAATCGACCAAACAGTTTCTTGTTTTCCTTATTCTCATAGATATCAGGTATACCAAGCTTCGGTTTCCAATAAAAGGGGGGAGCAGCTCCTTTATTTACATTCTAAAGTAGTTACATCTTCTCTAGATTATACAAATTGGATATGAAGATATTATGAAGATATTATGAAGACAATACTATTTTCTTCTTATTCAAGCTTTATAAATTGACACTTCCATACTGTAAGTCTAGCCATATATTAACTAATTAACCTAGACATCATACTATAATATAACTAAGTTTTGGGAGGAAAAAACATGGAATGTCCACTTACTTTAAATACCACAAGAATATGCGGTATCGATGATGTTAATTTTGCAGTAAAAATATCAAAAATAGGTTTTTCAAATATGAAACCAAATGCCGTAATCCTTGTAAATAAAAATGAAATTTTTGATGGAATCGCTGCTTCTCCGCTAGTTCATTTTCCAATCAATGCTCCTATTTTATTCACTGATGGTTATACCTTAAGCAGAGAAACACTAGCTGAAATTCAAAGATTATCTCCCAAGGGTTACAAGGACATACAGATAATTATGGTGGGCAATATTTCTAGAAATGTGACAATACCATTATATAATTTAGGATTAAGAACCTATCATATAACTGGTCATAATCATTATGAAACTGCCTGCAGAATACCTGGTGAAAGAAAGGAATTTAAAAATATTCTTATAATGTCAGGAGAAGATTATTCTGAAGGTATGGTGGCTACATTTTGGTCCGCTCACCATGGTGATCCAATTCTTTACGTAAAAAAGGATAGTATTCCACCATGTACACTGGAAACCATTAAAAAGCTGCACAATATTAATGTTTATATTGTAGGGTCAACAAAAACCATATCAACTTCTGTGGAAACAAAGCTTTCCGGAATAAATAATATAAGCCAAGTGGAAAGAATTAATGGGAATACCCCTTACGACATTGCAGTTAATTTTGCCAAGTTTAAAGATCCAGAAACTGAATTTGGTTGGGGACGAAACTACAAAGAAGGTCATGCCTTTGGCTTTGGAACATTAAATAATCCAATTGCAATAATTGCAGGTGTTATACTAGCACATATGGGAAAACACTCACCTCTCTTACTTGTAGATAAAAATGTAGTCCCTGAATCCACAGCCCATTACTTACAGTTTGTTAAACCATTACCAAAGGCTGTACCTCGCCCTCCTTTTATGCATGGATTTATTTTAGGAAATATGTCAGAAATAACTTATAATACTCAAGTTAAAATTGAAGATCTTATATCTATTGAGCATGAAATGGATTGAAATTTCTACTTCTTTAAAAACAAGAGCCTGGCACTTCAGGTCCAGGCTTTTCTCTCTTTTATTAATCTACTTTAACTTTAATTTAGCTAAAGCATCTGCAAGGGCAGAATTGATTGGTTCATCATTTGTCTTATTTTGATTCTTAAGGAATCTTGATACATCCTTCTTAGAAAGCTGGTTACTTTCCTTCTTCTTTCTCTCATTAAAAGATGAAAGCTTTTCTCTATATCCACAGGCACAAGCAAATAATTGTCCTTCACCCTCTCCGCGAAGCTCAAGCTTTTTATGGCAGTTAGGGCATCTAGCATTAGTTACCTTTGCTAGTCCTTTTCTGTAGCCGCATTCTCTGTCCTGGCATACAAGCATCTTACCCTTCTTACCATTTACCTCAAGCATATACTTGCCGCATTCAGGGCATTTAGTTCTGGTAAGATTGTCATGTTTAAATTTTTCTTCGCTGTTTTTAATCTCTTTAACAACCTCTTTAGCATAACCTCTCATCTCATTAATAAAGGTATTCTTATTTAGCTTTCCTTTTGATATGGATGATAATTTAGTTTCCCATTCTGCAGTAAGCTGAGGTGATTTTAGTTCATCAGGTACAAGCTCTAATAATTGTTTTCCCTTTGAAGTTATAAATATATCCTTCCCTCTTTTTTCTAATAAGAAGGTGTTAAACAGTTTTTCTATAATATCCGCTCTTGTAGCAACGGTACCTAATCCTCCAGTTTCACCTATGGTCTTTATTAATTCTTTGTCACTGCTGTTCATGTATTTCACTGGATTCTCCATTGCTGAAAGAAGAGTTCCTTCATTAAAAGGAGCCGGCGGCTTAGTTTCACCTTTAGTTTGTGTTACTGATTTTATTGTTAAGGTATCCCCTTTATTTACATTAGGCAGTATTTGTTCTTTAACATTTTCCTCTGAATCCTCATCATCAAAATTGTTTTCGTATACTTCCTTCCAGCCTTGAACCTTAACTATTTTTCCTCTAGCAGTAAATAGCTCTTCTCCTATTTTAGCCTTAATAGTTGTTTGCTCATATTCAAATGGAGGATACAGTACTGCTAAGAATCTCTTTACAACCAAATCATATATTTTTCTCTCTTTATCGTTTAATTCTCCAAGAGAAGCAGCCTGCTCTGTTGGTATAATAGCATGATGATCGGAAACTTTAGCATTATCCACAAAGGACTTATTTGCTTTTATTGGATTTTTTAATACTTTTACTGCAAGCTTTGAATAAGGTCCTACTCCACAAGCTTTTACTCTATCCTTTAAAGTATCCACTATATCTGTGGATATATACCTTGAATCCGTTCTTGGATAGGTTAAAACCTTATGCTGCTCGTAAAGCTTTTGCATAATAGAAAGAGTTTCCTTTGCAGAGTATCCAAATATTCTATTAGCATCTCTTTGAAGCTCAGTAAGATCATAAAGCTGTGGTGAAAAACTCTTTTTAAGATTTTTATCAACTTCTACAACCTGTGCATTCTTATTTCTTACTGCTTCAAGCACCTTATCGCATTTTTCCTTGTCAAAAGTCTTTGTATCCTTAGTTTTGCTATCCTGCCAAGTTAGTTTCAGATTATTAGAAACTGCTGTTACGCCATAATAAGCTCTTGGCTTGAAGTTTCTGATTTCTTCTTCTCTTTTTGCTATTATAGCAAGAGTAGGTGTCTGAACTCTTCCGCAGGAAAGCTGTGCATTATATTTACAAGTCAAAGCACGAGTAGCATTAATTCCTACAATCCAGTCAGCTTCTGCACGAGCTACAGCTGATGCATAAAGATTTTCGTATTCCCTGCCATCTCTAAGCTTATTGAAGCCTTCTTTTATAGCTTTATCTGTAACAGAAGAAATCCATAAACGTTTAGTTGGTTTATGAATTCTTGATTTTTCAATTATCCAGCGAGCAACCAGTTCTCCTTCTCTACCGGCATCTGTAGCTATTACAATTTCTTCTACATCTTTTCTATTTAACTGTTCTTTAACAGCATTAAACTGCTTACCACTTTGCTTTATAACAACTAATTTCAAGTGATTAGGCAGCATTGGCAGGTCTTCTATATTCCAGGATTTATATCTTTCATCGTAAGCTTCTGGATCCGCTAACGTAACTAAGTGCCCTAGCGCCCAGGTTACTATATATTTATTTCCTTCTAAATATCCATTTCCCTTTTTACTGCAATTTAAAACTCTAGCAATATCTCTTGCAACGGAGGGTTTTTCTGCTAATACACAGGTTTTTCCCATACTCTGTTGATCCCCTTTCATATTTTGACCTATCTATATAATAATCCTATACTCTAAAGTCAAAACAACCAAACTATTTTATTTGAATTATATTCCTTACTACTATACCACATTTCTGGAGAAAACAAATAACAATTAATATTAGAAAAGGACTGCAGTTTGGTTTTAATTTCTATAACCACAAACTGCAGTCCTCAATTTATTTTATATCTGCCGGAAACACCAGCCCTATTTGTTTTCTAGTTTCATCCATGATTTCCATTGCCCATTGAGATATTTGAAGTAAATGATCTCTTTCTTCTAGATCTGAACCCTTTATTAGATTTATAAATTTTTCTATTTCGTAGCACATATTGTCTTTATCCTGCTCCCTGGATATATCCTGTTCTCTGCTATCTTTAAATACTATCTTTACCTTTTCATAATTATTAATTCTTTCTATTAATATGTTTCCGTCTTCACCTTGAATTTCTGACGGCAATATGGAATCTGTTATCTTTGAGTAAATAGCTACAGCCTCCATGTCATCATACCTAAGTATTAAACTCCCTTCACCATCAACACCTGATTCCAGCATTATGGCATTTGCTTTTACAGCCTTTGGTTTACCAAATAAATTTATCATAGGATGAATGCAGTACACACCTATATCCATTAAAGCTCCATTAGATAATTCAGGCTTAAAAGCATTTAAAACTATGCCTTCCTTGTATTTATCATAACGGGAAGAATACTGACAGTTGCTCACAAAGCACTTTCTTATTTTGCCTATTCTATGCAAATTCTCTTTAACAGCTTTGAAATTAGGAAACTGTGTGGTTTTCATAGCTTCCATCAAAATAACATTATTACGCTTAGCAGCCTCTATCATTTTAGCTACTTCTGCTGCATTTGAAGCAAAGGCTTTTTCACATAATACATGCTTTTTATTATTTAGGAATAATAGAGCCTGCTGTGCATGCAGTGCATTAGGAGATGCAATATATACCGCATCAATTAAATCACTTTCAGCCATTTCCCGTAAATTAGTAAAGGTATATTGTGCCTTATGCTTTTGAGCGAATTCTTTC
Organism: Bacillota bacterium; assembly: GCA_030706015.1. Lineage (GTDB taxonomy): Bacteria > Bacillota > Clostridia > Clostridiales > Clostridiaceae > JAUZPI01. The sequence goes on from JAUZPI010000038.1 coordinate 6,102, forward strand.
GCTCTTTCTTCTGTTCTAGAATAAACTGCTGTTAATCGAAAATCCTTAACATGATTTGCACCGTTTAAAAACCAATCTGTAATATTATTTGTTCCTATAACACCAAATCTTATAAGTTTATTACTCATTACCAACTCTCCTCTATAAAGGGTTTAAGTAAATTTAAGTTTTCTATGTTGATAACATCTTCTTTACTTTTTATCATTATACTGCTTCTTATATACTTTGAAAATAAATCTGCACCATATGTTGTCATATCATTCGAAAGCATCATAGAAGAAACTTGTAATTTATATTTCTTAAAAAGTAAAAAGTGCGATATAACTCGCACTTTTACCTACAATCAAACATTAATTTGTCCTCATTATTCTATTTTAACTGCAGATATTATAATTCTTTTAAATCCGAAAAATACTGGCTTTGAAGACAATATATTTTTCAATTCCTGCACATAGCGGTTTTTGAAAGCCTCATGGGCCTCTCTTGGTAGCCTTTCAAAATAAGGCAGCAGTACTGTGCTGGATACCCATCTTAAAACAGCCTCTATATCTGGAAGTAGATGAGGATATAGCTTTTCAAAAACAGTTATATCAGTAGTTCCTAAATCATATAATAATTTTCCATACTCTTCTATAGAAAGCACTGATGAGTTATATGTCCATCCTTTAAGCAAATCTTTATAGGGATCTTCCTTTGCTATTGTCTCAACTAAATCCAAAGTCGTATTACCAGTAGGAATTTGCAGCACCAGTTGCCCTCCGGGAGTTAACATACTGGATAATTTTTTTAAAAAGCCACCGTGATTATCAACCCACTGCAAGGCTGCATTGCCCCTAATTCCTTAGTCAATTCACCAGTGCCGCAGCCCAAATCGACCACATTCATGCTATTCTTAATATTTATAAGAGGTAATAAATCTTTAAATGGCTGCTGACGTTCCTTACTAAATTCATTATAAAGTTCAGGATTGCATAACATATAATACCTCCCTATAATCACCACCATACTTAAACAAAGGCTTTTCTGTCAATGCCTGCATAGAAACCTTAGAAGCAACTATATAACAATACCACCCTCTAAACTTTTTCAGCCACAACAAAAATCATATTATGATAGTGCTCTTTACCACCATGATTTTCAAATTCTCTAATCTCTTCAATAGATACTACCTTAAAATAATCACTTATTAACTCTTTCATACTTTCCTCATTAAAATAATGTATTGGTCTTCCTTTCTTGGCTTCAAAGGTATACTTGACACTCCTTTCTCCCTTTCCATAATCAGCATCATTCACTGACATAGAAGTAAGCACCAACCTTCCTCCCTTTTTTAATGCCTTTGAAAAATTCTGTAGTATAGTTTGTCTTTGGTCCTTTGGGAATAGATGTAACATATTTATTGATAATATTCCATCATATTCTTGTAGGTACTTTTCTTCATCTAAAGCATTTCCCTGACTATAATTTATAGAGATATCTTTTGGCAATTCTGCTTTTGCTATTTCTACTGCTTGGTCTGAAATATCAAAACCAGTTACTTTTAATCCATTTTGTGCTAAGAATAAGCTATGCCTGCCATAACCGCAGCCTGGAACCAAAATATTATGAAATCCACAACTTTTAAATACTTCCGCAGAACGCTTTGCCGCCATGCATGGTTCCATCCCCCAAATGTGCTTTTCAGCACTATATCTTCCATTCCAATAGCTTTGTTGATTTTCCAATTGTTACCCTCCTTATAAGAAGCAGATCTCAAAAATCAACTTACTTATTTAATTAATACTCCCCATCATCATCCTTATAGACAAAAATTAAATAACTCTTATGGGTATGAGGAGTGTCATGAGTATGATATTCCTCAATATTCTCAATTTCAATTCGGTTAAATATTTTAAACTCTTGGAAAACTGAATCTAAAGAATAATAATACTTAACTACACCCCTTGAATTAACAAAACAGTTTTTTTCAGTTTCAAGCCCTTGTCCATAATCTGCATCCTCAACAGATGCCACACTAAATACTGCCACTCCGCCGGGTTTTGTAATTCTATGACTTTCCTTAATTATGTCCAGACGATCATTCAAAGGAAATAAATGAATAATAAAATTACCATAAACCACATTAAAGAAATCTTTTTTATAGGGAGTTTGCAAGATACTTCCTGTGATAAAATTGATACCTTTATAATTCTTTTGAGCCATGGCTATAGCTTCTTCTGAAATATCAATCCCTTCCACCTTAAGACCATTGGCTGCAAAATAATTGGAATCTCTACCATAACCGCAGGCTAAATCCAATAAATATTTATATTCTTCCTTTTTACTAACTTTATTATATGTTAGGTTTTATATATACTCTCTTGGATCTACTATTTTTCCTGCTAAGGCTGCTGCTGCTGCTGAAGCTGGAGAAGCTAAGTATATTTCTGCCTTCGCATCTCCCATTCTTCCAAGGAAGTTTCTGTTATTAGTAGATATTACTCTTTCCCCAGCGGATACTATTCCTCCGCTTCTTCCACAGCATAAACCGCAGGCTGGAGGATTTACAATAGCACCAGCCTCCACTAAGGTACTTATTATACCCTTCTTTACAGCCTCCGCATAAATACTTCTACTGGCTGGTGTTACAATAAACTTAACAAAAGGAGCCACTTTTTTGCCCTTTACTATATTAGCTGCAATTTCTAAATCCTCCAATCTTCCATTGGTACAGGAGCCTAAAAAGGCTTGATTTATTTTTGTACCCAAAAGCTCTTCAATATTCTTAACATTATCCACGTTTGAAGGACAGGCAACTACTGGTGAAAACTTTGTAGCATCATATTCATATACCTTCTCAAAGACAGCATCAGCATCACTGCTTAAATAAGCATATTCACTGCCTTCTACCTTACTAAATTCAAAGGTCTTTTCATCTGGTTCTATCATCCCTACCTTTGCACCAGCTTCTACAGCCATATTTGATAGAGTTAATCTGGATGCAACACTTAGATTTTTAATAGCTGAACCTGCAAACTCCATAGCTCTGTATGTAGCCCCATCCACGCCTATATCACCTATAAGCTTTAGAATTATATCCTTAGCAAATACACCCTTAGGCAATTCTCCGTTTATATTAAATCTTAGGGTAGAAGGTACCTTAACCCACAGCTTTCCTGTTCCAAAGATAGCAGCCATCTCTGTATAACCTATGCCTGTAGCAAATGCACCTATAGCACCATAGGTAGTAGTATGTGAATCCGTACCGAAAACTACACTGCCTGGCTTTGCGTAACCCAATTCCGGCATTAATTGGTGACATACTCCATCACTTCTGTGTACTTTTGCTATACCTTGTTCTGCTGCAAATTTATCTATAATCTTATGATGTCTGGAATCCTCAAGAGAACTGGTAGGCACTAAATGATCATAAATAAAAGCTATCTTTTCCGGATTCCAAACCTCATCAAAGCCCATTTCCTTAAATTTATCTATTACAAAGGGACCAAACAAGTCATGTACCATAACCTGATCCACATTAACAGTTACCATGTCACCTGCCTCAATCTTATCCACAGCAGCATTTTTCATAAGAAGTTTTTCAACTAATGTATATCCCATGACTCTACTCCCCCTTCTCCTGCTCTTTTCTCTTTCTGTTCAATTCCTTCATATAGGACACTAAACCGCCAGCCTCCAGTATTTTTAATAAATCCTCAGGTATTGCTGGTATGCTATAGGTCTTATCCCCAAGTCTCATTTCCTGAAGCTTTAAATCTATATTAATGTCATCACCCTCATTGCAAACTTCAGGCAGTTCACTGTTTTCTATAAGTAAAAGTCCGTTGTTAAAAGAGTTTCTATAAAAAATTCTTGCAAAGGATTTTGCAATAACACATTTTACTCCTAGGGCCTTTATAATCTCTGGCGCCTGCTCTCTGGAGGAACCGCAGCCAAAATTTTTACCTGCCACAATTACATCTCCTGCTTTTATAACACCAGGCAGTTCTGGTCTTAAAGGATAAAAGGCATATTGCTTCATATCCTCTACTGTTTTCATAGCTAAAAATTGAGTGGGTATTATAATATCTGTATCTATATCATTACCAAGTTTCCATACCTTTGCCATAATCCATTACCTCCTCGGATCAGTTATTCTTCCTGTTATTGCTGAGGCAGCCACTGTAGCTGCAGATGCTAAGTATACAAAGGAATCCGCATGTCCTGCTCTACCTTTAAAATTTCTAGTTCCAGTGGAAAGCAGTACTTCTCCTTCCCCTATAACCCCCTGACAGCCTCCCCAGCACACGCTGCAGTTCGGATTCATAACTAAGGCACCACATTCTACAAAAATGTCAATCAAGCCTTCATTAATAGCCTGTAGATATATCTCTTTTGAAGCAGGAGAAATCAATAATTTTACACTGCTGCTAACCTTTTTACCCTTTAATATATCCGCTGCAACTCTAAGTTCTTCTATTCTGCCATTGTTGCAGGAGCCTATAAAGCATTGATCAATTTTTACCTCTCCTAAATTCGCTGCTAAATCCCAGTTATCCACAAAGTGAGGCTTTGCCACCATAGGCTCTATATCTGCAAGGTTATAATGATACACTTTTTCATAATGAGCATCCTCATCGCTCTCGAACAGGTACATTTCCTCCCTGCCTCTTCCCTTTACAAATTGGATAGCCTTTTCATCTGCTTCAAATAGAGCTGTTTTAGCTCCTGCCTCTACTGCCATATTACATAAAACTATTCTATCATCTATAGTAAGCTTTTCTACCGCTGGACCACTAAACTCCATAATTTTATAATTAGCCCCATTGGTTCCTATATCTCCAATGATTTTCAATATTAAATCCCTTGCATATACATTAGGCTTAAACTCACCTTCAAGTACAAATTTTATAGTTTCAGGTACCATCATCCACATTTCACCAGTATTCATAGCTGAAGTAAAATCTGTGGAACCTACCCCTGTTCCAAAGGCACCTATACTTCCATAAGAGCAGGTATGGGAATCTGCAGCTACGATTAACTGCCCTGGAACTACAAAATCCTCTAACATAATCTGATGGCATACTCCATCTCCTTCATAAAAATGAACTCCCTGCTCCTCAGCAAAGTTTCTCATCTTAAGCTGAACCTCAGCTGTTTTTACACTTTCTGAAGGAATGTTGTGATCTACAATAAAAATTATTTTATTAGGGTCAAAGATCTTCTTATGCTTTAATTTATTTTGGAATATATCAATGCTGATATGAGTTGTAGCATCATTAGTCATGCACAAATCTACCTTAGCAGTTATTATTTCACCTGGTTTAACTTCCTCTTTATTACAAGCTCTTGCTAATATTTTTTCTCCTATGGTCATTCCCATTTGTAACACCTACCTTTTATTCAAAAATTCGATTAAGCCTTCTGACTCTAAAATATCCATAATATGCTTTGGCAGTTTAGTTGAAGTAAACACATTTCCGTTCTTTAAGTCTTTTACTGTTCCCTGTTCCACATCTACTTCAATGGAATCTCCGGCTTCTACAATATCATATATTTCCTTACATACTATAACAGGAAGTGCTATATTTATAGAATTTCTGAAAAATATTCTGGCAAAGGACTTAGCCACTACTGCTTTAATGCCAAGAGCTTTTAATACTCTAGGCGCCTGTTCTCTAGAGGAACCAGAGCCAAAGTTTTCTCCACCTAATATTATATCTCCTGCCTGCACCTTGCTGGCAAATTCCTTATCCAAAGGTTCAAAGGTAAATTGCTTCATCTCATCTATAGTTGGAAGCAACATATATTGGGATGGAATTATTTGATCAGTATCAACATCATTCCCAAATTTCCAAATCCTACCTACAAACATTACTAACACCATCCTTTTTAAATAATTATTATAAAGGTTATAAATTGTTCCATACATTCCAAGTACCTTAATTTAATTTTGTACCAAAGTCTTGTTTTATCCATGGACTTATAATATCATACAATTATAACCATATCTAATAGCTTTTGTCTGATAGACACTATTGGTGTTTAACTATAATATTTTACGGGGGAAACTTAATGGAAACAAGAAATCTATATTACCTGATTTGTGTAGCAGAAGAAAAAAGTATTTCAAAAGCTGCGGAAAAACTTTTCATTACCCAGCCTACCTTGAGTCAGCATATTCACAAGATGGAAAAGAGCTTAGGAGTCCAGCTTTTTGATAGAACAACTACCCCCTTATCCCTTACCTATTCTGGGGAAAAATTTGTAGAATTTGCTTCTAAGGTCTTAGAGGCGGAAAGAGAATTTATGCAGGAAATTGCAGATATAAATGGCTTTTGCAAGGGAAGGCTTACCATAGGCATATCCGCCATTCACGGAAGTTCTCTCCTTCCCACAATTCTGCCTAAATATAAGGAGAGATTTCCTGGCATAGAAATAGTACTGATGGAGGAAAACTCCCACAAACTCGAAGAAATGGCAGAACGAGGCAAAACAGATATAACCATAGCCAATCTTCCTATTCAAAATGAAAACCTTACTTATGAAACCCTGACCTTGGATGAAGTAGTTTTAGCTGTACCCAAGGATTTACTCCCTGATAGAATAAAAAGAAAAAATCTTGCTGCCTACGATAGATTTACCTATGAGGAAATAGAAATATCTGAATTAAAGGATTGTCCATTTCTTCTCTTAAAGCCTGGACATAAGATTAGACAAATAGGTGATGCTATTTTTGAAGAGAAAGGAATCAGACCTAGGGTTGTATTAGAAAGCGTAAGTATAGAAACTTTATACGGCCTTACTTCTATTGGTATGGGGGTCACCTTTATACCCAAAAGTCTTATTCCTAAAGAGGGCTTAAACACTAATACTCCTCTGTATTTTTTCTCCTTGCGAAATCCTGCTACAAATTATTGTATGGTAGCTGCCTATAATAAACATAGGCATTTACCTATAGCTGCAAGAAAATTTATATCTTTAGTGAAAGATTTTTAAGTCAAAACCACATGTAAAACATGTCAATTGCATTGTCTACACAATGGCATGGTACTGCCTTCGTCTAAAGCCACCCTGAAAAGCCTGCAAACTCTAAATTTTCTCATGTTCCCCCTAAAAGGGGGTATTATTTTTTTGCTTTTTAATGAATGCAAAGGCTTCAAAGGGTAATGCCAATGAAGACATAAAAAAAGCATGTATGCATGTTTGTGAATCAAATGATTTACATGGGGTAGCTCATGCAATACATAAATTTATATATAAACAAAATTTAAAAACAGCTTCAGCATAATAATGCATAATTTATAGCAGATTACGGAATAAAAAAGTGTGCAGCTTTAAAAAACTGCACACTTCTTTATCTTAAAATATCTTAATATTCTTCAAAGGATATACCCTTAAAACGGCATGTCCTACTATATTATTTATATCAATAGGGCCAAGCGTTCTACTATCCATACTATTACCTCTGTTATCTCCTAATACAAATACATGATTCTTAGGAACCACCACTCTAGTTGTAGGAGAATTCGTCTCAGTTACAGTTCCAGGTGATAGATAATCCTCCTGAAGAACCTTTCCATTCAGATACACCTTTCCATCCTTTATTTCTACTATATCGCCTTCTACTCCTATTACTCTCTTTATAAAATTACTGTCATTCATGGTTTTTGAATCAAATACAATTATTTGTCCTCTTTTTATATTGTGAGTCTCAGCACTAACTTTTTCAATAAATAAACTATCATTGTTATGCAAAGTATCCTGCATGGATTGGCCACTCACAGTAACTCTAGCAAAAACATAGGTTCTAAAACCTAGTGCTAAAACTACTGCTAGTAATATAGTTGTAATATACTGTCCAACTTTTTTTGCAAAGCTTTCTTTATTGGTCTCTTGTTGTTTGATTTCTTTTTGTTTGTTCTCCATGTAATTATTTCCCCCTCTTAGTTTGAACCTTATAATATTCCATGTTTAAAGAAGTCCTTTAATCTCCCCTTTTTATATGCCTTATATAAATAATATGCTACAATAGCTAAACCAATCAACTCCGGTATAAAGGTTCCCGGCTTAGTCATAAGCTTAGTCAGACTTTCATTTAACCAGTCCCCCTCTGGTCTTTGAGGAAATTTTAATCCTAGAACTGGCCAATAAAAGGTACCCGGAAAATCCCACATGCTATCTAGTATTTGATGTATAACACTTGATATTCCAAGCAAGAACAGATTACTCTTATTATACTTATTAATGCGATATATCCCCAATATAACAAGAGTCATAGAGAATAGGAGTGAGTGGGCAATTATTCTGCTATTATGAAATGTACTTCTAAAAAAGAACGCCCCTATAGGTTTATCTATAATATCTGGGAGTATTGAGCCAATCATTACTGCTCTATAATCTATATGTGGTAAATTTCTACCCTCCTTCTTTTTAAGAACGATATTTTCATACGTCTTAACCGCAGCAGTTGTTAAACCAACATGTCCAAAAAATATCATACCATTACCTCAATCTTATTATTGTATTGTAATATTACTGTATGGAAATATTATTACATAAATTATATATATTTTCAAAGCCTATGTTCTAATTCATAAAAAATTAACTTTATTATATCACAACGTTTTCAATGAAAAAAGTTCTGTAGTGCATTGAATGTGTTTCATTTAAAATAAAAAAGAGGGAGCTTCCCTCTTTTTCTTAACGTACTCCTACTAGTACTAAATCGTCACCACGATTAACACTTCCAAAGCCTAGTTTCTTTACAAATTTCATATCATCTGTGTTTGTTATAACCACTGCAGTAATTGGTGATTGTGCCTTTTCCTTTACAAGGTCTAAATCAAACTCAATAAGTTTATCTCCTCGTCTAACCTTGTCTCCAGTTTTAACAAAGGCCTTGAAGCCCTCACCATTTAATTTAACTGTATCTATACCAATATGAATTAAAATCTCAACACCATTTTCTGTAGTTATTGCTAATGCATGCTTAGTTTCAAATACAAGATTTATAGTTCCACTTACTGGGGCAACCACAATCCCGTCTTCTGGTTCTACTGCTATTCCCTTACCTAACAATTCATCAGAAAAAGTTTTATCCGGAACATCTCTTAAGGACATTGAAGCGCCGTTCATTGGTGATGCAATCTTTTCCTCTAAATCAGCCTTTTGATCAACATTATCATCTTCCTCTGATTGATTTATATCTTGATTTTCTTCTTTTATTCCAAGTATAAATGTTACTACAAAGGCACAAGCAAAAGCTAAAACTAATCCAATTAAGTAATGAATAATTGATCCTTGCTTAACAATAGCTGTACCTGGTATTCCTGTAACGCCAACTGCTGTCATAGCTACCTTAGTTAATACAACATAACCTCCACCTACAGCACCGCCAATTGCTCCTGCTATAAAAGGTTTTGTAAATCTTAAATTTACACCAAAAATAGCTGGTTCTGTGATACCAAGTAAACAAGAAAGAGAAGCAGGTGCTGCTATAGATTTTATCTTCTTATCCTTTGTTTTAAAGTATACTGCTAAAGCTGCGCCGCCTTGAGCCACATTTGCCATTGACCATATTGGTAATAAGAAATTCTTACCTATGTGTGGATTACTTAAAAGTCCTGCTTCAATAGCATGGAAGCTGTGATGTATACCAGTTATAACTATAGTTGAATAAAGTCCTCCAAATAAGATTCCTGCAAAAGGTCCTGCAGTATTATATAAAGCTTGAAGTCCAAAAGATATTCCGTCACCAATCCATCTTCCTCCAGGTCCTATAATTAATAATGAGAAGAAGGCTGTAGACATTAAAGTTAAGAAAGGTGTAACCAGGATGTCTAAAACATTAGGTACAATTTTTCTTAATCCTCTTTCTATATACCCCATTACCCAAACTGCTATTAATATAGGAAGAACAGTTCCTTGATAACCAACCATACTTACATGAACACCATATATTGTTATTGAGTTTTTAACTCCTTCTCCCAAAGTCCATGCATTTTGAAGATTTGGATGAATCATAATTCCACCTAAAGCTGCTGCTAAAAATTGATTAGTTCCAAATTCTTTTGCTGCACTGAAGGCAATTAATACTGGCAAGAATACAAAAGCTGCATTTGAAAACATATCTAAAAGTACTACAATTCCGCTTTTACTATCAACCCAGTGAAAGGTTTCAAACATTCCCAAAAGCCCCATTAAAAGTCCACTAGCTACTATAGCCGGAATTATTGGAACAAATATATTGGAAAGCATCCTAGCAAATCTCTCAAAAGGATTCATATTCTTCATAGCTGCTTTCTTGGCATCTCCAAGGCTTGCTTCAGTAATATTGGTACCCTGAACAAATTCTTTATAAACCTTATTTACCAATCCTTGACCAATAATAATTTGCAATTGTCCTGAACTTTGGAATACTCCTTTTACATCATCCATCCTTTCTATTTTCTTCTTGTCTACCTTTTTTTCATCTTTTATTACTAATCTTAATCTTGTAGCACAATGTGCTGCACTAGCTACATTATTCTCTCCGCCAACATACTTTAAGATGTCTTTAGCAACTTTGTTATAATCCATGTTTTCATCCTCCTCATATTTATTATTTATAAATTTAGGCAAAAAACCCAAGCTGAATATATACTTTAGGTAAAAAGATTACCTAATATATAAAATCCAACTTGGGTTTTGCCTGAATTATTCAGTAACAATCCCTAATATTTAATTTTACTGGTTATTCTTAATCTTTGAACTAGAAATAATCCTTTGAATATGCAGACTCAAATAAACTATTTCTCCATCATCTATATGATAATTATAGTTTTTTTTCATATAACTTTTTATCTTTAAGGCACATTTATATGCATCACCATAGCTTTCCTGTACCAGTTCTACAAAGGGTCCACCATCGTCATTTAGCTGTTTTTGAGATAACACTCTTTGAGCAAAGAATTTAAGATGTGTTACTAATCTATCATAGGATAAATCATTTATGTCTAACTCTATAGTGAAAGAATATTTAATAATATTTAACACTTCTTGAATTATATTGGTTATATTGATAGTATTGTCCATACTTTCTCCCATAGAAGCATATACAAAATGTGTTGCAATAAAACCTGCTTCATCATCTTCCATCTTTATTCCAAGCTCTTTTTCTATATAATTAATAGACCAAACCCCTATAGCATATTCTTTCTTGTGTATTTTTTGTATCTCCCATAATAAATGGTTTTTTATCTTTATTCCCTGCTCATATCTCTTTATTGCAAAGGCAATATGATCTGTTAGAGAAACATGTATATGTTCTGATAAATCCACCTTTAAGGTTTCCTTTGCATGACTTATGATGTCTTCAGATATCCTAACATATTCTAGAGGTATTTCATTTAGAAGTTTTTGAAACTTAAGGTTGTCATTTTCATTTTCTATAGTAAATACTTTCTGTATCTTATTTACATTAATTAAATCTCCAGGTCTTTTCTGAAAAGCAATTCCGCTGCCCATTATAACCTTTTCTAATTTTGAGATTTCATCCACAGTGGTAACTACATTATTGTTTAACACCTTCTTAATTATCATCATTATCACCCCATTTAAAACAGGCCTATAATAGATAAAACCCAAATTAAAATAAGCTAATAAGCATTTATTTTAATTTGGGTTTTGCCTGCCGAACAGTTACAATCCCTTGTATTTAATTTACATATTCATGATAACATTTACATTTGCTAATGTCAATAGTATTTTATAGATTTTTTTAGGTTGCTTTTTAACATAGATTGTAAATTGATATATAAAATAGGGGACTTCTTCTAAATAGTCCCTACAATCTACTAGAAGAAATCCCTCTTATTTATTAAATCAGTTCATTTTATTCATGATCCTGAAGAGCATCTCTTCCCTCTTCACCAGTTCTTACACGTACTACGTTTGCTACATCATATATGAAAATCTTTCCGTCTCCAATTTTGCCTGTTCTTAGTACCTTAGTAGCAGTTTCAACAACTAGCTCTACAGGCACTTCACAAACAACAATTTCCACCTTAACCTTTGGTAAAAGATTAATATCAACTGCTACTCCACGGTAATATTCCTTATAACCTTTTTGTGCTCCGCAGCCTAACACATTTGAAACCGTCATACCTGTTATACCAATTTCGTTTAAGGCATCCTTTAAATCATCAAATTTACTAGGATTAGTAATGATATCAATCTTTGTAAGCTTCCTTTCCATATATATCCCCCCTCTCATATCTAGTAGTATCTAAGTGTATAATACCATATATTCGTAATAAAATCTAATCCAACTACGAATTAAATATAAATATTTTTAATTACATATTTAGTCCTGTATAAGCTTGTTCTCCATGTAAGGAAACATCTAAACCATCAGTTTCTTCACTTGATTCTGTTCTTAATTTAGTAAATAAGCTTATAACCTTTAATATTATAAATGTTACTATTGCTGCATATGCTGCACAAGAAACTGCAGATATTACATGAACCTTTAACAATGCAAAATTACCATACAATAATCCATTGTCTCCAGCAGGGTTTATTGCCTTGCTAGCAAATATTCCTGTAGCAATAGCTCCCCATATTCCCGCAATTCCGTGACATCCAAAAGCATCTAAAGCATCATCATAACCAAATTTAGCTTTCATAACAGCAATTGCAAAGAAGCTGATAGCTCCACCAACTAAACCAATTACAACAGCAGACATTGGACTTACAAAACCTGCTCCTTGAGTTATAGCTACAAGACCAGCAACAGCTCCTGTTACTGTACCTAATACAGTTGGTTTTTTGTTGATAATCCATTCAATTGCAACCCATGAAACAGCTCCAGCAGCAGCTGCTGTATTAGTTGTTAAGAATGCATTTACTGCAACCCCATTAATTGCTAAAGCACTTCCTGCGTTAAATCCAAACCATCCAAACCAAAGTAGTCCACCACCCAATATTGCCATTGGAATATGATGTGGTTCTGGTCTGGTTCTCTTTCTTTTACCTATCATTATAGCAGCTATAAGACCAGAAACTCCTGAATTTATCTCTACTACATTACCACCTGCGAAGTCTAATACTCCTAGTTTCTTCAACCAGCCAGCACTTTGTCCAGCTCCGCCCCATACCCAGTGAGCAATAGGATCATATACTAATGTACTCCATAATAAAATGAAAATTAAAAATGCTGGAAATCTCATACGTTCTGCAAAAGATCCTGAAATAACAGCTGCAGTTATAATTGCAAACATCATTTGGAACACAACGAATAGTAAATGTGGAATTGTTGTTGAATAATCAGCGTTAGCTGCGACTCCAACATTATGCAAGAATGACCAATCTAAGCTTCCAATAAATCCCTTAACATCTGGTCCAAATGCTAAAGTATACCCTACAAATATCCACTGTATGGATATCACTACTAATGCTGCATAGCTATGCATTGTTGTACTAAGCACGTTTTTGCTTTTTACCATTCCACCATAAAACAATGCTAGTCCTGGCACCATTAGCATTACAAGCGCAGCAGAAAATATCACGAATGACATATCTGCCCCATTTAGTCCTTTCATTGATAAACCCCCTTATTTTGAAAAAGTATAATTTCATTTACCATTAAACACTACAACCTACTATAAAAATTTAAGCAAATGAAACCTAATTACTTTCTGCATTTCATTCTACTTAAATCATTATTTTTTGTCAATATTCCTTATATTTTTGTCAAAAATCACTTTATATTGTTAATAATCCATCAATTTTTTCCGTATATTTTATACTATGTTAAACTTTTCTTTGCATTGTTAACACTTTATTAACGATTATTACAATTAGTTGCTATATTGTTATTTTTTTAATTTATCATTATTTTTTATCCATATTACTTAGCGATATTGTTAAAAAAACAGCTAAAAATTTAATAGTTTATAATGGTATTATATGTAAATGCACTTCTAAAATATTACAAAAAAAATGACTGTCTATGCGACAGTCATAAAATTCAAATAGTTATTCAATATTATAATTATAGTACTTCTTCTAGTCTCTTTTTAACTTCATTTAGGAATTCTTCTGTATTTACAATTTGCTTATTTGACACTTCTGATAATGGAGCCAAATCCTTTGTCATTACGCCTTCTTCTATTGTTCTTAAAGAAGCAGCTTCTAGTTTATCAGAAAAGTCAACTAGTGCCCCTATACCGTCTAGCTCTCCTCTTTTTCTTAAGGCTCCTGTCCATGCGAATAATGTTGCCATTGAATTAGTAGAAGTAGCCTTTCCTTCAAGATGTTGATAATAGTGGCGTTGTACAGTCCCGTGAGCAGCTTCGTATTCATAATAACCTTCTGGAGAAACCAATACAGATGTCATCATAGCTAAACTTCCAAAAGCAGTAGCTACCATATCTGACATTACATCTCCATCATAGTTTTTGCATGCCCATATCATTCCGCCTTCTGATCTTATAACACGTGCTACAGCATCATCTATAAGTGTATATAGATATGTTATGCCTGCTTCTTCAAACTTTGTTTTATACTCATTATCAAATATTTCTTGAAATATATCCTTAAATCTATGATCGTAAGTTTTAGAAATAGTATCCTTTGAAGCGAACCATAAATCTTCCTTCTGGTCTAAAGCATAGTTAAAGCAAGATCTAGCAAAGCTTTCAATTGATTTATCTAAGTTATGCATACCTAAAACAACACCAGGTCCTTTGAACTCATGTATTGTTTGCTTTGTAACCTCACCATTTTCAGCTGTGAAAACTAATTCTACTTTTCCAGGTCCTTCAACGCGATATTCTACATCCCTATAAACATCACCGTAAGCATGTCTTGCCACTGTAATTGGTTTAGTCCAATTCTTTACAAAAGGCTTTATGCTGTCTAATATTATAGGAGCACGAAATACAGTACCATCTAAAATAGCTCTTATAGTACCGTTAGGACTTTTCCACATACTCTTTAAATTGTACTCTTTCACTCTATCGGCATTTGGAGTTATTGTAGCACACTTTACACCAACACCATATTTTTTTACTGCAAGTGCTGCATCAGTAGTAATTTGGTCATTTGTTTCATCTCTTTTTTCAAGTCCAAGATCATAATACTCTGTCTTTAGTTCAATATAAGGTTCTAAAAGTTTATCCTTAATCATTTTCCAGATAATTCTGGTCATTTCATCTCCATCCATCTCAACTAATGGAACGTTCATCTTAATTCTTTCTGCCATGCAAAACTCTCCTTCTTGTTAATTTGTTCTGTAATTACTACATCATTGCTCTGTTGTTTAAACTACATCACTAAACACATAGTATAATATTAACATTTGTCTATTATTTTATCAATGAAAACAACAAGATACAAGTAAATACACCAAATTCGAAGATTATATATAATTAATAGTGCATAATTATGCACTATATTTATCCATTACTTAATATATATCAACAGAATAAATATCCGAAAATTCTGTTTCTATACGTTGAATACTACTCTCATATATAGGGATCTCATTCTTATTTGTTTGTTCTAAATGTTTTACTGGAAGAATCATAATAAACTTACTTCCTTTCCCCAGTTCACTTTCTAAGTCTATTTCTCCTCCATGCATTTCTACAAATGATTTTACCAAGCATAAGCCTATGCCTGTCCCTTCGCAGTCTCTTTGAAGAGTTTTATCTACTTGACCAAATCTCTCAAAGATGAGTTCTTTCTTTTCCTTTGGAATCCCTATTCCCGTATCATTTATATTAATAACGACATTATCTCCTTTATCCACCAACTCCACAAATATACTTCCACCTGGATTAGTAAATTTAATAGAGTTTGAAAGCAGATTTAAAATTATTCTTTCTAACTTATCCGGATCAACAGCCATAACTTTTTCTTCTATTTCAGTGTCAAATATTAATTCAATACCTTTACTCTCAGCATAAGTTACAACAGACATAGTAATATCCTCAACCACCTCAACTATATTATAGTTTTCCAGGTTAAGATTAAGAAAACCAGAATCCAGCCTCGCAATATCTAATAAATTATTTATTAATCTCATAAGTCTGTAACAATTTTGTTTCATAATTCTTGTGTATCTATCCAACTTTTCATCTTGGTGATTATTTTTATTTAATATATCCAGTACTTGTAAAGCAGAAAAGATGACATTTAATGGTGTTTTCAATTCATGAGATATATTGGTAAAGAATTCCGTAATTAACTTATTATATTCTCTTGTTTCGTTCAACAATTCAATGTTTTTTTCTACATCCTTTTGTAATTTTTCTACCTGCTTTTCTGAAGTTATATCGTGCAGTATTGTTAAAATAGTAGATTGTCCTTGATAAATAAAATGGGTAGATATATTTAGAACATGTACAGTTTCACCGTTGCCTCCCAAAATCTTCCCTTCAAACTGCATTGTATTTATTTCATTACTGCCTATTAAATCAAACTTTGCTTTTAGACTATCTCTTTCGTCTAAAGGAGTAAGATCGAAAATTGATTTTACCCCTATGTCACCATTATCATTAACTCCTAGCATATTCGCCGCAGACTTGCTAAAAAAGATCAGATTTCCGTCACTATGCACGAAAATCGCATCTCTAGAATTTTCAATAAGCAAATTATAGCACTCATCATTTTTTAGTAACATAGCTTCAAAATATTTACGTTGACTATCTTTTTTGTTTAATTCATCATTTAGTTCTCTGAGTTGATTATTCTTTTCTTTCAAATATTCATTTTCAATTTTTACATAATACCCCAACGTCCATGCAGTTAAGATAAAAACTCCAACTAATATCAAATCCTCCTCAAAGTATGGGTTGATAATAGCTTTAGGAGCATAAATCAAGTCAATCAGTAATATTACCAACGATGAAACAAAAGACATTATTAATCCATATTTCATACCAAGCTGAATTGTAGCAGTAATAATGATAAGTAAAAATAAAAATTTATAATTACTAATATAGGTATTAGAAACCATAACTAGCATAGCAAAAATTGCTACAAAAACAAAATTTTCAACCACTCTTGCTCTTGTAACATATTTAGCATTTAGCTTTTTCATTATGAATAATGACCATAGCCAGTATAAAAGTGCTAATAAACCTGTTAATAAAGACATGGGGAGAAAATTAACATAATCATCTTTTACGTTATGTGAAATATCATTATTAACAAAAAACTTATTATATATAACTAATGCACAAAAAAATAACGATATAAATTTAACGATATTTATTATTATATTTATTGAGACCTCTTTATTCTGTTCAAATTTATCCATATTTTACACCTATTGTATTTCTTTATATAGTAATATAAGGATCGTGCTAAGCGATCCTTATATTATTGTTGATTTTATTTTTTTGAAAGAGCTTTTGGTTCTTTAGGTTGATAAAATCCCAAAGTACATGCTGAAGCTGAAGTTGAGGTTGCTGCTGAATAAAATAACTTATCACACAATTTAGCAGCATTTTCTTTAATCTTATTTTTCATATTTATTTCCTCCCTGTTGTTACTTTTTCTAAAATATAATCTACTTTAGTTAAGATATTGTGACCAAAATTAGTTAGTGTAGTAATTTGCCATAAAACACCAAAACATATGCATTGAATAATAGGCAATAAATAATTTATTTCAAACTTTAAATAAAGTAAGATTAACACAGCTACGCTTGTAAATAATATACTTAGTACAATGAGTGAACACTTTTTAAAATATTGTCTAGCCTCTTCTGTACTTATTCTCTTAGACGGACTATCTACAGGAGCAAATTTATAAATAATATAATAAGAATATATAAGGCTTAATATATATAACATCACCACCCACAACTGACTATATTGTGGTTTCAGATTATTACTTATTATTGCAAGTCCAACACATGCAAAAGTTCCAATAACAATACAACGATTTGGCGAACTAGCATGTACTCCTCCTGAATATTTCCTTAATAAGCTAACAATAAATAAAATAATTATGGCTTGAATCAAAACCTTGAATATTGCTCCAAAGATAATAACCCAAAATATTGACCAAGTTATTTGTAATATACTAAAAGCCCCATAGGCAATTATCTCTTTATGATCCTCATCCAAATCTAAAGCGTTTGATATTCTACTGGATATCTTATTCGATACTCTCTCTATTAAAAACATAACCACATACCCTCTTCTTATGTTTATACACAGTAATACTTATAATATTAATTATCCTATGTGACCAATACATGCTTCTTGAAATACGTATAAGGATCGTACTAGGCGATCCTTATACTGTGTGTCTATTTTTTTGTTAAAGATTTAGGTTCCTTAGGTTGATAAAAACTGGTCAAACAAGCTGAAGCCGATGTTGATTTAGCCATAGAAGTAAAGATTTTCTCACACATTGTTACAGCACCTTTTTTCAAATTGTTTTTCATTTTAATTCCCCCTTGTTAATCTTTTAAATAATACTATATCTAGTAAAAAAATTATGCGCTACATTAATAAAATTATTTCAAATGTGACGAATACATGATTCTTGAAATACGTATAAGAATCGGCGATCCTTATACTGTGTGCCTATTTTTTTGTCAAAGATTTAGGTTCCTTAGGTTGATAAAAGCTGGTCAAACAAGCTGAAGCTGATGTTGATTTAGCCATAGAAGTAAAGATTTTCTCACACATTGTTACAGCACCTTTTTTCAAATTGTTTTTCATTTTAATTCCCCCTTGTTAATCTTTTGAATAATAATATATCTAGTAAAAAAATTATGCGCTACACTAATAAAATTGTTTCAAAGTTAATTTTATTTAATATTCTCTCTAGCATATGTATGCTTATCAATATTCTTTTTTGATCTATATATTGTAAGATAAAATATAACCATAACAATTGCAAACAATATCATTGATGGTGTCATATATGCTAATTTAAGAATTTTATTATCCATTATTCTTGTAATATCTCCATTAAGAAAACATTTTACTATTAAAACATCTAACTCCTCACAAATCGCCAGTATAATAGGAACTATTAATGATGTTGGTACAGCTTTAATAATAGATATTTTGTTTATTGAGACACATAAGAATATATAGATTGGTATATTGATTAAGGTATTGATTCCATAATGTATTGGAAGCAGCCTTAATAGATATGTGCTTACGGCTAAAAGCAGACTAGAAAGAATAAATCTCTTCTTCTCAATAGTTTTAAAATCAATTAGGTAAGCAGCAAATATGAGTAAAAAAGATTCTGGAGTAGTTCTTAATAGAAACTCCATTAACGATAATTTTAACATTTATTGTTGACCTTTCTATTAATTAAATTGTATTAAATTTTATATTATAGCTATTATAACACTATTTTACAAAATGTGAAACCCCAAAAAATACAAGTTATCTAAATTTTCTCATATTATTTCTATATTACTACAGTTTTCCTTCGATTATCTCCTATTTATTACCTTGTTTTACTTTTCTTAATTATTTATCTGAATATTCTGTTACAGAGTTACTTATTTTTATACACTTGACCGAAAACGTATACATGTTATATGATTTTAAGTGATATGATGTATTTACCATCATCCCATTTTTGCTCTGTGCCTTAAATTAATAAAATTTAATCACATTTTCATTTTTTATTAATATTTATCCCTTATAATATAAATAAACAGTTTATACAAGCAATAAGATTGTTTAAACTAAAAGGTTTCATTATAAGGATTTAGTTATAGGAGGTTGAGTAATTGAAGATTCTTATAACAACTGATACTTATTTTCCTATGATAAATGGTGTAGTAACTTCAATAAACAATTTATATAATGAGTTAAAGAACAAAGGACATGACGTTAGGATTTTAACACTTTCTCATAGTAGAAGGGGAGAAGTAGTTGGAGATATATATTATTTAAAATCAATAGGAGTTAAAATTTATCCCAATGCACGAGTTAAAATTCCTTTCCGTAATAAATTGATTAGAAATATAGTTAATTGGAAACCAGATATCATTCACTCTCAAACTGAATTTTCTACAATGATTGTAGCAAAACATATCTCTAACAAGCTAAATATTCCTCATATACACACCTACCATACCATGTATGAGGATTACTTAGGATATATACTGGGAGGCAAAATACTACGGAGAAGTACTGCTGCAAGATTAACTAGAATGCTGCTAAATTCCCTAGATGCCGTTATTGTTCCCACAGAAAAAGCAAGACATACACTTTTAAGCTATGGTGTTAGAAAAACCATTCACATTGCACCAACTGGAATTGACTTAAGCAATTTCCAGAGAAGTATTTCTGAAGCTGAAAAAGAAGAACTGCTCTCAAAGCTTTCACTAAATAAGGGTGATAGAATTATGGCCTATGTGGGAAGGATAGCCGAAGAGAAAAACATTAATGAAATTATAGATCTTTTTCCTGATGTAATAGATAAAATGGATAACGTAAAACTTTTAATTGTAGGGGGCGGCCCTTATTTAAAACATCTAAAACAGCAAGTTAAAGAGCAAGGATTAGAAAAAAATATTTTGTTTACTGGGATGGTAAAACCAGAGGAAGTTTATAAATATTATAAACTTGCAGAAATCTTTGTTACTGCTTCTACCAGCGAAACGCAAGGGTTGACCTATATCGAAGCATTAAGTAGTGGCTGCCCGGTGGTTTGCAAATGGGACCCTTGTGTAGAGGGTTTAATATCACAAGGAGAAAATGGTTTTGCATACAAGGACAAGTATGAATTCAGCCAACATGTTTGTGAAATCTTACAAAATGACAATTTAAGAAAACAAATGACCTTAAACTCAATTTCTAAAAGCAAGCAGTATTCTAGCGATGTTTTTGCTGATAATTTGCTAAGAATTTATAGCAAAACTTTAAATCCTGGCAGCAGCATAATTGCTGTATAACATTAAATTTAGGAATAATATTTATTTTTTATATTATAATCTTTTAATTTTACTTTCTTTAATAATTATGAAAACTTTAAATATATAATAACAAAATGGTTGGTAAGTTAACTCTCACCAACCATTTTGTTATTGTCCTTAAAAGTATTTATCAGTTTAGAAATATTTATCTCTGTTGTTATTCCATTTTTGTGCCAATGTTTCTTACAGCCGGAGTATTCTAGTAAAACACATTGTGGTACAAAACCTATATCCTTAGCCTTCCAGCCCCCTGAAATTAAATTGAGAACACAAGCAACTCCAATAATACCAACTTTACCATAAGACACTTTTTCCTTAGAAAATGCTGTAGATTCATGTGGTATAATATAAACTTTAAAATTATACTTTTTACCAATAGCAGTTAATTTATTTATTCCACAGCCTTGCGTACAGTTTGCACATATATACCCTTTAGCTGTATTAATTGCCTTGCAGACTCGTCCACCATCATATCTCATACAGGCTGGCAGCAGCACCATTTTTTCTTCAGTTTTTAAGAACTCCTGTCTGAAGACATTATTTAATATCTCCGCTCCCACCATATTTAGGTGATATTCAACTTCTTTACGACCACAATAAATAATATCCTCTTTTCCTCTATGGCTTCCATAAGAGTTTTTTAGAAAATTGTCCACATTTTTTGTATAACTTCCTAACCTTTCCCTGCTCTCTGACTCAAACCATTCTGCTAATTTTAGTATAGTTTCAATATTGGCAGTAACTTCTGAGTTCACCTTATTATCAAAATACTCTTTCCAATTATCTAACCTTTTTACTTCGTCCTTAAAATCCCCTGCAGCGGATAACCATTTTATCAACTTGTCCAAGTCTTTAGTATTTTTAATTATTTTATCTTTACAATTGATCTTATTTAGTAAAATTCCAGTGGCTAATTTTCCTCTGATGTAGTCAGTAGTAATTTTTACGACATTACCTTTGGTTCTAAGGCCTACTAGCGTAACCAGAAGCTTTTGCGGTATTTTCCCCAATACAACTGCATTTCTTATATACGTTTTCCACAGAACCCCTAGTGTTAATATCTCTAGACCATACTCTTCTGTTGTTCTTACTGCCTCATGTTTACTTTTAATCACATACTCCTGATAATCCTTAATTAGTGAATATGCGGATTCATTTATCTTATATAGTACATCTTCAGTAAACTTACTTATTTCAGTATAATATTTATCAGAAGAACTAACACTGGTTCTTAATGAGTATGTTATTATACTATCCATATTCTCCTCCAATAACTAAGCACATAGCTTGTAATTATTCTCTATCTTTCTTCTTCTTTAAAAGAGTTGAAGTATCCAAAATAATTTTTTCGTTGCTGCTCTTCGTTTCTTTTGTTTTAGATATTTTTTTCTTTTCAATCACAGGTTTTGATTCTTCCTCTTTAAATTTCATGTTTACTTTACTATCTAACAGCTCACTTGAAACCTGTTCATGCTTATTATCGTTTATCCTAATTTTTTTAGGTTTTTTACTTATTTTCACTGTGTTAAGCTTTCTGAAAAACTTTGTTTTACCCACAAGCTTTAAAAAATCTATTCTTAATCTTCTATTGGCTATATCAAATATAAACAAAAGCATAGCTAAAATTAAAAATAGATTGGTAAGATTGGTACTAGAAGCAACGTTTTTTATTTCACCCTTAAAAACATCCTCAGGAAGCTTGATAAACTTTCCACTAGTCTCATTAACCAGATTCTCTAATACCTGCTCAGAGCCATTGAACTTATATTCTGGTGAATACTGCATAGCTGCCACTGCATTTTGTGACGCTTTTGCCTTTCCATTTTGCTCTTCTCTTACATTTATATTATAAAAACCTGTTCCGCTAAGCTTTATCTTTCCTGAATATTTACCCGGCTCTGTTTGCTCCAGTTCCAACTCTCCTTTATCTCCGTCATCAGAGGAGTATACTGCCTTTACCTTGGTATCTGGACTTATATCCGCGGTTGTATACTCAATTTTCGCCTCATTTCCTGCAACGTTTACCGCAGCATTTCCTTGTCCACTACCGTAGTTTTCAACAGTCCAGTTTATTATATTTTGCCACAGCCTTAGATTCTTGTCCCAGTTTACGAAATTGGCACTCCATTTACCAGACATATCTGAATTCCAAGCTGCAGTTTTACCAAGTCCAAACTGCCAAGCGGTTAAAATAGGATCATCCTCATCTGATGCCATTATCATAGTAGCATTATCCTTCTTTGAAGCTCCAACATAGCCTAACAGAGAAGGCAATTTACCTTCTTCAAGAACCCCTGTTAGTATAGAGTGCTGACTTGTTATTTTAGGGGCAAATTCTCTATTATTAAGATATGCCTTAGTAGAAAGCATTATTTCTTTTGCAAATATTCTTGGCATATCTGTATAAATATCCGTATGATAATATCTTCCCAGGCCGCCTTTAGCTAAATCCTGAAGCATATTTTCATCTGCATCTGTTCCAACAGCTACAGTAGATAAGGTTATATTGTGCTTTTTCATATCTTCAATTAAATCATCATATTGTCTATAACCGTCTTGTCCATCTGTTAATAGGATTATATGTTTTATTTTAGCATTACTTTTTAATTGCTCTTCATAAGCCTGCTCTAACGCTGGAAAAATACTTGTTCCTCCATTGACACCAATAGTGCCAATGCTTTTCTTTATATCATCTTTATTTTTTACATTTTGTCTTTTAACTACCCAATCATAGCCATCATCAAAAGCCAATACTCCTATTTCATCTTCGGGTCTTAGGGTATCTACTGCTCTTGTGGCAGCTTCCTTTGCGAGTTCTAATTTGTTTACATTTCCACCTTCACCCATACTGCCTGAGTGGTCAATGACAAGCATTAAAGACATTTTTGGAATTTCTTTTTTACCTTTCATGTCCATATTAACTGGAAGCACCTTTTCAATAGGAGTATCCTTATATCCTCCCAAGGCAAAGGAATCTTCTCCACCTACAGCAATGAAACCTCCTGCATAGTCCTTAACATAACTCTCTAAATTATTAACAAAATCTTTATTCAAATCGTCTATATTGTTATTGGCTGCAATAATTACCTTGTATTCATTCATTTCATTGATGCTTCTAGGCGCCGCCTTTGCGCTTATTTTCTTATAGTCCATGTTAAGGGCCTGCAGAATCTTCTCTAGTTCTGCACCGTCACCATCATTACCTTCCATAAGTAATATCTTTGGCTTAGAGGTTACATTTGTAAAGGCTGTATACTCATTGTTTTTTAATTCAGTATCCTTATCTGGTTCAATAACCACCTTGTATCCCTTAAACCCTTCATTATCCTGAATATCTTTAAATACAAAAGTGTTTTTCCCTTTTTCAATCTGTACAGGCTGCTCAGATTTTTTTACTCTCCCTGAGTAGAGAGATAATTTAGCAGAGGTATTAATATTACTTACTATTGTTGCAGTTATAGAAAACTGATCACCTAAATTTATTCTGTCAGGTATCTTTACATTATCTACATAGACCTCTGGTGTACTTTTCTTTTCAATTTTATATACTTTTAAATCAACATTTTCACCATTTAAAGAAGAAATAGTTTTCAAGGCATCTCCTTCATTTTCTTCTCCATCGCTTATTAAAACTATCCTCTTAGCAGTATCCTGAGGAAATACTGATAAAGCTGAATTTATTGCATTCTCCAGATTCGTTGCAGTAGAGACAGGTGCAGAGGATATTTCCTTAAAATCTTTCTCCTTAGAAATAAACTGCTCCACCAAACTATTCTCTCCAAAAACTACTACGCCAGCTTTATTACCTTCGGGCATATTTTCAATAGCATTACTTATAAATTTTGTACCTTCACTTTTAAAATCCTTATCACTATCCGATACATCCATCAAAAATAAAGTAGCTGTATTTTTTAAGTTCAATCTAACGGTTATGTTTGCTGCTGCCAAAGCCAATAGGGTAAATATAATCACCCTTGAAATTAATATTATTTTTTTCTTTCTATTTACTTTATAAAGCTTTCTTCCTGACCAAAGTGCAAAGGCTATTAATATAGGAATAAGTATTAACATATAGGGTCTCATTATTTCAAAATTCACTGTATCACCTCCACTAATAGCCTTTTAAATACAATAGCCATTCTGCTATTAAAATAATTAATGCTAATAAAATTAAGTATACTTGCAGATTTATTCCACCGCTTTTTAATGCTGTAAATATATTACTCTGGCTTCCTTTTAAGCTTTCATTACTTACATCAGACTCAGTCTGTGATGGAAAATTCATCGCAAATAATGCCTCTCTTTTTTTATCTCCAACCTTTTGAGATACACTATAAAGTCCAATGCTTTCAGGTCTTATTGCCATTAAAGAAGATTTTACACTTATGTTTTCTTCTTTTCCATCCGGAGCTTTTACAGTAATATCTCCTCCTTCTGGCAATGCATTAAGCTGAACCTGATATCCACAGCTGATGTTCTTATTGTTTAATATTCCATTATCCATAAGCTTAGAGGATAAATTATTTATTAATATTGGAAATTCAGGCTTCAAAACCAGATCAGTTTTATGTAAATCAAAAGCAAATACCACTATTTCTCTCCCCTGATATTTACCCATAAAAGCTCCTACCTTATCATCAACCTTTAATAGGCTTTGTCCCCAAGGTGGAAGTTCAATATTTTTTAGGCTTTCTACTGAAAACTTTAGGTTACCTAAATACTTGGTAGTTTCCTGCTCTACACTTGTGCCAGTTCCCCCCTTTATATCTGCTCCAACCTTAAAGAACTTATTATCAGGAGGATTTACAAAAATAATGTTACCTGACTTGGGAAGAGCATCTGGCATAACTCCATCGAATACATATAAATTATAGCTGTCTCCCTCATTCATATCAGAAAGCTTAGGTGCTTTAAATACTTCTGTGTTTGGTATGATCCCAAAAGCTTTCTCCAAAAATATATTTTTCTCACTGACCAGCAGTATCTTCTGCTTTTCTCCTGTATTTAGCACATCATAAGCTGTATTATCCTGAGATAACATGTCCTGTTCTGAAAGGACCCCTTTTAGATAATCTCCATTATAGGGCACCACCTGAAAATAAACTACCTTACTTTCTTTAGGTTTCAGCTCAACATTCTTTATATCTAAAAGCTTATCCTCTCCATACAGACTTAAATCTGAAGAATAATTCTCATTACCTCTATTAGTTACTTTAATCATTACAGTTAAGCTGTTTCCATCTTTTTTATGCGAAATCACATCGATGGAGGCGTTTTTCCCGCTGTTACCAAGACTAATTACAGTACCATTTATATCTCCCAGCTTAATATCCTTATCAGTAATGAATAATGCTTCATAACTGCCCATTTGTTTTGCTATAGATTTAACCAAAGAAAAGCTGTCCTCTATGCTACCTGTAGTATCTGTTGTCTTAATAGACTTAAGTTTTCTAATTACAGCACCCTTATCACTTGAATTTGCCAGTTCTATTTTGGGTGAGCTGCCGCAAGAAATAAGAACAATATTAGCTCCTCCTTTTAATGAATCAATAAACTGCTGCGCTCTTTTTATCTCTTCATCAAATCTTGAAGCCTTTCCATAGCTGGCATTCATGCTTCCCGTGTTATCTAACACAATAATCACATTTTTATATTCCTTTCCACCCTTAAGCAGAAAAGGATTCATTAGTGATATTATTAAAAATAATACTATTAATATCTGAAGTATAAGCATTATATTCTTCTTAAGCTTTTCCCATGGCGTACTGGCTTCCACATTTTTATATACTTCTTTCCAAAGGAAAAGACTAGATGTAATTTTGTCCTCTGTTTTTTGTTTTAATAAATACATTAATATTATCAGAGGTATCAATATGAAAAATGCTAAAGGCCAAAGACTAAAAAAACTCATATTTATCTCCTTATTCCTTGTACACTAATCCTTTTGACGTAAAATTCTTAAGTATCACCTTTTCCAAAGGCTCCTCAGAGGAAACCTTAATATAAGGTGCTCCATACTTAAAAGCTAAAGCTTCAAGGTTGTTACAAAAATTATCTAATCGTAACTTATATTCCTTTAATATTGAAGGTGTAAGGGATACCCTTAATTCTTCTCCCGTTTCAGAATCGATAAGATTTACTACTCCCTCAAATTCGGGATGAAGTTCCTCTTTGGAGAATATATTTACTAAAATTATTTCTTGTTTTTTATATGCTAAATATTTTAATGCCTCTTCTATAGCTTTTGCATCAAAGAAATCTGAGATAATAATGCTTACTCCTCTGCAAGTTATCTTTCTTTTCATTATGGAGGCAGCAAGATCTGTCCCTCCTTCAAAGTTAATGGAGGATAAATCCTTAAGCAATCTTTGAAAAAGCATTTTGCCTGAAGCCCCTCTTGAGGTTTCTAAGTTTCCATCCTTTAAGGAACTTATATATACCCTGTCTAAATTGTTTAGAATTATATAGGATAGAGCCGCTGCTATTTTTAAAGCCATATGAGACTTTTTATCTTGTCCAAAATCCATGGACTTACTGCTGTCTATAAAGATATTAAAATTAGCTTCTTTTTCTTCCATGAAAAGTTTTACAAACAGCCTGTCAAATCTACCATAAGCATTCCAATCTATTCTTCTAAAATCGTCTCCAGGCACATATTCTCTAAAATCAGAAAATTCCACAGAGCTGCCCTTAGCTCTAGATCTTCTTCCTCCCTGAGCTCCCCCGGATAATCTGGTTCTTACATTAAAATTTATACTATTCAGCTTTTTAAAAAAATCACCATTAAAAATTTTCTCTTCCATGAGCTACACAACCCTTATTTCTTCTATAATTCTTGAAATAACCTGATCAGGGGTGATGCCCTCTGCTGTCCCTTCAAAATTCAAGAATACTCTATGTCTTAAAGCAGGATAAGCCACAGCCTTTACATCATCAAAGGATACGTTAAATCTGCCTTCCATCACTGCTCTAACTCTTGCAGCATTAAATATAGCTTGTGCACCTCTTGGACTTGACCCAACACTTACATATTTCTTTGTAAATTCTGGAGCGGCTTCTACCTCTGGATGAGTAGCAATTATCAGCTTTAAAGCATATTCTTTTACTGCTTCTGCCATAGGAACCTCTCTAATAATTTCTCTGATTTTTAATATTTCTTCTCCTGTTACCACTGCTTCTAATTCAATCTTTTTATTAGTAACGGTTATGTCCATTATACCCATTAATTCTTCTAGTGAAGGAAATTGCACATTTAATTTAAATAAGAATCTATCCAGCTGTGCTTCAGGTAATGGATATGTCCCCTCATTCTCTATAGGATTTTGTGTTGCTAATACCATAAAAGGCTCAGCCAGCTTATGAGTTACTTTTCCCACAGTAACTGTTTTCTCCTGCATAGCTTCTAACAATGCAGATTGAGTTTTAGGAGTTGCTCTGTTTATTTCATCTGCCAGTACTAGATTGGCAAAGATAGGGCCTTTTTCAAACTGAAATACATTCCTATCCCCTTCTTTTACAATAAGATTTGTACCAACAACGTCTGCCGGCATCAGGTCAGGAGTAAACTGAATTCTAGAAAAGGATAAATCTAATACTTTAGATATAGTTTTTACAAGCTGTGTTTTACCAAGTCCCGGAACTCCTTCTAAAAGAACATTACCACCGCATAACACTGCTATAATAACCTGTCTTATAATATCCTTTTGACCTATTATACCTTTTGATATTTCTTCTTCACATAATTTCACTTTTTCAACAATCTGCTGTATTTCATTTTCATTAATCTCCAAAACTTTACCCCCTATGCATATTATTTTAGGAGTGCCTTGGCACTCCTAATTATTATTGAAGTTGATCAAAATATCCCTTTACAATCTCTTTCATACTGTCTGGAATAGAATAATCATTTACATCTTCATTAGCTTGCTTACTGTAGCCACCAATAACAGTGTCATACTGCACAGACTCACCTTTTGTGGTTGGCCCATCGGAAGAGTCCTGAAGCTGAGATGACCCAGAATTATTTTTACTTCCAGTAAGATTATCGTCCTTTCCCTCGCTTCTTCCGGGAATGTATACTTGTTCTTTGCTTTCAGTGGAAGCTGAGCCCGGCTTATTTAAACCAGTATTGCTGCCATTATTCCAGCCTCCTCCTGATCCACTTCCGCTGCCTCCGCCATTGCCAGAACCGCTGCCATTACCACCGCCGCTTCCACCGCCTGCATTAGCGCCTGAACTTCCCTGATTACCACTTCCGGACTGACTTCCTGGTGAAGCTCCATTGGAGGCTGAAGCTGTGGCATCAGAATCGTCACCTAGTTCGTCTAATGCCTTATTAAGCTGCTGTTTTGTATCATCACTTAGTTTGCCATTGGCAGCTTCCTTTGAGGCATTATTTAAAGCCTCTTTCAACTTGTCATTACTAGAACCAGAAGCAGCATCTTTTAATGTAGATGAAAGCTCACTTTTATCTGCTTCGCTGAAATCACTAAGAGAATTTTGCAGTTTGCTAAGTTCATCTTTGGCAGCCTGCATATTACCGCTGCTTAGCGCCTTTGATAAATTTGAAGTTTTATCATTTTTTGAAAGCTGCTCTGCCAAATTATTCAATTCCTTCTTAGCTTCACTTGCCCTTTCTTCCTTGCCCTTGGGATTAACTTCTTTTTGAATAGACTTTATATCCTGTAGTGCTTTTTTGTTTTTAGTTTCCTCACCAAGCTTTTCAAACTTTCTATCTAACTTCTCTAAAGCTTTGCTTCCATCTTCTTTATTTTTTGCTTGTTCAACTTCTTTTTGTGCAGTCTCAACTGCTTGAAGGGCTTTTTTCTTTTCTTCATCACTCAAGCTATTTAACTTTTCTACTTTTTTCTTTTCTTCATCTAATTTCTTTTCCGTTTCCTTTTGATATTTCTTAAACTGATAAATTTCCTTAGCCTTATCTTTGGCTGCAGATGGAACAAAAACTCCTATTGCAAAAAATACAGAAAGTACAAGTAAAATAATTATCATTTTTTTATCTACTGTTATGGTAATTTTTTTCTTTAGATCATAGTTTTCAATTGCCTTTACTGTATCCTTTTTCTGAAGCTTTGAAAAACCATCCTCTCTTCCTATAAACTCAATGGAGGTTACAAGTCTTTCCTTTAAGCCAGTGGCATCTGCTATTAATGCAGTCTGCCTTGTATTTGGTCTATTAATTATCGCTGCGATAATTGATGAAACGATTCCCAATATAATGATTATTAAAGATAAATACACCGCCTCATAAATGGGAAGGAATATGGAGGTTATGGTTATAAATGCTCCAAGAGCAAGGGAAATAACCATTGCCAGCATACCATAATGTATAAGGGTGATAATCATCACCCTATGCCTTACTTTCCTCAGGAAAGCCAAGATATTTAAATCTAAACCGCTCATTATTTCACCTTTTTAGATTTCTTTATTGGATTAAGCTTTTTAGCTGCAACAAAAATTAATAAAACAGACATTACTAATTCAACTATTAAATTAATTATCCAAGCGTATTCCATACTATTATTATTTGCTCCAGTTAAAGAAAACAAGTTTCCGCCTCCAATTTGATTAGTTATCAAAGAAGCAAACCCTAAGCCTGGATTGATATATAAAAAGAATGGAATAAAGGGTTTAAAAGCTGTTCCATGCCCCACAGCTCTACTTTCAAGAAAAGCAAAATATATAAAGGTTACAAATACTGTACCTAAAACCAAAGCAAAAACAACTCCATAAGCTGCTGCTGTAGATGCCTTTGTACTCTTAAAAAAGGTTGACAGACATATTCCTATAGACCCTATATAAATTACAGTAACTACATACAGCAAAACTAATTGAACGATATGAACAGCTTGTACTCCTCCAAATAAAAATACTATTGCAAAAATTGGTATAGAGGATACCACAAGAAGAATAACTTTACTTATGGAAGACATAAGTTTTCCACTTATAATTGAAAATGGTGACAGCTTTGTTGAAAGCAGTATTTCAAGCGTCTGTCTTTCTCTCTCTCCAGAAATGGAGGAGGAGCTTATAGCTGGTACAATAAATAAAATCAAACCAAACTGCATACCTGCAATAATGCCGTATAGTGCAATATAACCGCTGTAGCTTGCTCCATATCTTATTGAGTTGGTTATAGTAGCAAACATTGCCACTGCTACAAAAGCTAATATTCCTGCATATACCATAAGTAATATGGATGTTTTAACTGTTCTTACAGTGAGTTTTAATTCTTTTCTAAGCACTGGATTAATCTTCATATATATCCCTCCTTACGCCTTTGTATCTTCTGTAATACTCATGAATACCTCTTCTAGGTTACCAGCCTCTTGTGAAAAGGAGATTACGGGTATTTTATTAATAACAAGTGTTTGCAATATTTTGCTTAGTTCCGTTTCATCCCCATTAAAGCCCACAGTAATAGTATTATCATTAACTGAAGCTTTTCCAAGGGAAGGCATTTCTTTAATTACTGTTAATGCCTCTTCTATCTTATTCATAACCTTTATCTTAATAGGATGAGCATAATTCATTCCATTCATAATATCATTAACAGATCCGTTAACCACCATTCTCCCCTTTTGGATAATTCCAATTTCGCTGCAGATTTCAGCAAGCTCAGGCAGTATGTGAGAACTAACGATTATAGTCTTGCCCATATCCTTCAAGTTCTTAAGTATACCCTTCATTTCATATCTTGCTCTAGGATCCATACCTGAAGCAGGCTCGTCTAAAATTAACAGTTCAGGATTGTGCACCAAGCTTCTTGCCAAGCAAAGACGCTGCTTCATTCCTCTTGATAGACCATCTACATAAGCTTCAGCTTTCTCTCTTAAATTTACTAGTTCT
The DNA here is from genome assembly GCA_030706015.1 of Bacillota bacterium. GTDB lineage: Bacteria > Bacillota > Clostridia > Clostridiales > Clostridiaceae > JAUZPI01. The sequence continues at coordinate 37,897 of JAUZPI010000038.1, forward strand.
AATAAATCTAAACACAGCTTAGTTGCTTCATTTCCCAATATGCCATAAATGGATGCATAGAACTCCATATACTCAATTGCTTTTAGATTATCATATACTCCAAAGAAGTCTGGCATATAACCTATCTTTTCCTTAAGCTTTTTATGGTCATTTATTGCAGACACACCATCAATATAAACCTCTCCAGAATCTGCTGACAAAAGCCCTGCCATAATTCTCATAGTAGTAGTCTTTCCAGCTCCATTAGGTCCTATAAACCCAAATATCTCACCTTTTTTTATCTCAAGATTAAGTCCATTTACCGCGGTGAATTTTCCATAGGATTTATATAAATCTTTAATAACAAGCATTATTTCACCCTCCCCTTTACTGATAAACCTGGCAATATGGAAGGTCCTCCATTATTATTCGAATTATTTCTTACATTTACTTTTATTTCATTATTGCTCAGATAGCTGCTTAAATCACTTATAACTGCCTCATTATTTTTAAAATCAATCTTATCATATTTATTATCTTTTACATTTAAGATATAGTATTCGCCATTAAATTTAGTAGCCCCATTATAGTTATTTGTAGGGCTTAGTTCTTTAATTGTTATCTGATCCACTTGTAATTCAGCAGGGAAACTATAAGATAAATCTAGATTAATGCTTCCCATGATGTAAGAATTTTGTTCATCATAACCGCCTTGTCCATCCTGTTTTAATACAGTTGGAGTAAAATAGCCATAAGGATATTCTGCTTTTCCATCTTTAATAAAATCAATATTAACAGGTGTATTTATCACAGAAGTTCTATATTCATCAGCCGCTTTACCATTTATCTTAAACTTACTTACTATCTTGTCCCTCTTAATAGCTACAATATAATTAGAAGTATTTGAACCATTCAATGAAGCATTCATCATCATATTTTGCGAAAACATATTTAACAGGCTTACTGTTTGTCTTTTAACTGCTGCATCTGCTCCATTATTATTATTCATATTTACATTAAAGTAATTAACTACTTCACCTATGCTTCTATAAAATTTACTATTTCCATTTATAGCAGCATTCTGACCTTTCTTGATTGCTCCCGCATCCCAAACTCCACTGGAAGTGACTACATAAACATTTTCTAAATCACTATCTAGATTATTGCTTATAGTTCCAGATAAATTTCCACTAAAGTATTGAAGCTTGGAATCTAGTTTTCCATAATTCTCTTTTTCCATACTTGTAGTCATTAAATTTGATTGAAAAGGTGCAGCATTTTTATATTGATAGTAGGTTTTATCTCCTTCATAATAAACCTCTAATCCCAATTTAGCATAGGAAGGGTTATTATAGCCTCCATTATTATCACCGAATAAAGGTGACAGCTTTTCACTGGTGGTTTCTTCAATTTTCAAATCTCCCTTTCTAGGAGTTACAAACCCAAGATAGGATTGTATTTTTGAGCTTCCGTCACTATTTAAGTCCACAAAATCAACTCTATTAATAAATTCTGAGGTTATTCTAGTAGGCGAACCAATGCAGTATATTATAACTGCAAAAACTATAGACAATGCTGGTACTATGCCCCAAAGAAGATTTCGTTTGTTTAATTTCTTAAGTAATAAATATCCCAATGGACCTATGATTAAAACATATATTGTCAGTGCTATACCCATTCCTTTTGCCGTAGGAGTTTTTAGGCCCCAAGTATTTTGAACACTTTCCTGTGCCATATAGTACTGACCATTATTATATACATCTGCAGCATACATTTGATAACTTTTAGGAAGCAGCTGACTATAAAGTGACTTCCATAAAGCAGTATTATTAGCCCAGCTAACCATAGGTTCTAAACCTAAATCAAAATTACATAATACAATTCTTCCATTGCTCTTATCTATGGCTGTTATTAAGGCCTCATTTCCTTCAGCCATTATTACTTTTCCATCATTTATTTTCATGCTTAGTACATCCAGACTAAGAGGAGCTTGTCCAGTTAAACCTAATTTATCATTAAATTGCTGAGTACTTATCTTTGATATACTTCCTATTTCACCATTTATAAAATTATTATTTTTAAATAATGATAAAGTTTTCTGATAACCAGGACCTGTACCGATTATCAGCATACCACCATTTTCAACCCATGCCTTAAGAACTGCATACTGTTCCTTTGATAATTTTGAAGTATCAAAATTATTAATAACTAATACATCAAGACATTCTATGCTTTTTTCATTTGAGGAAATTGTATTTTGATCTACCTTAACCACTGTGGAATTTATAGTAACCTTATTATTTGTTCCGTTATTTATTCCTTTCAGCACCATAGTATTAGCACTATTAGGGTTAAGCTCTGCTGTAACCTTTGCAAGATAACTTAAGCTGTTATAATCGTCTGAAAGTACCCCCACCATCAAATTACCTTCTGGTATTCTTCCGTTACCTATTCTTAAACTTTTTTCATAAACCTTTTTATTATTTGAATTTAGTCTTATTACTATGTCTGGAGACCCATTGTTTATAGGCACTGATAAAACTACATGCTTCTTAGAGCCGCTTGGCAGGTTTACACTTTGACTATATAGAATATATGTATTATTTTGCTGCGAAATTTCAACTTGAAGCTCTCCTTGTATATCCTTATCAGAATTAGTGATATCAAAACTTAATGGTATAGACTTCCCTAATTTATACTTTCCATCTATACCATACTGTACTTTGATATCTATATTTGCTGCTGCCTTTGCTTCCTGTGGTACTAGCAACCCCGTAAGAAGCAAAATTGCAAAAACCATTAAACTGAAAATGCTTTTTGTAATTTTTTTCATTAACTTATATCCCCCCATTTATTCTTTTCTTATCATCTTATTTACTATGCTTTCTTCTACTAATTCACTTTTACTAAACCCCTTTCTAAAATACCTTATCTGCTTGTACTTCACTCCATTCATCTCAAAGTCTAACACATCAATTCTATCTCCCTTATATATAATTGGTTCCTTATTCCCTTTTAAAAATACTTGTAGTTCCATAACTGTATTGTTTCACATCCTTCTTTTTTATAGAGATAATACTATTGTGTATAAACGTTTTATTTGATAATAATCATAGCTATTAATACAATATTTGGGCATATTAAATATATTTTACACTATGCAGTATAATAAAGAAAGTTATATTTCTCCAAAATATATGCTATTCAATTAATCTGTAAATTTACACAATATTTAATAAAAAGAGTGTGAATCACGTTAGCTGCGATTCACTTCACTAAGTAATTCCTATAGAGTAAAAATAAACTGTACCGAGTATACATCAGTACAGTTTTTGCCATTAATTATTATAGCCAAAACTATTTAATATCAATCACCAGCTGCTTATCCTTATCGTAATATCCTGCAGGAATTTTTCTAAGCCATAATGAATAATCTTCATTACTTTCTATGTTATAGTAAAAATCAAAGGTATTGTTATTAGTATTAGCAGCTTTATAGTAATCACCTATGTCGGTTTTATTAGTATCATAAGTGGAGTTAATAAGCTTATACATTTTTTCCACCTCAGCTTTATTAGAAGGAACCTTAGTTTTCTCTGGTAATACCAATATAGGCAGCTGTGTTATTCTACCTGCAGCGTAGTCTCCCCTAAAGGTGGCATTAACTTTTAACTTTCCATTATTATTTTCTATGGAGTTAATAACTATGCTCATATTATCTCCTTGAACAAATTCAAGAGGAGTCTTAATTTGCTTTAATGGAGTAACAGTATAAATTCCAAAATCATCATTTCCATAGCCATCCGAGATCTTAGAATAATCTAAATGTGTAAATATAAGTTTATTAGGAATTTCTTTAAGAGGATGATATAACTCAATTCCTCTGTTGTTATCTCCTTTTCCTGTGGACGACCTAAGTTCATTACCTTTTTCATCTGTAATAACTTCTGAACCTAAACATACCATTAATTCAGTTTGTATATTTCTTAAATGTTCTGCTTTTTCTTGTAGCTTGCTATTGCTTTTATCTTTTTCATAGGCGTCATCAGCTTTAGCTAAATCCTGTGATAGTTTTTTATCTATAGAAGTAGTGATCTTTATTTCAGTTGGAGTAAAAATAATCTTACCTATATAAGCCTTATATCCGTCTATATCCCTAATAACCTTATTAGCATCTACTACCTTTATATTAGCCTGCAGTGCTGCTTTTGAAGCCTTAAACTTAAAATCCCAATTTCCTTTTGCATACCTATCTCCCCACAGGTGAATACTACCTATATTCCAATCAATTGGCACATTGTTATCAAATTTTAAGTCAGATACATCATAGGTAGTAATTACAGCGTATTTATCATTTTTATCTGAGTCCTGTGAAAGCTTTGTCTCATCACTTATCACTCTAGAATATTGAGAATCTGCTAATATGTTTTTGCCATTTATCCTTAGGCTTACATCTTTTAATTGTACTCCCCATTGCAGCTTTTCACTGCTGGTTAAGGTATAAATAAATTTGAGGCTTGATTCATCATATACCACACCTTCAAGTTCTATTTTTATTCCTTTTTTATCCTGAACTAAATTCATCTTGTCTGCATAAGTAATATAATTATCATTAAACCAATATATCTTTTTTAAGGAATTTGACAACTGATTTAAAACAGGTATACTCTCCGCTAAAGCTGGGTTTATACTAAGCCCTATAAACATAATTAACACTAAAGAGGCTGCCACAGCAAACAT
>JAUZPI010000039.1 GCA_030706015.1 Bacillota bacterium
ATCATCCATCTCGCTGAACTTATGGAGCCTCACAAGGTCAAAAGAGTTGCAGAGCTTCCCGCCTGCAGGATCTGTGGAGTGGTGGGAATATAAGAAGTTGCCATTTTCATAAATCACTGCTCCCCCTGTAGTTGAGCCTCCACTGAAGGTAAATCTGCCTGAGCCATCTTCACAAGGCATATAAACTCCAGGAAGAAAAACTTCCATAGCTCTATATATGTCATAGGTTCTGCAGAAGGCTCCTATTACACCAGTTTTCTCAATTGGGTTTCCCTGCTTTGCTGCCTGTTTTACATGGGTTTGCTGTACTCCTGGTGCCTCAGGCCATTCTAAAACATTTCTCCAGTCCTTATATAGTGAAAGCATTCCATCTGTATCAAGAAAAGGTTTGTCACCGTAGGCATAAACATAATTGCTGTCTACGCTGCAGCTTGGCCAATACATAAGTCTGGAAGCTTCAAAGGTTGTTGGGTCGCAGAGCTCTATGCCTATTATCTGAGCTAGTTTTCTTGCTATAGGCTCATATTCATCTGCTGTGGCTGTTCTATTAAACGGCACAAGCACACGAAGCCTTGGCTTTGCCTCCTCATGCTTTCTCGTAGAATAAACTGCATAGGCACAGCCTAAGCCTTCTATCCTTCTAAGTACATCTTGAGTACCTCCTGACTGAATGTTGTCTAAATCTAAAGTTATAATATCTCTAGTTAATACATTAATTGCTTTTCTTCTGTTGTCTTTAAGTATTCCAGCTACAAAGCCGCCCACATCTTTAAGCTCGTCCTGCTTGCTCTTAGGGTAGCTTAAGTATTCTGCCAAGGTTTCAGTTCCCCTGGCAGGCGTTTTCAGCCTCTCCACTAGCTCTGACCAGTATAGCTTCTGCTGTGACCAGAAGGTAGCTTTTCGGCTGCCTGCAGCTGATATAACAATTTGTCTATCATTTATAATCATGGAGTTCCTCCTTTCAGTCGGCGCGGGGTAATTTAACTCACTCGCTCCCGCTCGCAAATTACCCGTTAAAGTCCATTTAGGACTTTAACCTCCTTTTTAATTCAGTAAATAAAAACACCGTAGAATTCAGAGTTGAATAATACGGTGTTAGAAATATTTATTTAGTTTTTGTGGTCATATCGGAATATAAGAAGATTGTTCATTACATTGACTTGCTAAGTCTCACTTAAATCCTTACCTATAATTATCTTAAACAACTTTTCGGACTTTTCTTTATCTAATTGAACATATTTACCTTCGCTATCTATAACAAGTTCTATTTTATCTTTATCAGGACTTATCCATAATGCATAAATGATCCCATTTGACTTTTGTTTTCCGTTAGTATCTTCAAAATGAAACGTATAATCAGCACGACGTACCATATTCACTTTTGCATTTTGCCACTTAATGCTATTAAGAATATTCTTTGCGTTTTGAACTTCTTTGCTATCCTTAACTTCATTATAAAGTTCATATTTGTCTGAACTATTAATTTGTTTTTCAACCACTATTTTATTTCCTTCGTTTTTAATACCATTTGAACAACCTACCATTAGAACTAGAAACATTGACATAAAGAAAATAAATATTTTATTGACCTTCAAACTTATCCCCCCAAAAATTTTTATTCTATTTGTAATACGGTAAATATTTGAATTAGCTCGTCTTATTTTACAATTCCAAATTAGTTTTAACTAAATTATACCATATTCTTGCAACAAATACTCTTATATACTTATAGCTGGATTTTAGGTCATACTTTTAACACCGTATTATTCAATTTTCAAAGAACATTGTTTCTGTTATTAAGCTTTTAATCCTTTTTATAAAATAAAGTAGAATACCCATCTGCCCTAAGCAGCAGTCCTGGAGCCCAAGCAATAGGATATCCCATTATATCAGTTACAGCCTTTAAATCAGCTTTATCCTTAGGTACGTCTAGTACGCATTCATCATGAATGTGCATAATGGTTTGATATCCTGCTACTTCAAGTCTTTTAAGGCTTTCTGCCAAACAATCTCTTGCTATAGCCTGAATAATGTTTTCTGTCAGCTTGCCACCATAGGTAGGTATATTCTCCCACTTCTTCGTTTCCTGATTTATGCCTCTGTAGTAAAGAGCCTCCCTCCCCATTTCATTAGTCTGAAGAAAGGGCTTGGCATAAAATAGCTTTCTTTCACTTGGAAGCTTTATAGTTAAAAAATCCTGATTATTGTTAAAATCTATTTCACGAGCTATAATAAGCCCTTTTATTCCTACTGCCTGTCCTTTTCTCATAACCCCTAGTGCTGCATTTTCTATGCTGTACCAAAGGTCCACTATTCTTTTATTTGAGGCTCTCCACCTCTTTACTATGTCTGGCAGCTCTTCTTCAATTAGTCCCATCTTTAAGGCGCCCATGGAAATTAATGCACCTGTGGCGCCTTGATAGCCAAGAGCAAGCTCAGCCACTTTTCCCTTTTGCCTTAGTTCATATTCCGGATTTCCCTTTGCTATCTTTTCAACAGGAACTCCAAACATCTGAGAAGCTGAGGCTTCGTAAATCTTTCCGTGAGACGCAAATACCTCTTGTCTCCACTGCTCACCTGCAAGCCAGGCTATGACTCTTGCTTCTATGGCTGAAAAGTCTGCCACTAGAAATATGTTATTATCTGAAGCTACGAAGGCTGTTCTTATAAGCTGTGATAAGGTATCTGGTACATTGCCGTAAACAAGCTTTAATGCATCCACTTTCTTTTCCTTTACACAATCCCTTGCATGAGATAGGGTTTCAAGGTAATTCTTAGGAAGGTTCTGAACCTGCACAAGCCTGCCTGCCCATCGGCCTGTTCTGTTTGCTCCGTAAAACTGCAAAAGTCCACGCACCCTGCTGTCGGAGCACACGACTTCAGCCATAGCAGTGTACTTTTTTACACTTGTCTTTGAAAGCTCCTGTCTTATTTCAAGCATCCTCTTTGCTGCTTCACTTTTTGTTGTTTCAATAAGTTCTTTTACTGTGCCCTTTTGAAGGTCTGTTATTTCCTCTCCTGTTTCATCTTCAAGCCACTTAGTTAACTGCTTTACACTTTTAGGATTTTGAAGCCCTGAAAGCTCTATTGCCTCCTGCATAAGCTCTGAGTTTATCATCTCACTGCAGTATAAGGCACCCTCAATAAGCTCCTTATCCACCTTTACTCCATAGGCATTAATCCTCTGATCAAGCTCCCATAACTTCTGCTCTGCGACCGGTACGGGGAACGCTAATAATCTTTTTTCTATCTCCATTTCCACAGCCACATCCTGCCTGCAATATTCTTTAAATAAGCTCCACTTTTCAGGCTCGTGTTGCGGAAGATTTCTTGTTCTCTGCCCATTCTTTACTGTTGGCTTTACTGGTACACAGAAGGTTTTAATGAGTGCTGAGCCTATTCCTAATTTCCTTTTATCCTCAGGAAGTCCTAAAGCCACAGCTGTAACAGCAAGTCCTGCTGTATATCCGCAGTAAAGTCCATGAAGCATTGTGCATCTCCATTGTTCCAGTGGTGAGTAATAAAACTTATTAAGTGCATACCACTCAAAGGAAGCATTATATGCATGTTTAATTACATCAGGATTTTGCAGAGCGTCTACAAGCTCCATAGATAAAGTTTCCCCCTGAGCCAAATCAATTACTTTTACTGGCTCGCCATCAAAAGAATAAGCAAAGAGCAGTATCTGGAAATCGAGGGACTGCACATATTTGTACAGTCCGCTCTTTTTTATGTCTACACTTGAGAAGGTTTCTATGTCTATTGATAGATGCCTCATATGCCCATAACACCGCCATTAACTGGTGCTCCTGTTATTGGATCAATGGCTACTTGATTTTGAGGGTTAGCTTGCTGCATAGGTTGTCCGTAAGCAGGCTGCGGAGTCTGATATGATTGTTGCTGCGGACTAATTGAATTCTGACCATAGCCTGACATTTGTGTGTTATACACAGGCTGTCCCGGATACTGTGATGGCTGAGCGTATGCAGAAGCTTGTGCAGTCATAGGGCTTTGGCCCACATTATCTCCAAAGGCGGTGGCAGCCGATATTCTTCCACCAAGGGGTTCCCCGTCTTCAATCTTCTGCACTGGACCTAAGCCGCAGCCTATGCCCTTTTTACCGTTTGAAGCATAAGGGAAAAACCTAACTGATACCCTTGCATAAATACCTGAATATATTTCTGTGGCATTAAGTATTCTCTGCATTGTGAGGTCTACTATCTCTGGAGCCTGCTTTGAGGAAGCTGTGAAAACCCAGTGACCCTTGCACTCCTCTCCAAAAGGCATCCCATCAGATGGTCTCACTCCATCTCCATCATAAACTGGTATTGCAATTACTGGCGGTCTAACTCCATTCCATCTTGAGGCTACCCCTTCCTGTATTGCAGTATTAATAGCTGCGTCTATTCTCTGCTTGGTTGCTATGTCTGTTTTAGGTACAAGAATTGTTGTGCTGTACTTAGGTTCTCCACCCTGCTGGCTGGCATATGGTGTAAATAGGTGCACATAGCTCAGCCTTACCTTTCCTGTTACTACATCTTGAATATTTATATTTGCCATTTTATTTTTCTCCCATCTTCTTATATATTTTATTTTTCAAAGCTTTTAAGGCTTTTTTAATTTACTTCCTTCAAATACTCACTGGTATTAAAACTTAGCAAGAATATAAGAAGTTAAGAAGTTATCTTCTTAAGTTCTTAAGTTCTTTAATTCTAAAATTCTTATCTTGTTATATTCTTAGAGCAACTTACTTTCCAACTTCTGCAAAAGCCTCTGCTGCTGTTAGTCTTTTAAAGGTCTCTCTTTTATCTTCCTTAAGCGCAAGGGTAGGCTTTCCTGGTGGAGTATGTATATAAGCACTCAATAGCTCCTTAAACTTTGTCTTGCCTACAAGCTTTTCAGTTTCAGTAAGTGTTAAAGGCTTTCTTTCATAAAGCATGGTTTCCTCAAAGCCATTATCCATAAGCACTTTAAAAGCTTCCTCCTGATTTACAAACTGCCTTACAGCTCTACCCTCCACTAGCTTCCACCCTGAAACCTCATTTCCTTGAAGGCACTCACTAAGAGCAAACTCCTCCAGGCTTTTTACCCATGCTGAAAGCTCCTGAGCTCTTTTTAGAATTTCTCCTACTTCTTCCTTTGAGATAAGAGGAGGCTTCATCTTATGAAATTCTTCAAGGCTTAGGTAATGATCTGCTCTAGCTCTGCATAAGGCCTTTGCTCTGCAAAATCTGCAGTGCTCTCCTGTGCTGTATTCTCCTTCTCCGTCAAAAGCCAGCTTTGCAATAGGCTTTATACTTTCTCCCCATTTAAGTAGCTCTTCTATGCTTAAGCTATCCTCTGAAATACTGTCAAGCCTCGGCTGTACTATTGTCATTTTCACAGTGTCTATAGGATAAAGGAAGGAATACTCTGTGTAGGCTCCTAAAGCATACAGCTTCATCTGAGGATTATCCTTAGCTGATACAGGCACTCCTTTTCCATACTTAAAATCAATAATGTGGAGTATGTTTCCACCTATGATAATGCAATCGCCGGTACCAAAACCATCTGGAGCATAGCTGCTGTAATCAATTTTCTTCTCTGCAGCCACATAAGGAGGAGAGGAAAAGCCGTGAAGCACTCCTGCAATGTAGTCCAGGTATGTGTCTGTGTGCTTCAGCATTTCTTCCTGAAAAAGTGGATTCTCTTTAAACTTTTTTATCCTAGCATTAAATGCTCTTGCCCCCATAGGCTCTATGCAGTATTTTCTAAGCTTCAACTCTGCAATTTCATGAGCCAAGCTTCCTTCCTCTGCATACTGGCTGCTGCTTTCAGGAAGCTTCTCCTCCAGCCTTGCTGAAGGAGTACAGTGAAGCCATCTGTGGGAAGAACTTGCTGAAAGTAATGCATGCTCACCCATTATATCTTAGCCCCCAGTACTCTAAGCTGAGTTGCAAAGGCTCCATACTGCTCCTTAGGAAGTGCTGTTAGGGCTTGTACCCCGAATGAGCTTAATAGGCTCACAAGCTCAGTTCGATGTCCTGCATCCACTATCTGAGTTGCAGCAACTGCTAATTGCTCCATGGTATAACTTTGTACTGTTGTTGGTACTACCTGAGCATTAGACTGAAAAACCTCTGCCTGTTTCTGATTTTGCGGTTGTATAGTTGAAACCCCACCCTGATTAATAGCTGCTACTGGCATATCAATTGGAAGTACAGTCTGAACATATTGTTCTGTTTTTACTGCCTGTGAAGCTATAGGAACAGTTGCAGTTTCAAAGTTTTGTCTGTGTGCATTTTGTGCATTCGCCACTTGCTGAAATTTATGTTCTGCTTCAATCTTGCTTGATACGGATTCACAACCAACTTTTTGTAACCCCTCAATATTTTGATATTTTAGAGCATTTGCTATATTGGTTATTGCTGCAATTAATTCAGGTGCAGCTGTTAATGTTAGTGTTATATTTAACATTTATTTTCCTCCCTTTCTTGGATGTTAAATTATAAGAATATTTTTAAGTTACCAATAATAAAATATATTGGAGAAGTGTTTGTCCACTCAGTTATTTAATTTTTTTAAAAAGGCTTAAAGCCTTCTTTATCCTTCATAAACAACTTTCTCATCCTGCATTCTAATTTCATTAATAATTAAATTTATTATTTCCTCGGTTCTTCTCCAGTTGCGCTCATTCTCCTCAGGTGTGATGTCAGGTTCGATTATTATAACTTTTGCCATATCCTCCACCTCAATATAGTCTATTACGTGAACAACCGATACATTCATAAACTATATTAGTTTTTTAAATTTTCACAGGAATCTGCTTTTTGAACCGTGATTATGCAGCCCTCATCAACAAAGATATCCAGATGAGCTCTTTGACACTCCAGGCAATGCTCTAGAGTTATAGCTTTTATATCTGATATAATTACTATTTTCATAGCCTCCAACTCCTCTCCAAGTTAATTCTTTGGGAAAAATACTGCTTGTACACTTTTTCCCAAACCCTCTGCTATTTTTTCCATTGCCTCATGTGATGGATTTTTTCTTATGCCGTTTTCAAGGAGACTAATATACGCTCTCGATAATCCGCTTTTCCTTGAAAGGTCTGTTATAGTCAATCTCTTTCTAACTCTGATAGATTTTATCTTGTTTTGCACCAATACCTGCACCCCCTTTCAATAAAATAAGAGCCCAGCAGAATTACTAAAATATCCTTCAGATATTTTAAATATTTCTACTAGGCTCTGGCTCACATAATGCTTAAGCATTTGGCTCTGGCTCATTTTTAATTTCTATGTCGCCTTTGTGCTTTTTACACCAGGCATATACACCTTCAATGAATTTGGTCTTGTCAATTATTAAAAGCTTCTGACCACAGACCGGACAAATATACCATTCTTTTACCATGATGTACCCCCTTGTATTCCTATACTGTACTCAATGATTATTAATCATTGAGCCCCTTAAAATCTCACCCTGGGTTTTCAATTAGTAACTATATGTATATATTACATTTTCACCCAGTAAACAGCAATGTTCATATTTTACTGGCTGTAACCATTTTACATATTTATATTAATCTATCAGTAAATTCCTATTATTTACATCAATTATCTTGAACTTTTGTTTACAACTAGTATATAATATTGTTAATGATAATTTACTAGGTGTAAATTTCAGAATATATATTATACTATATATTGAGAGATTATATGGGGATATGGTTTTTGAGGAGGTGATACCGTGATTGGAGATAATATAAAAAGGATACGAGAAGATTCAAATATATCATTATCAGAATTAGCAGAAAGAATTGGTATATCAAGACCATACCTAAGCTTAATCGAAAATAATCAGAGAACAAATATAAAATCCGAATTACTAAATAAGATTTCTGAAAGCTTAAATGTACCTGTCAGTACTCTTTTAGGAGAAGAACAGCAGGAGGAGCTGCCCGTAGGATTTCTACATGTTGCCAGAGAAGCTCAAAAGAATGGTTTAACTCCTGATGATGTTAAGTTTGCTATAGATTGGCTCATAGAAGCTAAGAAAAGAAGTGATAATTTTAAAAAGAAGTAATAATTTCAAAAAGGAGCGAGATAAATAGTGGTCTTAAATGGGTATGTGGGAAAAGATAAATTATATGAGATTATTAATGATAAACTATTAAGCCTTGGTATTACTGAAGATTGTTATCCACTTGATTCTTTCAAGATAGTGGAAGCTTATAAAGAGAAGCTTCAGATAGAATTAAAACCCTTTCCAACTGTTTTACTTGGTGGTTTGTTATATAAAGATCCAGATGATGTAATGAGTATTATGGGTATTAATTCCTTAAAGTCAAAGAAAGCACAAAACTTTGATGTTATGCATGAGTTATGCCACTATTGGCTTCATCCTGCCGGTGAACATCTCTGTTATGACAGCAATTTTATCTATCAGAACAAGGGTATCGAATGGCAAGCTAACGAAGGTGCAGCGCAGGCATTAATGCCGAAAAATCTTTTTAAGCAAATGTACATATACTTTAATGGAGATACTAATAAATTATCGGACCATTTTATAGTAAGTAAAACAGCTGTTGAATATAGAATCAAGAATTTAAGACTTTTACCGCCTTCAAAATTACGAGGCTTGCTTTATAAAACTAAAAAAGCGCGTCACTGCACAATATGCGGGAACTTAGAAATAAAACAAGGTGATAATTACTGCAAGATATGCGGCAATTTCTATTTCTTTTTTGGCACCGGTTATAAGTGGTCAGTTTATGGTGATGGTCCTGCCTATGTAAACAGCTGTCCTGAATGTAAATTGTTATTAGATCAAAATGCAAGATATTGCAGACGTTGTGGATCTACCTCCACACTATTTCATTCTTTAAGACCTTGGTATGAGGATTTAATGACTATGGAGGACACACCTGCTTGCTTATAGCACAGGAAGCAAAAGGTCTAAATGGTTTTTTACAAGTAGTACACGACGGGTAAGCGAACATATTAAGTTACCCAGTGTTCCGACTAAAAGGAGGTTAAATTCCTAAATGGATAGAATTTGCATGTATCTGAGAAAGTCTCGTGCTGATGAAGAACTTGAAAAGACCCTTGGAGAAGGTGAAACCCTGTCTAAGCACAGGAAAGCCTTGTTAAAGCTTGCTAAAGAGAAAAACTATAATATTATTGAGATAAAAGAGGAAATAGTATCTGGTGAAAGCCTCTTCTTCAGACCTAAAATGCTGGAGCTTTTAAAAGAAGTGGAGGAAAAGAAGTACGATGGTGTTTTGGTTATGGATATGCAGCGTCTTGGCAGAGGTGACATGCAGGATCAAGGTATAATATTAAATACCTTCAAACAATCAGGCACTAAAATAATCACTCCAAACAAAGTTTATGATCTCAATAATGATTTTGATGAAGAATACAGCGAATTTGAGGCCTTCATGAGCAGAAAAGAACTGAAGATGATAACAAAGCGTATGCAGGGCGGCAGAGTAAGAAGTATTGAGGATGGTAATTACATCGCTACCAATCCCCCACTTGGTTATGAAATACAGTGGGTTAAAAGAAGTAGAACTCTAATAATAAATCCTGAAGAAGCAGAAATAATTAAAATGATATTCAATCTTTACAGCGAAGGGAATGGTGCTGGCAGCATAGCAAATACTATGACCAGCTTTGGTTATAAAACTAAATTTAAAAACGACTTCTCCTCCAGTAGCGTTCTTGCCATACTGAAGAATCCAATATACATTGGAAAAGTTACTTGGAAGAAGAAAGAGATAAAGAAATCTAAAAACCCTGACAAAGTTAAAGATACAAGAACAAGAGATGTCAGTGAATGGATAATCGCTGATGGCAAACATGAGTCTATAATTGATATGGAAACCTGGAATAAAGTACAGCAAATAGTTAAAGGTAAGTATCATATTCCCTATCAAATAGCTAACGGACCAGCTAACCCAATTGCGGGCTTAGTTATATGTGCTGTCTGCGGCTCTAAGATGGTTATGAGAAAATACGGCACAAGTCCACCCCATCTAATCTGCCTTAAAAAGTGCGGCAACAAAAGCGCAAGATTTGAATATGTTGAGAAAACAATTATGGATGCCCTTGAAGACTATTTAAAAAACTACAAAGCAGAAGTAAAAAAAGAAGAAAAAAATAATATAAAAATCTATGAAACACAGCTTGTAAACCTAAAGAAAGAACTTGAAACCTGTAATAACCAAAAACTAAAATTATTCGATTTGCTGGAACAAGGAGTTTATGACAATGCTACCTTTCTTGAAAGATCCAATCTTCTAGCCGATAGAATCTCCAAGATTATGTCAGGCATAGATGGACTAAATAACCTTATTGAACAAGAAAACAAAGTAGACCGAACTGAATACAGCCAAAGACTCCGAGAGGTTGTGTTTGCTTATAAAGCCTCTAAAAATGTGCAGTACAAAAATGAGCTCCTTAAAAGTGTTTTGATTAAGGCTGAATATAAAAAAGAAAAATATCAGAAGAATGATGATTTTGAGATAAAATTATTTCCAAAATTAATGCGTTAGGCATTGGAGTGCCTAACGCATTTTTGTTGTCTTAAAAGGATGCTGATATAGCATTTTCTATTGACAATACTCATTTCATCCAGTTTAAACATTGTTATGTTCCCACATACAGGATGGCTCGAGATGACAGCAAGTATGTCAAGTTTCAACTCTCGTTTATGGGAACATATCCACTACACTTTATCTGTATTAGGGAACATATCTATACTCGATTAAATGTATTCTTGTTAGACTTCTTTTATTTTAATAAAAAAATGTGTTTTATTCATATTCACCAAAGTCATCCAGCCTTGTTTATCCTTTAAATATTGAGTAATATCCTCACCCTGATTTCTTTTAAACTGTTTATATTTCCATGATAAAATTTTATTAATATATTCTTTATCAGAAAAATAGATGTATTTATCACCTTCTAAATTTTTAACAACCCAATTTTCACTATTATACTGTCTTAAATACTGTGGCAAATTATCTTCTAGTTTTCCATTGATATTGTATTTTACTCCTTCACTCTTACTAATCCATGAAAAGTTAGAATAAAAGTTACCTAAATTAAAAATAAATTTTAGTTGTCCAGCCGCAAAAGCTGCCTTAGGATACTCAACGTTGGTATGAATATTATCATCAGGTTGGATAATGTAATTTTGATGATTAATCCATCCTTCAGGCAACAACCCTAAATAATTATAAGGCTCATCTATACCCTCATGATATATTATCCCTTTTGCGTTAGTAAATAAATCACACCAAGTATGAACTAGAAGTGTTCCTTCAGCATTATCACAGTTACCAGTATATTTATCCCAATAAATATTGACGTTTTCAATTTTGCAATTTTCAATACTGAGTTTGTTTTTATAAATATACCTTAAAACACTTTTATATTGATAATTTTCCATTGAAATTTTTTGCAGTTTTTCTAAACAATTTTCTGTTGCCCACTTCCTTAAGCAGCACTTTTCAGATTTATACTCAACAAAATTATCAACTAATCCATTAATAAATGGTAAACTTTCATATTTTATAATAATATCTCTTTGTTCTGAATCCTGCTTATTTTTCTCCTTTTTCAATATTTCTTTCAAGAAGTTATCATTCAGTTTATGAATATATTGTTCTATATAAAATTCACCAGAAAAATAAATACTATTCATAACTATTATTGAATTAAGAAAATCTTTGTCACATTCTTTGTCGTAACTTTCATTTAAATAATATTTTGGTATTCCCTTCACATAATATCTTGCATATTGTATTGTTTTAGCTTCAACACCCCAGTTGTTAAAAATCATTTTTGCCGACTTCTTCTCAACTCTATTGTTGTTCAATAGTTTTTTTACAAATCTTAAATACTCACATAATTTATCTTCTTGAATAGTTACACCTAAATTTGATATATAGCACCAAATAACTACATCTTTATCTGTTTCGTCTGTCTTATATAAATTCTTTAAAAACAAATCTAACATTTTAATATAATTTGTATCTATAATATTCCAATGTTGTCCTATTTGTTGAATGGAATAACTAATACAAGTTAATTGACTATTTATATCAGTTGTATTTAATTTTTCAACAATAGCATCGGTGATTGTTTCAATACGTTCAAAATGTGTTTCTGTTAACCAACTTACATTTGATTCTTTATAGTCTTTATCATTGTTTTTTTCTTCTATCCACATCATTCTAAAACAATACTTTAGGTAAAAACATAACATTTCTTCCTCAGTATGTATAACTATATTTTGATGACTACCATTAACCCATCTACATTCACAATTTCTATATTTCAGAAACAATTTAAGCCATTCATTTTCCATCTTTAAAGCAAATTTCTTAAAATCTTCTTTACCTAGCACTTTATCGGCATGATGATAAAGTTCTGCTTTATATATCTCATAGGATTTAAGATCTAATCCATCATTTATATCCAAAAAAAACTGTTCGGCATCACTTATTTCATTAACAAGAACCATATCAAAAAACATTTTTTCAAAAAGGAACTTAAATGTTATTTTGTCAGATAATTTATATGTACTATAATTGATTCTAATCTGTTGAGTGCTAAATTCTTTAATTAATTGAGCCAATGAATATGTAGTGAAATCAACTGCAATATTTTCTTTGATTTTTGTTGGGTTACTTAACCAATCATTAGCCACTTCACGTTTTGTAAAAGAGAATTTTTTAAGTAAATTCTGTATTTCCGTATCATTGTTCAAATAAGAGCAGAGACAAACAAGAGTTGCCAAACGTTGCTGTCCGTCATAAATATAAAGATTATTATCTTTATCTTCATAGCCAACAAGACAGCTAAAGTTAAAATCTTCTTTTTTTTCATTACTCTCTGCCATCGCAGTCAGAAGTTTTATAAGCTTCTCATCACCACTTCCCATAACATAGTCCCGCTGAACATCAGGAATAATGATTTGATTAAAACTATTGAGAAGCTTACTCAAAGACATGTGTTTTGTTTCCGTTACCATAAAATCACCCCTTATTATTGTATTTTTCATCAATGTAGGCAGAATATATTTGCATAAATATTTCAAATTCAGCCTTACCATTATTCAGCCAAAATGTCTGTGTCTTACCATTATTAAATTCTTCACAAATATTTTTGTGATTATCAATATAATCAAAAGAAAGTTTTTCATCCCCCAATTGGGATTCAATAAAGCAGGCTTTGGTAAACGGTTCTGTCATATTTTTGAATTCATTTAAGAGATATCCTTCCAATCTACCCTGAGTATTTTCTGTATTTTTTTCCAACATACCAAAAAAACGAAGTTCATTCTTTAGCTTATGTAAGCAATTATAAGCATTATAACTATTCCAGTTTTGGTTACTTATATCATCACATAATGAAGATAAAATATCGCTATACTGAGTTAAGAAAGCAAATTCCTTTTCAGGCTCATAACCCAATGTACTACTCACATCGAATTCATCACTTCCATAACGTTCACAACATAACAGCTTTAATCGGTTCTCATCAGGATAATGTTTATTCTTTTTTCGTTTTTCATCCCTTTCTGGTATCTTGGTTTCACAATATCCCTGTTGAACTAGTTCCCATACATCTTTCTTAGAAAATAAAATTTCTGATAAATTTTGAAAAAGATTTAACACTTTCTCTTTATTATTTTTCTCTTTTGAATCTATAATTAAATTTGCTTTAATCCTATCTGAAATAACAAAGCGAGTTTTATTTTTATTTAGATTTATGAACTCATCAAATGGTTCTGTTTCAGAAATATGCATTAGAAAATATACGTTTTTTCTTATGTAGTCAGCAAATTTATTTGCATATCCAGTTTCATAAGCATTCGGTTCTGCAGTTTCTAACGCTGTTTTTATTGCTTCATAATTATTTTTGAATCTAATTAAATCAGTATACATATCCTTTTCTTCCCAAGAATTCGAAAAGGCAATATTCGTTAAATAGCTTTTTCTATTAAGTTTAGATTCTTTAATCCCCTCATCTCTTTCAAATCCAAAGGAGAAATATTCTTCATCAGGCATTATGTATTTCAACAGCATAAACAAAGTAATGATACGCTGCTGTCCATCTATTAATTGCATTTTGGGTTTAAAATTTTTTAATTGATTATGATCTTCCGGTTCTTTATAAAATGTAATCATGCTCACAGTATACGTTGTTTGCTCTTTTTTGAATGCACTCCATAAATCTACAGCTAATTTTGCAGCTGTCACTGTATCCCATTTATAATTTCGTTGAATAAGTGGTATATAGACATCATAGCTCTTAAAACAATTATCCATTATATTATTAAACGAAACCATTTTGTTATTTTCCATACTAATCCCCCATTAATGCTGCTCTTTTGCAAATACATTTATACAAGTTTATTTTTAAGTTTTCCTCATTATTGTTTTTTACAGTGTAAATATTATTAATTGACCAGTTTTTAGGTATTTTCTCTGAGGTCCAGTCAATAAACGAGAGTGCTAATTGTATTTTTATAGGAGTCTCTTCTATAAAAATATTTTTTAAAAACTCCTCATATGAACTACAAATTCTAATAAAGTTCTTATTATCATCATACTGTTTTTTCATCTTTTCCATTTCTTCATTTTGAAGCTGTGCTCCAGACAAATTGTCAAACTTCTTTTGTTCTTTTTCAAAATTTGAGATCATCTTGCTTATATTATCTTTTTCAAAATCAATTACCGAATTATAGTTTGTCCTAAACCCCCGTTTAGAATGATTTTCAGCATACAGCTTAAAATAGTTGAATATCAGTTGACAATACTCTGTACTATCGAATGTAAAATGGTAGCATTTTTCAGGAAGAATATCCTCTTTATTTAAATTTGGATTATAATTTTCAATACTCCATAAAGTATCACTTGCAATTACTTCTTTATCAGAAATCGGACTAATCCTTGAGCTAATTCCTTTCTCTCCGCCTTTTGTATGCTCTTGTTTTAGCCACTCAAGAAGAACATAATCCCATTGGTCGCTTTCTATACCATAATTTTTCTTCTTTTCATTGAATTCTGCTTGCGAAATA
Organism: Bacillota bacterium; assembly: GCA_030706015.1. Taxonomy (GTDB): domain Bacteria; phylum Bacillota; class Clostridia; order Clostridiales; family Clostridiaceae; genus JAUZPI01. Next base: position 15,076 of record JAUZPI010000039.1, read on the forward strand.
TATTCGTTATTTTGCAGAAATCCATTTGACCAATTGTTATAATTTTCAGCCTTTTCATTTCTAGGATGGCTGAAGTCCAGACAAAATTGTGGTTTATTATTTACATCAAATATGTCATTAGATAACAGGTATTCTTGTAATGAGATTTCCTTATCATTATTCTTAATAAAATTGACAGGTGCATCTTTTATAATATACAAATTTGCATTGCAGTTATTGTCAAGCTGCATATATTTAAACAAGTCAACTCCAAAGCACTTAGATAATGATTTTAACCTTATACCACCGCCACGATTGATATGTTCCTTACATGCTGTAAAAACCAATTGAATTCCATTTTTTTTCATCTGATTGTTTTTCGCATTTTTATTTTGAAGCCAGTCAATCCAATTACTATCACTTCCATAGCCAACACTATACAAAGTTGCTGTATTCTTTTTATATTTCACATCATAATACCAGCCCAAACCAATATTATTCATTTCCTGCATACAGTTAGAGTTAATATAATAGTCGATTACATTTTTCACCACCTCATCATATAGTTCATATTCCACTAGTAAACTTTCAATCATTGAACACAGCCTTGTATAGTAAATAGCTATTTTCATTTTACCGTCTGGTGATTGCTTATACTCTGGCATTTTTTTTAATAAACTCAACTTGGCTGATGATGTTTCTTGCCCAACAACTATGTTATACAACTTTTCTAAGCTTTTATATGTATCATCACTAATTTTATTTTCAAATTTTCTATGCCTTTCGCTAAACTTTTTAGAATCAATGCTCATGTACCAACTCTCCTTATTTATTTCTCCAATTTTTATATTCTCCAGTTGTAACCCTACCGTCTTCTGGCTTTTGAGCATTCTTTGGAACAGCCCAATCCCTGCCGAATTTTACTGCTCCAGAGACTTTTCCTTTATTACAAAGCACCTGGACACGCCTTGGTGTTATACCCCATTGCTCTGCAATTTCCTTAATTGTGGTATAACCTTCTATCATTTTTTTCACCTCAACAATTAGAAAAACACTGCCATTAACAACAATATGAATCTGAAACAGACTAACCATTCTAAGACCTTATAGTTTTGCATAACAACCTTTTGGATGCTTTGCCACAATATGTATAAATCATATTCTTTTAGACGAACTTTGTCAATATATCTACTCCCATTTCTGTTCTGTATAAAGAGAAAACACCCTGCTTTTACACAGAGTGCTTAATCAGTGCTTTATTCATATCCCAACTTCCACGCTCATACCAGATTTAAACTCCACCTCAACAATGTAACCGTGTATCATAATCTTATCAATAAGCCACCTAACTATCTGTTCATCATAGTTTTCTATCTCCGCTGCCTGTGCACTTAAGAATTCTGCCATCCTACCGATACATTTTTTCAATCCTTCCCGATTGGTATTCTCCACAAGAGCATCCTGTTTAAGCTCACGCAGACAGTAAATCCCATCGGCAAAATCGCTATAAAATAAATAAGGTCTGAACAATCATAACTGTATGCAAAAATGTTGCAGTTCTGATTATTCACACCCTTAAATTAAACTCGTTACAATAAGACTTTTTCTTTAATAAAGGCTATATGTAAGAATTTCTAGTGACGTATAACATGCACAACGCATTTCATTTCCTTCCTTGTCGATACCTATTGGGTCTTGAAGATATACTTCCCCTTTAGTTTTTTTATTATTTCTAATTAGCATTAAAATCTCGTTTTCAATGCATCGCGCCGCATAAGTAGCAAGTCGAGTACCTTTAGAACTATTATATGAATCTATTGCTTTTATAAGGCCCACCGTACCAATGGATATCATATCGTCCACCTCTTTACCACAATATGAGTATTTTTTTACGATATGTGCAACTAACCTCAAATTTTTTTCAACCAAAGTGCTTTTTGCATGTAAATCTCCGTCTTTCAAAAGTTCTAAATAATACTTTTCCTCTTTTTCATTTAAAGGCTGCGGAAATGAAGAACCATTGCTTATATAGGCTGTTAAAAAAGTTATACCACCTACCATGCTTAATATATAATCAATTAACAACGCGGGCGCTCCTCCCAACAGTGCTTATTATAATAATATGATTCATATATTTAAAATTGCCTGTACACTAATATTTATTTGAAAGATTAGCAACAATATCTCTAAATAATGGAGCAGCTGTAGTTCCTCCATCAGAATTACCTATGTCCTCTACAAAAACTACCATTGAATAATATTCTCCACCATTGCTATAAAATCCAACAAACCAACCATCATCGTGCTTTACTAGATTGCCAGCCTTATCTGCTTCGGTTCTCTCTGGAGTTCCTGTCTTACCTCCTATATCAACTCCTTTAACATATGCCAGCTCTCCTGTTCCCTCGCTATCAGTAACTACCGCTCTCATTTGATTGGCCATGATATTTGCAGTATTACTGCTTAGAACTCTCTTAGTTTCTACATTAGACTTTTCAGTTTTACCATCAATAGTTATGCCATCAATTAAGTATGGCTTTACATAAACACCATTATTTATTACTGTATTGGGTATGCTTATTGCTTCTAGAGGGGTTATTTTCATTAACTGCCCTATAGAAACATTTGATATTTGGCTTTCTATTGGTTCTTCAGCTTTAACTTCAAAATGCCCTATCCCCTCTCTGTCAATTCCTAAAACAGAATCAGTAAGACCTTGCGCTTTAGCATATTTTTTAATATTATTATATCCTACCTTCTCACCAATATGAGAAAATGCATTATTGGATGATATAATATATGCCCTTTCTGGTGTTATCTCGCCGTCATTTCTATGCTCCGAATAAACTCCTTTAGAATCAAATCTGTCATACAGGGATATAGTTTTTGATTCTAAACCCGCTTCCTCCACAATGGTCTTAAATATAGAACCGGGTAAATAGGTGTACTGACCTATCCCTAAATTTATATTGGGTTGATAATCATCTTTTTGAACCATGGCTCTAATAGCTCCTGTGCTTGATTCCATTATAACGACACCAATCTGCTTATAATTTGCATAATCTTTCTTTCCTAATACCTCCTTTACCTTATTCACCATATCTTTATCTATAGTTAATGTTACATAGGTACTATCCATATTTGATACATCTTCTATTTTAAGTAAATTTCCCGACGCATCATTTTGAAATACTCTCTTAGGATAATCCATATTCTTAAATTTATTATACAAAGTCATTTCTAATGAATCCTGTGATTTATCAATTTCAACGTCCTTTGACTCCCCCGTAGCTGCGTCTTTTTTTTGCACAGTCTTTTTAATATTTGTTATTATGCTGCATATATCAGAATCAATAGTTCTATCAACAGCTGAAATTTTCAACGGATAAAATCCTTTTACGTTCTTTATGCTGCTTATCTTATCATATGTATCTTTGTCTATTTTCCAATATAATTTTTGACTTGTATTTATTATTTGTGTATTAAATAAATCATAATCCTTGTTGAAATTTCTTAAGCTATATGTTAATGAATATAATTCATTAATATTACTATCGCTATTATAAACGATTAAATAGGGATTAATTACAGCATAATACTCATCTGAAAAGTTGATTAATTGTTTTCCTTTACTATCTACTACGTTATAGTTAATATCGCAGGTTTTTTCAATACTACTATTTTGCGCATTGAGATTAACCATTAGTTCATTTCGGTGTAAAAAACTAAAATAATATACTCTCCAAGCCAAATATGAAAAGCATATTGCAAAAATTACTAGTATGCATATGCATTTTTTTTTAGTATTTTTTATCATAAATAAAAACACCTCGCTCTAGGCTAAATTTTAGCCTAAAACTAGGTGTTTTATTCCCTAAGACTCTTTAATTGTCCGATTTCCCTTTTATAAGGATATAATTGTTTTCCATAGGTACATCTGTTTTAATAGAAAAAATCATTTGAGCTGAAGGAGCTACATCAATCTTTTTACCCTTGCCATCATGCATATCATAAAGTTCTATTTCTAGGTTGTCACCCTGTGGTCTTAGTATTTCAACTTTATCGCCCTCAAACACTCTATTTCGTTGTTCAATAGTTGCAATACCTTTTTCTTTATCATAATCTTTAACTATTCCAACAATATCATAGTCTCTAACGTATGCTGAAGATTCATAATGTTGCTTTACCTTTTCACCTAAGTAAAATCCTGTATAATATCTTCTATGGCTAGGTTTCAATAGATTGTCCATCCATCTTTGTTTAAATGTATATGCGGAAGGATTATCGAAATATTCGTCTAGTGCTTCGCGGTATGATTTTACAACGGAAGCTACATAGTATGAACTTTTCATTCTTCCTTCTATTTTAAAGGAGCTTATACCAGCCGTAACTAATTCAGGAATATACTCAATCATACATAAATCCTTAGAGTTCATTATGTACGTACCCTTGTCATCTTCTATAATTGGATAGTACTCTCCTTCTCTTTTTTCCTCTAAAAGATGATATTTATATCTGCATGGTTGAGCACATTGACCTCTATTGGAATCTCTGCCTGTCATATAATTTGATAGCAAGCATCTGCCAGAGTATGCCATACACATTGAGCCATGAACAAATGCTTCTAATTCACAGCTTTCAGGAAGTTTTTCCCTCATTACTTTTATTTCTTCCATGGATAATTCTCTTGCAAGTACTATCCTTTTTACTCCTTGCTTGTGCCAAAATAATGCAGATTTCCAGTTGACATTATTTGCTTGAGTACTTAAATGCAATTCTAATTCTGGTACAACTTCTTTTGCTGTCATTATTATTCCAGGGTCAGATACTATTAATGCATCCACCTTAGAATTATATAGTTCTATTAAGTACTCTTCCAATCCATCTAAATCTTCATCATGAGGGAAAACATTTAGTGTTACGTACACTTTTTTGCCTCTATCATGGGCGTACTTTATTCCTTCATTTAACTCTTCGGAAGAGAAGTTATCAGCAAATGCTCTCAAGTTTAGCTTGCTTCCGCCTAAATAAACTGCATCCGCACCGTAATCTATTGCAAATTTTAATTTTTCAAGATTACCCGCTGGAGCTAATATTTCTGGTTTATTCATCCTTGTTCCTCCTCATTGTCACTGCTATGCCATCACCCATTGGAATAACAGTGGTTATTAGTTCTTCATCATTTGAAACAATATCTATATACTTTCTCATACGCTTAACTATTGTAATCTTTCTTCTAACTGTTAAAGCATCACTAGCAACCATGCCTCTAAAGAGAACATTATCGGCGATAATCACACCATCTTCAGCTAAAAGTCTTAAACAATGAGGTAAAAAATGGTTATAATGTCCTTTTCCAGCATCCATAAATATCACATCGTATTTATCCTCTAATGCTTCAAGTATGTCCAAACAATCACCCTGAAGAATATTTATGTTCTGTGATAGATTAGATCTATTAATAAATTGTTTTGCAAAATCTATCATTTTTTCATCTCGTTCGATTGTGGTTATGTTACAGTTCTTTGCAGCATTTATATACATTAAGATGGATGAATACCCTATGGCTGTTCCTAGCTCTAAAATCTTCTTTGGCTTTTTCATAGAAATCATCACTTCTAGGAATTGGGCTGTTTCCTTTTGCACAATAGGAACATTATTCTCTAGTGCAAAAGTCTCCATTTCCTTCAGTAGGCCATCACGTTCAGGAATTACGCCTCTTATATAGTTTTCAATGTAATCAAATGTTATTCCGCTCATTAAATAACCTCCAAATTAAAATCCCTGCGTGACCTTCTTTTCCTGTTCAAATTTTTTATAGTCATCCGTAAAAAAGTGAGTACCATTATTTTCAGAAACAAAATAAATATATTTTGTTTCTGCAGGCATTAGTGCAGCCTCTATTGATTTTCTGCCTGGGCTGCATATAGGTCCCTCAGGAAGACCATTTACATAATAAGTATTATATATTGATTTAACCTCTGTATCCTTTATAGATAATTTATCTTTATGATATCCTAAGGCATATAATACTGTAGCGCAGGACTGAAGCTTCATCTTTATATTTAGTCTATTATAGAATACAGATGATATTATCTTACGCTCATCATCTTGTTCCGCTTCTCTTTCAATAATTGAAGCCATGGTTACTATATTGTCGATGTTTCCAGCTTCAATCTGCTTACCAGACTTAGTCTGAATATCTTTAATTACCTGACTAAATCTTGTAGTCATCAAATCAATCACTTCATTTCCTTTCATTCCCTTTTTAAATTGATATGTATCAGGGAATAAAAATCCTTCAAGCTTAAATTTCCTTTTGCCATCATCTTTAATAAAACTTGGTAGTTTATATTCTAGACAACTTTTCAAAAATTCATCCTTTTTTATAACACCTTTTTCATCTAATAGCGCTGCTATCTGATTTAAATCATAGCCTTCGGGGATAGTTACCTTGATTATGTTCTTATCATATATCCCATTATTTAAATTATAAAGAAACTGAGTGGTTGAAAGCCCGCTGTACACCATATAAAGGCCTGGCCTAATATTCACCTTAAAACCTGCATGTTTGATATATGCTTTTAGGATTAACTTATTTCTAACTGCACCCTGCAAACTAAGTCTGTCTATAACGTTATATAAAGTATCTCCCTTTTTAACTTCAAATTCCTTACCTGTACTACTAGAAAAGGGGGTTTGAACTACACTTTTAACATAACCCCCGAAAACAGTGAGTATTATTACAACAAAACTAATCAATGCTAAAATTAATTTGCTCTTAAGGCCCAGTTTTTTCATTTGAACCCACCCACAGTGTCCCCTTCTACTAGTTTCTTCTTGCTTTTCTTCTTAAGTCAGCATCTAAGATTTTCTTTCTCATTCTGACATTCTTAGGGGTTACCTCTACTAATTCATCAGATGCAATGAATTCAAGTGATTGCTCAAGTGTCATTTTTCTTACTGGCACTAATTTTAACGCATCATCAGATCCAGAAGCTCTTGTATTTGAAAGATGTTTTTTCTTGCATACATTTACGTCGATATCTTCTGCTCTAGAACACTCACCTGCAATCATACCAGCATACACATCTGTTCCTGGTTCAATAAATAACGTTCCTCTTTCTTGTGCATTAAATAAACCATATGCAATAGCTGTTCCTGTTTCAAATACTACTAATGAACCTCTGCTTCTTTCAGGTATTTCGCCCTTATATGTGTCATATCCATGTAGAACATGACTCATTATACCGTTACCCTTTGTATCAGTCATGAATTCATTTCTAAATCCTATCAAACCTCTCGCAGGAATTTTAAATTCTAACCTAGTATATCCATTTATAGCAGATGTCATATTAACCATCTCACCTTTTCTAGGTCCAAGCTTTTCCATAACAACGCCCATAAATTCTTCTGGTACATCAATTGTTAAGTACTCAATAGGCTCTAGCTTTTTGCCATCTTCTTCATGGAATATTACCATTGGTTTAGAAACTTGGAACTCATAACCTTCTCTTCTCATAGTTTCAATTAAAATAGATAAGTGAAGTTCTCCTCTACCACTTACTTTGAATGATTCTGCTGAGTCTGTTTCTTCTACTCTTAAACTTACATTTGTTTCTAATTCTTTTAATAATCTGTCTCTTAAGTGTCTTGATGTTACGTAGTCACCATCTTGACCAGCAAATGGTGAGTTGTTAACCATAAAGTACATGCTTAATGTAGGCTCATCTATATCTACAAATGGTAAAGCTTCAGGATTGCTTGAATCAGCAATTGTTTCACCAATATTAACATCTTGAACACCTGCAATAGCAACTATATCTCCTAATTTCGCTTCATTAGTTTCAATTTTCTTTAATCCTTCAAAAACATATACATTTGTAACCCTTACATTATCTATATGACCATCTCTTCTTATAAGAGCTACTTGTTGATTTTTCTTAATGCTTCCTCTTTCAATTTTTCCAATTGCAATTCTACCAACATATTCATTAGCATCTATTGTTGAAACTAACATTTGAAGAGGACCATCTATTTCTCCACTTGGAGGGTTAACATTCTTTATTATAGTTTCAAATAATGGAGCCATTGTATCACTTTCATCATCTGGTTCATATTTTGCAAAACCATTTCTAGCTGAACAATATACTACTGGGAATTCTAATTGTTCATCATTTGCTCCTAATTCAACGAACAAATCAAACACCTCATCAAGAACCAAAACAGGTCTAGCATCTGGCTTATCTATTTTATTAATTACTACAATTGGTCTTAATCCTAATTCTAATGCCTTTTTCAAAACGAATTTTGTTTGAGGCATAGGACCTTCATACGCATCAACTAATAACAATACACTATCAACCATTTTTAATACACGTTCAACTTCTCCACCGAAATCAGCATGTCCTGGTGTATCAACGATATTTATTTTTACGTCATTATACATAACGGCAGTATTTTTTGAAAGAATAGTTATTCCTCTTTCCTTTTCTAAGGCATTTGAGTCCATAACTCTTTCTTCTACCTTCTCATTTGATCTGTAAACATTACTTTGTCTAAAAAGGGCATCAACTAATGTTGTCTTGCCGTGGTCAACGTGAGCTATTATAGCAACATTTCTCACATCTTCTCTTGTAAATATATTCATGGTTTTTCCTCCAATTTTCTTAATGCTTTAGATTTTCAAATAAAAATTGGATACTTATTTGTATCCAATTTTATACTTAACATTATTATTTTAATATCATGTCGAAAAAAAGTCAATGTAAACTAGATTTATTTCATATTTAACTACTTATCTACATGAACTGCAGAATTTATAAACCTTAGTCTATTTACATTTTCAATACATTTATAATATATTTATATTTCCATAATAATTGGTAGAATCATAGGTTTCCTCTTAGTCTTTTCATATAAGAACAATCTTAGGACTTCTTTGATATTTGATTTGATAGTTGCCCACTCAGTTACATGGTTTTCTTCACATTTTCTTAAAGCATCTTTTACTATTTCTCTTGCCTCATCCATTAAATCTTCTGATTCTCTTACATACACAAATCCTCTTGAAATAATATCAGGGCCAGCAATAACAGCTCCGCTTTCCTTTTCTATTGTAACTACCACAGTAAGAATACCGTCTTGTGATAAGTGTTTTCTATCTCTTAAAACTATATTACCAACATCTCCAACTCCAAGACCATCTACAAAAACTTGACCAGATACTACAGTCCCGTTTTTTCTGATTAAGTCTCTTGAGACTTCAATTACATCCCCATTTTCAATTATTGCAATATTACTCTTGCTCATACCAAGCTTTTCAGCCAATTCGCCATGTTGTTTTAAATGTCTATACTCTCCATGGACAGGTATAAAAAATCTTGGTTTTACAAGTGTGTGTATAAGTTTTAATTCTTCTTGGCAAGCATGGCCAGAAACATGAACATCTTCATATATAACCTCTGCACCTTTTTTGAATAGCTGGTTAATCACCCTAGATACTAGTTTCTCATTACCTGGTATTGGTGAAGCGGAAATTACAACCATATCGCCTTCAATAATATTAATCTTTTTATGCTCAGATGCTGCCATTCTAGATAATGCTGACATAGGTTCTCCCTGACTGCCTGTAGTGATTATTACAATCTTGTCATTAGGATATCTATTTATATTATCAACACCAACAATGGTACCCTCTTGAACTTTTAGATAACCAAGTTCCGCAGCTACAGCTACGATATTTTCCATACTTCTTCCTGAGACTGCAATCTTTCTTCCATACTTTTCAGCAGCCTCAATAATTTGCTGAATTCTATGAACATTCGATGCAAAGGTTGCAACTATAATCCTGCCCTTTGCAGATCCAAAAATATTTTCGAATGTCTCACCTACAGTACTCTCAGACATGGTATAACCCGGTCTTTCTACATTAGTACTTTCAGCCAACATAACCAATACCCCTTTTTTGCCTAATTCGGCAAAGCGTGCAAGATCAGGTGTACATCCATCAATGGGTGTAAAATCAACCTTAAAGTCTCCTGTATGGAAAACAACTCCTAATGGTGTATGAATAGCAATAGCGGCTGAGTCTGCAATACTATGGCTCTGACGTATGAATTCAACAGTCATTCCCTCTAATTTAATCATATCTCTTGGTTTAACACATTTTAAATCCACCACGCTCAATAAGCCATGTTCTTTTAGCTTTGTTTCAACAATTCCTAATGTCAATTTCGTCCCATACACAGGTACATTTAACTCCTTAAGTACATAAGGAAGTGCACCTATATGATCTTCATGTCCATGTGTTAGGAATATTCCTTTTACCTTTTCAATATTCTTTACCAAATAGCTAATGTCTGGTATAACAATATCAATCCCATACATTTCCGTATCCGGGAATGTCAAACCACAATCAATTACAACAATTTCATTTTTATATTCGATAGCCGTTAAATTTTTGCCGATTTCATTAATTCCACCAAGGGGAATAATTTTAATCTTATCCCTTTCTTTACGCATGGTCTACCCTCCTTCTTCTTCCTCTCAATATTACGTTTTTTACAAAATACGTTGTTTTTTTATACAATCAGAACATACACCATAGAATTTTACGCTATGGTTCTTTATGGCAAAGTCATATTTTTCTTCCACAATATGTTCTAAATTTTCAAGTAAATCTCCTTGTACTTCAATTACAGTTCCACAACTAGTACAAATAAGATGATGATGTTGGTGATTTTCATTCTGATGTACCAATTCATATCGGTTACATCCATCGTTAAGATCTAATTTATATATAACGCCAATTTCCTCTAAAAGTTGAACAGTTCTGTATACAGTAGCAAGGCCTATCTCAGGACAGACAACCTTTACTAAATCGTATAATTCTTCAGCTGTGAGGTGCTTGCCATCATTTTTAATTATAATATCTAATACTGCTCTCCTTTGAGGGGTTAGCTTGTAACCTTTTTCTTTAAGGTTGTTTTTAAGCTGTTCTATATCCTGTGGTGACAATTTATCCACTATGATCCCCCATTTCAACTATATCTGAACTATAGTTTTTTACTTTAATTTGAAAACAAACATCTGTCAATAAATATTCATTTGTATATAAATACAAAGCTATGTTATAACATAGCTTTGCTTTCATTAATTTATTTCATCACTTGAAAATAAAGTATCATAAGCTTCTAAAACCATGTTAAATTCTTCATCATCCTCTATTGTTATTAACACATCGTCTCCGTCTTCAGTTTTCTCAATTTTTAATGCTATTGCATCAGTGTCTTCATCGGAATCACTTGGCACCACAATCACATATTCATTAGACTCTATATCTAATTTTGTAATTACATCAAATTCAACTTCATTTCCATCTTCATCAATTAAAGTAACACTTGTAACATCGTTTTCCATATTCATAACCCCTTTATATATTATTTTATTTAAAATATATGTTATTTCGCAATACTATCTAAATATCCTTGGAGGATATATGTAGCTGCTATTTTATCTACAATCTTTTTTCTCTTGGCTCTAGATAAATCCGCTTCTAACATAGCCTTATGAGCAGCAACCGTAGTTAATCTTTCGTCCCACATTATTAAAGGAATATCAAAATTATTCTTTATTTCCTCACAGAACTTTAGAACCTTTTCACCCTGTGGTCCAATAGTACCATTCATATTTTTAGGTAACCCAGAAACAATGGTATCCACCTCATATTGTGATATTATTTTTCGGAGCTCCTCAATGTCCTTTGCCTTACCAATTCTTTTAATAGTAGTAACACCTTGAGCAGTCAATCCTAAAGGATCACTTATGGCTACACCAATAGTTTTATCACCAATATCCAAACCTAAAATTCTCATATATTTCTCCTTATATTATGTGTTAAATCAAAATAAAAATGCCTATACAGGCATTTTTATTTAAGATCAAGATAAGATTTTAACACTTCCTCGAGTATTTCATCTCTTTCAAGTTTCCTGATTAATGCACGTGCTCCATTGTAATTAGTTATATAAGTTGGATCGCCAGAAATTAAATATCCTACCAACTGATCTATTGGATTGTAACCCTTCTCCTTAAGTGCCTTGTATATTTCACTTAAAATTGCCTTAGTTAGGTCTTGCTTATTTTTTAAAGCATCAAATTGTATTGTATTTTCGTTTGACCCTACCATTTTCAACTTTCACCTCTTCTGTTAAAAATATCGCCCGTAGTTCCTAACTATATTATATAGCATAAGCGATAAATTGTATACTATTTTACTAATTTTTCCACGATATTTTCTACAGAATCGATTGCTTCTTTTAATTTATCAGGATTTTTACCGCCAGCTTCAGCCATATCTGGTCTTCCGCCTCCGCCTCCGCCTGTAATTGCAGCAACTTCTTTTACAATCTTACCGCAGTGAGCTCCTTTTTGTACTGCATCTTTTGATGCCATTGCTACTAAGAGTACTTTCCCTTCATGAGAACTGCCTAGTACCACAACTCCACTTTCAACCTTATTTCTAAGCTTATCCGCTAAATCTCTTAATGAGTTTTTATCGATTTCATTAAGTGCTGCTGATACAATGGTTACTCCGTTTATATATTTAGCATTCTTTAATATATCATCTTCAGATCCACTTGCTATTTTAGATTTTAGTGAAGCTATCTCCTTATCCTTTTCTCTTAAATCAGACATTTGTATTTCTATTTTATTTACTACATCTTTATCAGAGCATTTAAATATAGCTTCTACATTTTTCAATAGTTTATGTTTCTCTTCCAAGTATTCTAGTGCATTAAAGCCTGTTACTGCTTCTATTCTTCTAACACCAGCAGCCACTCCTGCTTCTGAAACTATCTTAAATAAGCCTATCTGACCGGAATTTCTTACGTGAGTACCACCACATAATTCCTTGCTAAATTCACCTACTGATACTACTCTTACTTCATTTTCATATTTGTCATCAAATAAAGCTATAGCTCCTGAGTTCTTTGCTTCTTCCAATGACATTACATTAGTATCTACTGAATTAACCTTCATAATCTCATTGTTTATTAACAACTCAACATTTTTAATTTCTTCTTCAGTTACCCCAGTGAAATGTGTAAAGTCAAATCTTAATCTTTCTGGTCCAACATATGATCCAGACTGATGAACGTGTTCACCTAACACTCTTCTAAGTGCTGCATCTAATAAATGAGTAGCAGTATGGTTTTTGCAAGTATTGATTCTTGTTTTTTCATCTACCTTAAGTGTTACAATATTATCTACACTTATATTTCCTTTTTCAACTGTTACAAGGTGAATAATCTTACCTGATATGTTCTTTTTGCAATCATTTACCTTTGCTTCAAAATTATCATTATAGATTATACCTTTATCTCCTGCTTGACCTCCCATTTCTGCATAGAAAGGAGTTCTTTCAACTACAACAAATCCTGATTCACCCTCAGATAGTTCTGTAACAAATTCGTTGTCTTTTATTAAAACTTTTACTTTTGACTCTAGTTGTAAGTTAGAATAGCCATCAAATTCTGTTGTAATCTCAACAGGAATTTTATCCAATGCACCATTATCTGACCCCATATAGTTTGACTCTGCTCTAGCTGCCCTAGCTCTTTCTCTTTGTTCGTCCATTTTCTTATTAAAACCAGCTAAATCAATGTATATATTTTTTTCTTCTAAAATTTCTTGAGTAAGTTCAAGAGGGAATCCAAATGTATCATACAATCCAAATACTTTTTCACCAGATAGTTGAGTTTCCTTATTTGCTTGTAGTTCATCTATATACGTTTTTAATATTTCCATTCCAGAGTCAATTGTTTCAGAAAATCTTTCCTCTTCTAGTCTAATAACCTTTTTAATATAGTCTTCCTTTTCCTTAAGTTCTGGATATGCATTACTTGAATCTCTGATAACTATATTGCATATATCAGAAAGGAATGTATTTTTAATACCTAATAAACGTCCGTGTCTTGCTGCTCTTCTAAGAAGTCTTCTTAACACATAACCCCTGCCTTCATTTGATGGTAGTATATCATCACTGATCATAAAAGTAACACTTCTAACATGGTCAGTTATTATTCTTAATGATACATCACTATTATATTCTGCACCATATTTAACACCTGATATTTTTGATACTTCATCCAAAATGTTTCTTATTGTATCAACTTCAAAAATGCTGTTATTACCTTGCATTATTGTTGCTATTCTTTCAAGACCCATTCCCGTATCAATATTAGGGCTAGCTAGCTTATTGTAGTTTCCATTCTCATCTTTGTCAAATTGTGTAAATACCAAATTCCAGAATTCTACTACTCTATCTTCATCAGCAGCCTTGATAAATTCCTCAACAGAAGTTACCACTCCTTCACCTCTGTCAAAATGTATCTCTGAACAAGGTCCACAAGGTCCTTGACCAATTTCCCAGAAGTTATCATCTTTGCCTAACCTAAAAATACGTTTTGGGTCAACGCCAGCTTTCTCAGTCCATATTTTGAAAGCTTCATCATCATCTAAATAAATAGTTACATATAATCTATCTTTAGGTAATTGAAGCACTTCCGTTACAAATTCCCACGCCCATGGAATAACTTCATTCTTAAAATAGTCTCCAAAGGAGAAATTACCTAACATCTCAAAAAATGTTCCATGTCTTGAAGTCTTACCTACATTTTCGATATCACCAGTTCTAATACATTTTTGACAAGTAGTTATTCTCTTTTTTGGAGGTATCTGCAGACCTGTAAAATATGGCTTAAGTGGTGCCATACCAGCATTTATTAACAATAAACTTTTATCATTTTTAGGAACCAATGGAAAGCTTTCTAATCTTAAATGATCCTTACTTTCAAAAAATTGCAAATATGCTTCTCTGATTTCATTCAAACCCAATTTGTTCATGTTTATTTCCTCCATAATTTCAAATTTTATATTGTTTACTACACTTTAACTAAACTCTAAATTGTTCAATATAATAAAAAAACCTTCATCCCAAGCAAGGGACGAAAGTAAAATTCCGCGGTACCACCCTAATTACACAATAGTGTCACTTAAAATTGAAAAACTTAGAGATTGCTTCAATATACCTAGTAAGAAGTTTTCACCAGCCACTTCCTCTCTTAATATCCAAATATATTTACTCCTTCTCATCATCGTCTTATCATATTCAACTGACATAGATTATAAGAAAAAATAAGCATAATGTCAATATTTATCTAAAATAAATAGTAATTTAGATCTTCATATATTACTTTTATAACTACACTGATGGGAATGGCTAACACCATTCCTGCAAAACCACCAAGTTTTCCACCTACTATAAGTATTATTATGACTAGTAATGGATGTATACTTATTGCATCACTAGTTACCTTTGGAGATATAATATTTCCTTCTATTTGTTGAATTGCATACATCCAAAATAATGCCCATAATGCTGTCTTTGGAGATTCCAGCAGTGCAACTATAACTACTGGAACAATACCAAAAATAGGCCCAAAATACGGAATAATATTAAACAATCCATTTAAAATTGACAGTATAACAGGATAGTCAATATGTAAAAAATATAACACTATAAAGGTTAGCAAGCTTACTAATATGCAAAGCAAAAGCTGACTTACTACATACCTGCTTAATATTTTATCTATATCCGAAAGAATTTTCTTTGCAGTTGCTCTCCAGCTAGTAGGGAACATTACTATTACTTTATTTTCGATATTATCACCGTCTGCTAAGAAGTAATAGGATATTATTGGCACTATGGCATACTCTACAGAATTTGTTCCTATATTCACCATCCAATCAAACATTTTATTAAAGACATGTACTATTTGTTTATTACCTTTCTCATAAATTGTTGACACTACTGTATTTAAGATCTTATTATCATTTATAGGTTTAAGCTTATTATTAATCATAGTAATGTACTTATACAATTCAGATTCAGTAGTATTTACACTTAAACTTTCCTTAATTATTGACGGAATAATAAAGACAATTGCCAATAGCAAAATCATAATAAATAAGAAGATTAAAACCGCTGCTGCAGTTCCCTTCTTTATATTTTTATTCATCAAAGTCTTGTGCATAGGTTTTAATATATACGCTATTATAAATGACAAAAAAACAATATATACTGACTCTCTAAGCGTACGACTTTCATATATTAAACAGCTAATCAAAATTACTACAATAAACGGAATTATAAACTTATATATCCTTTTCATTTTTTTCATCTTTTTTTACTTCCAAAGTTAGTCTGTGTAGCTTAGATATAAAATTTAGTTTATTATTATCTCCAAAATAAAAAACATTTTCGCAGCCTATTATGCATTCCTTTTGAAGAATTATCTTTTTACCTTTTGTTAAGTTTTGCACTAATCCCGTTGAAACAATCATGCCTTGAATCTCAAAATTTGAGGAATCAAACATAATATCCTCAACCATACCAATTATGGAACCATGTTTATCAATTACATCCATATTCCTAATGTAGCTAAAAGGTATACTTCTCCTGGTAGACAACCTATTTACAATCATCTTTTTATTGTAGGAGATTACATCTTCTAACTGAACATATGCGCATTTTTTTAACATTGAATATGGTGTTACTTCAAAACCTGTAACCTTTCTCTCATAAAAATTGATTAATAAATCATTTATATAGCCAATTTTTTTGCCCTGTGTATTCTCTACATTCATAAGCATAAAGCTTTTAATTCTATACATAATTTTATGTTTTTTTCACCTCTACTTTATATATTAACCATTTCACACAAAAATATGTTTAGAATTTATATTGATTTTATTTAAATTTAAGCACGACAAAAAGTTCTCAAAAATATTGAGAACTTTTTATTGTTTATCTTAAACAACCCTGTTTACAAATCTATTTATAAAATTTCGTCAATTATTCCTCCGCCAACTAAATATTGGTCATCGTAGAATACTACTGATTGCCCCTTCGTTAAAGCCCTTTGCTTTTCGTTAAATACTACTTTTACTCTACCGTCTGGAAGAGGAATAATCTTTGCATCCGATGGTGGAGCAGAATATCTTATCTTTGCCTTTACATCAAGCTCTTCAGTAAGGGTATCAAAAGGAATAAAGTTTATATCTTTTGCTATAAGCTCAGTCTTGAAAATATCATCTTGGCTACCGAGAACCACTTCATTCTTCCAAGGATTAATGTCAGTAACAAACATAGGAGTACCAAGAGCTATACCTAAACCTTTTCTTTGACCAATGGTATAGTAAACAATGCCTTTATGTTTACCTAGTATTTTTCCGTGCTTATCTACAAAATTACCTTCCATAACCTTATCAGGAACTTTTCTCTTTATGTAACCACCATGATCATTATCAGGTATGAAACATATCTCTTCGCTGTCCTTTTTATTGTGAACTTCCAATCCTATTTCTTTAGCTATTTCTCGTATTCTTTCCTTTGGATACTTTCCGCATGGCATTAAGGTATGGCTCAACTGATACTGAGTCATACTATGAAGAACGTATGTCTGATCCTTTTTATCATCTGCTGATCTTTTAAGCAGATATCTGCCGTTATATTCTTCAATAAGAGCATAATGACCAGTTGCTACATAATCTGCTCCAATCTCTTTAGCCTTTTTAAGAAAAGCATCAAATTTAATATATTTGTTACAAGCAATACATGGATTTGGAGTTCTGCCGTTTAAGTATTCATCAATAAAATAATCAATAACATTAGTTTGAAACACTTCTTTAAAATTTAGTACATAAAATGGTATTCCTAATTTGTACGCAACTATTCTAGCATCCTCTACAGAGGAAAGAGAACAACATGTGCCTTCAAGTTCCTCATAACATTCATCATGAGGCCATACCTGCATAGTTGCTCCAATAACATCATATCCTTGCTCTTTTAATAGGTAAGCGGCTACAGAGCTATCTACTCCGCCGCTCATTCCTAAAAGTACTTTTTTTCCCATATGTTATCTTTCACCTAATTTCCGTGTACATGTTCATGTATACATTCTGAATGAGTTTTCATTTCCCATGGTTCAAGTCCTACTGATTCTCTGTAGTTATTGATTGCTTTGTGTATAGCCTCTTCTGCTAGAACTGAACAATGCATTTTTATTGGTGGGAGGCCGTCTAGTGCATCAGCAACTGCTTTATTTGTAAGCTGCCATGCTTCATCAATAGTTTTTCCTTTTATAAGTTCTGTAGCCATACTAGATGATGCAATAGCAGAACCACATCCAAAGGTTTTAAACTTAACATCTTCAATTTTATTATCTACTACCTTAATATATATTTTCATTATATCTCCACATTGTGGATTTCCTACTTCTCCAACACCGTTAGCATCCTCTATTTCTCCAACATTTCTAGGATTTTTGAAATGATCCATAACCTTTTCACTATAATTCATCATAATTATTTATCCCCTCTCTTTAAGAAATCTTCCCATAATGGTGACATATCTCTTAGTCTTTTAACTATTTTCGGTAATACTTCTAAAACATAATCTACATCCTCTTCTGTGCTGCCTTCACCAAGACTTAGTCTTAATGAACCGTGAGCTGTTTCATGAGGTAATCCCATAGCTAGTAATACATGTGATGGATCTAAAGATCCTGATGCACAAGCACTTCCAGTTGAAGCACATATACCTTCACTGTCTAATAAAAGCAATAACGCCTCTCCTTCTATACCGATAAAGCTGAAATTAACGTTACCTGGCATTCTTTTATCGCCTCTTGATCCATTCAACTTTGCATATGGAATTTTTTCAAATATACCATCTATTAATTTATCTCTTAGTTTTGTTAATCTTTCTGAATCTTCTTTCATGTGTTCAAGAGCTAATTCTAGAGCTTTTCCCATACCAACAATAGAAGCTATATTTTCAGTACTTGCTCTCTTTCCTCTTTCTTGACCTCCACCATGAATTAGATTATCTATCTTGACACCTTTTCTTATGTATAAAGCACCTACTCCCTTTGGACCATAGAACTTATGAGCAGCCATAGAAAGTAAATCAATATTCATTTCTTTAACATCTATGTGTACATGTCCTGTTGCTTGAACAGCATCAGTGTGGAAAAGTACCTTTTTCTCCTTGCAGATTGCTCCTATTTCTTTTATAGGCTGTATTGTTCCCACTTCATTATTTGCGAACATAACTGATACTAATATTGTCTTATCAGTTATGGCATTTTTTAATTCTTCTAAATTTATAAAACCTTCTTCATCTACTGAAAGATAAGTTATTTCAAAACCATTTCGTGCCAAAAACTTACAAGTTTCTTCAATAGCATGGTGTTCTATTTTGGTTGTTATAATGTGATTTCCTTTGTTCTTATTTGCAAAAGCTATTCCTTTTAACGCCCAGTTATCAGCTTCGCAGCCTCCACCAGTGAAATAAACTTCGCTTCTATCTGCATTAATTGCCTTAGCAACTACTGCTCTGCTTTCATCTATAGCATTTTTTGTATCTCTAGCTATTGAATACAATGAGGAAGGATTTCCAAAATATTTAGTGTAATAAGGCATCATAGCCTCAACAACTTCAGGCTTAACAAAAGTAGTTGCCGCATAATCTAAATAAACTGTCTTTTCCATAATTATTCACTCCTTAACTAATCTCATGTTATTGTAGTCATCTACCATGTCCTGTAGTGTTATTGACTGAGTAACATTTTCAATACTCTCTTTAATTTTTGCCCATAATAGTCTGGTAGTACAGCAACTGATATTATCACAAGTTCCTTCATCCAAGCATTCAGATATTTCAACCGGCCCCTCTAAAACATCCATTATTTGTGATACAGTTATTTCCGCTGGTGGCCTATTTAATATATATCCACCTTGTGCACCCCTTATACTTTTTACAAGCTGTGCTTTTCTCAAAGTAGAAAAGAGCTGCTCAAGATAATATTCAGAAATATTTTGTCTTTCAGATATGCTTTTTATGGAAACAGGTTCTCCTCCATAATTAATTGCTAAATCTACCATAGCCTTAACTCCATATCGTCCTTTAGTAGATAATTTCATTTTTTCACTCCTTTTAATGTTGAGTGTTTTACTAGACTTTATACAATAATAATAACAAAGTAGAGTAATATTGTCAACAATAAATTAGCAATATTTCATATATTTTTTATCATTTTATCAATACGAATGATATGTTTTTGCGAAAATATCAAAAACAGCTTACGATTATTAATAATCGTAAGCTGTTTTTTATTATTAGCTATTATTTTAATATTAACCTCTTAGGGAAGTTTCACCCATTAAGTATTTATCTACACTCTTTGCAGCTCTTCTTCCATCATTTATAGCCCATACTACAAGTGATTGACCTTTTCTCATATCTCCAGCTACAAATATGCCTTCTTCGCTAGTCATATAGTTTTCGTCACCAGATACATTTCCTCTTTGGTCTAATTTTAATCCTAAATCATTAACCATTCCTTCATGTTGAGGATGTACGAATCCCATAGCAAGTAGAACCAACTCAACTGGTCTTTCAAATTCAGTACCTGGAATTTCTTCCATTACCATTCTGCCAGTGCTATCTTTTTTCCACTCAACTCTAACACCTTGGATAGATGTAATTTTTCCATTTTCTCCAATGAATTTCTTAGTTGAAACACACCAGTCTCTTTCGCATCCTTCTTCATGAGATGTTGAAGTTTTAAGAGTTCTTGGATATTCTGGCCAAGGCATTGTATCATCTCTCTCAGTTGGTGGCTTAGGCATAATTTCTATTTGATAAACACCTTTTGCACCATGTCTTACAGAAGTACCGATACAGTCTGAACCTGTATCACCACCGCCTATAACAAGAACATTTTTGCCTTCAGCTGTTATCTCTTTTCCATTAATAGTCTTACCAGCAACTCTTCTATTTTGTTGTGATAAGAAGTCTACAGCAAAGTGTATACCCTCAAGTTCTCTTCCTTCAATATTTATATCTCTTGGAATAGTAGATCCTCCAGTTAATACAACTGCATCGAAGTTTTTCTTAAGGTCTTCTACACTATAATCCACACCAACATTTACGCTAGTTCTGAATTCAATTCCTTCTTCTTTCATAAGGTCTACTCTTCTATCAATAACCCATTTTTCAAGCTTGAAATCTGGAATACCATATCTTAATAATCCACCAACTTCATCAGCTCTTTCAAATACAGTTACTAAGTGACCAACAGAATTTAATTCTGCCGCAACTGCAAGTCCTGCTGGACCTGATCCTACTACTGCAACTTTTTTACCTGTTCTAACTTTAGGAGGATTTGCTTTTATAGTACCTTGTTCATAAGCTTTTTCAATTATAGAAAGTTCAATTTCTCTTATGGAAACAGGTAATCTGTTTACGCCTAAAGTACATGCACCTTCACAAATTGCTGGACATACTCTTCCAGTAAACTCTGAAAAATTACTAGTTAAGCTTAATCTATTATAAGCTTTTTCCCATTCTCCCTTGTATACCATATCATTCCAATCTGGCATCAAGTTACCTATTGGGCAACCCCAGGAACAAAATGGAGTACCACAGTCCATACATCTTGCTCCTTGGTTTTTCAATGTTTCTTCATCCATTTTCTTATAAACATCTTTATAGTCGTTTATTCTTTCTTTAACTGGACGCTTTTTAGAAGTTTCTCTATCAAATTCTTTAAATCCTGTTACTTTTCCCATTACAACAACACCCCCTACATATTTGAAGCCGCAGCTTCTGCTTTCATTTTTTCAAGTACAGCCTTATATGCAGTAGGTATAACCTTCTTAAATTTAGCTTTATAAGCTTCCCAGTTATCTAAGATGTTCTTTGCCTGTGCACTGTTAGTGTTGTCATAATGTTCTTTTATAATATTATATAATGCTTTTTCATCATCTTGATCTGTAATAGGATCAATTTCAACCATTTCCATGTTGCATTTTTCATTAAAGTCTCCAGCATTATCTAGAACATAAGCTATTCCGCCGCTCATACCTGCTGCAAAGTTTCTTCCTGTGTTACCTATAATAACAGCAACTCCGCCTGTCATGTATTCACAACAGTGATCACCAACACCTTCAACAACTGCTACTGCACCACTATTTCTTACTGCAAAACGCTCACCAACTATACCATTTATAAATACTTTACCAGATGTTGCTCCGTAAAGAATTGTATTACCTGCTATAACATTTTCGTTTTGAGCAAATGTTGCTTTTGATGGAGTTTTAATTACTATCTTAGCACCTGAAAGTCCTTTACCAACATAGTCATTTGCTTCACCCTCAAGTACAAGTGTAAGACCCTTAGCTCCAAATGCACCAAAGCTTTGTCCAGCTGAACCTGTAAAGTTTAATTTAATAGTATCATCTGCTAATCCTTCACTTCCATGAAGTTTTGCAATTTTTCCACTTAACATAGTTCCAACAGAACGATTTACATTCTTTATTTCAAAATTACCAACAACAGCTTTCTTTTCTTCAAGAGCTGGAGCAGCAAATTTAATTAATTTATTATCAAGACAATGTTCTAAACCATGGTCTTGTGAAATTACACAGTATGGCTTAATTCTCTTTGGCATATCAGGCTTGTAAAGTATGCTTGATAAATCAAGTCCTTTAGCCTTCCAATGATCGATAGTCTTCTTAGATTCTATCTTATCTACTCTACCAACCATTTCATTTATTGTTCTAAATCCTAATTTAGCCATTAATTCTCTTACTTCTTGTGCTATAAATGTAAAGAAGTTAACTACATATTCTGGCTTACCCTTGAAGTTCTTTCTAAGTTCAGGATCTTGAGTTGCTATACCCATATCACAAGTATTTAGGTGGCAGTTTCTAAGCATTGTACATCCTAAAACTACTAATGCAGTAGTAGCAAATCCAAATTCCTCAGCACCAAGAAGTGCAGCTATAATAACGTCTCTACCTGTCTTTAATTGTCCATCAGTTTGAACAATTACTCTGCTTCTTAAGTCATTTAGTAGAAGTACTTGTTGAGTTTCAGCAAGTCCAAGTTCCCATGGAAGACCTGCATGTTTTATTGATGAAACTGGTGATGCTCCAGTACCTCCATCATGACCACTTATAAGAATAACATCAGAATGTGCCTTAGCAACACCAGCTGCTACTGTACCTACACCAACTTCTGAAACCAGCTTAACACTTACTCTTGAAGAAGGATTTACATTCTTCAAATCAAAGATTAATTGAGCTAAATCTTCAATAGAATAAATATCATGATGTGGTGGTGGTGATATAAGATCTATTCCAGGAGTTGAATGTCTTAATTTCGCAATGTTAACATCAACTTTCTTACCTGGTAACTGTCCACCTTCACCTGGTTTTGCTCCTTGAGCCATCTTAATTTGAAGTTCATCTGCATTTACTAAATATTCAGCTGTTACACCAAATCTAGCAGACGCAATTTGTTTTATTGAACTTCTTCTTAAATCACCGTTGTCATCTGGGGTAAATCTAGCTGGATCTTCTCCACCTTCACCAGTGTTACTTCTTCCACCAAGTCTGTTCATAGCTATTGCAATAGTTTCATGGGCTTCTTTACTGATAGAACCCATAGACATTGCACCTGTACAGAATCTCTTAACAATTTCACTTACTGGTTCTACTTCTTCTATTGGAATTTCGTTTCCAAACTTAAGATCGAATAATCCTCTTATTGTACACAAATTCTTATCTTGTTCATTGATAGCTTTTGCGTACTCCTTATAAAGTCCATAATTGCTTGTTCTAGTAGCAACCTGAAGTTTATATAATGTTTCAGGATTGAATAAATGGAATTCTCCATCTTTTCTCCAAGCATATTTTCCACCCACCTCTAATTCTGAAACAGGTTTTCTAAGCTTGTTAAATGCATTTTTATGTCTTGCTAATATCTCTTCAGCTACTTCATCTATGCCGATACCACCAATTCTTGATGGTGTTCCTTCAAAATAATCATTTATAAACTGTTCATTTAAACCAATTGCTTCAAAGATTTGTGCGCCATGATAGCTTCTAAGAGTAGATATACCCATCTTTGATAGTATCTTCAATAAACCATGGTTTACAGCGTCTGCAAAATTAAACTTAGCTTCATCTGCTGTTACACCGCTTAAATCACCGTCTTTAAGTAATTGATCTATAGTTTGGAATGCTAAATATGGGTTAACAGCTGTTGCACCATATCCAAGAAGTAATGCAAAATGCATAGTTTCTCTTGCTTCTCCAGTTTCCACTATTATTGAAACCTTTGTACGTGTCTTTTCTTTAATCAAATGATGTTGTACTGCTGATACTGCAAGTAAGCTTGGTATAGCAGCTTCATATGCATCAACATTCTTGTCACTAAGAACTAATACATTGTAGCCTTCTTCTATTCTCTTAGACGCTCTTTCACAGATTGCCTTAAGTGCTTCTTTAAAACCTTCTACCCCTGCATCATACTTAAATGTGATTGGAATAGTAGTAGTTTTAAAGTCCTTATTTTTTAAGCTTTTAATCTTTGCCATATCCAAATCAGATAGAATAGGTCCATCAATTTGAATAAATGGTTTTCCTGCTAAGTCTTTATCCAATATATTTTCTTGAGTTCCTATATAATTCATAAGAGATGTTACAAGTTCTTCTCTTATTGGATCTATAGGTGGATTTGTAACTTGAGCAAATAATTGCTTGAAGTAAGCAAATAACAATTGAGATTTATTTGATAAAACTGCTAATGGAGTATCGTTACCCATTGAGCCAATAGGTTCTTTACCAGTTTTCGCCATAGGTCCTATTATAACCTTTAGATCTTCTAGTGAATATCCATAAGCTTGATGCTTTTCTTTTAATGATTCAGGATTAACTTCAGTTTCTTCAACGATACCTTCAAATTGATCAAGTTTATATTTGTTAGCTTCAACCATTTCTACGTATGGTTTTTCTTCAAAAACATAATTCTTTATTTCAGCGTCTTCTATTATTCTTCCTTCTTTTGTATCAATTAAGAACATCTTACCAGGTTGTAGTCTTCCATTTCTTTCTATCTCTTCAGGTGCAAATTTTAATACACCTGCTTCAGAAGCAACTACAGCAAGTCCACTCTTTGTAATTACATATCTAGCTGGTCTTAATCCATTTCTATCTAATGTAGCACCAATTTGCACACCATCAGTAAAGCCTACTGCAGCTGGACCATCCCAAGGCTCAATTAGAGAACCGTGATATTCAAAGAATGCTCTTTCTTCTTCACTTATTCCTTTGTTTGCTTCCCAAGCTTCTGGGATTAACATCATAGCTGAATGAGTTAAAGTTCTTCCATCCTTAACTAACAGTTCAAACATGTTATCTAAAGAAGCTGAGTCAGATCCACTTGTATTTACTATAGGGAATAATTTTTCAATTTTTTCTCCAAATACTTTTGATTTTAGCACGCCTTCTCTTGCGTTCATCCAGTTTCTATTACCTCTAATAGTGTTTATTTCCCCGTTGTGTGCTAAATATCTAAATGGTTGAGCCAAATCCCAAGTTGGGAACGTATTAGTACTATATCTTTGATGTACTAAAGCTAATGCACTTTTGAAGTTGCTGTTAGTAAGATCTAAATAATAACCATCTATTTGTTCTGCTAACAATAGACCTTTATATACAATAGTTTTACTTGATAAGCTGCATATATAGAAATAATCTGAGCTTACAGCCACTAATCTCTTAACTTCACTTTCAGCTCTCTTTCTTATAATATAAAGCTTAGTTTCAAACTCTTCTTCTGTACATCCGCATTTTTCGATAAATATTTGTCTTATGATAGGTTCAGTTCCTCTTGCAGTAACTCCAATACCGCTGTTATCTCTAGGAACATCTCTCCATCCTAGCACTTTTTGTCCTTCTTCTTCTACAGCTCTTTCAAATATACCTTCACATTGATGTCTAAGTGCTGTCTCTTTTGGTAAGAATGTCATACCTACTGCATACTCACCGGAATTAGGAAGCTCTATGCCTATATTATCACAACTTATTTTAAAGAATTCATGTGGTATTTGCACAAGTATACCAGCACCATCACCAGTATTCTTATCTGCACCTACCGCCCCCCTATGTGTTAAATTAACTAATATCTCAATACCTTTTTTAACTATGTCATGAGTTTTTTCACCTTTTATATTTGCAATAAAACCTATTCCACAGTTGTCTTTTTCAAATGCAGGATCATATAAACCCTGTTTTTCAGGATATCCTACGCTATAGCTCATTAAAATAGCCCCCTTATCTATAGTCTTATTTTGATGTATGTAGTAAAAAATGTACGAAAATTTATAAGTATACATTCTTATAAATAAAAAACCTTGTC
>JAUZPI010000004.1 GCA_030706015.1 Bacillota bacterium
TCTTGGAACATGGTATCTGTGCCAGCTAAAACTCCAAGAATACTAAAAGGAATAAAAGAGTATAAGGAAAACAGTACCTTTGGTCATTCAGTAAATATAAAGGAAAGCAAGGTATCCAATAGAATATTCTGGTTAAACACAGAAAATGGAGTTCCGCTTTATGCCTATGCTCCTATAAGACTTTATGAGAAAAACTATGAAGAAACTATATTTGAAAAAGAGGGAATAGGAAGACATTTAGTACAAACAAGAGAAAATAACTGGGCATACCTTCCTTCACCAATACCAGAAGCATCCTGGGGTACAACTCACCTAAACGAAAGAGTTAAGAGATATAACAATGAAGTAAGAGAATTATTCGATAAAGCTGTGAAGCTTGGATGCATTGTAGATACTAAGGCTATGAGTAATTCCGTATTCAAATGTATACCAACTATAGCTTTTGATATAGATGAATTTACTTCAAAATATGATTTAGGCTTAGAAGAAGGAAAAGCGCCTAACGTAGCTGAAATAAGAAGATGTGTTGGAGATCTTAGAAAACTTCTAGCAGATAAGCTTTCACTAATCGAACATGCAGATATGCAGAAATACTATATATTCGACAGCAGGGATGATAAATCTGCTAAGGAAAACTTTATAAGAAGTCCAAAGCTAATTGAACTAATAAAAGAAGAAGTATCAAAATATGAAGGAATACAAGGAAAGATAGAAGAATTGCAGGGCTTCCTTCATAACCTTGATAAGGCAACAAGAGTTATGGACGAATTTATACAAGCAATGTATACAGAAACGATCTGTAAAAAAGGTGTGGTATACATGTATGACAAGGATGTTGATGAAAGAACTGATATAGAGCCTTTTGTGAATCTGATGAAGCAAAAGCAGTATCCTGAGTTTACTATCTTCAATAAGTTTTGGGAGCTTGACGATAAATATAAGAATGTAGTTAATGCAAAGTCTGACAAAAGACTTGGAGAGCTTTCTATGGAGGAAGGAACTAAAACACTTTATGATAGAATTCTTACCATGATTGAGATTTACTCTAAGAGCGTAGAGGAGCTTGACTATAGAAGATATGAGTTAGACAATGGTGATGAATTATATAGTTTCTATTTCAACGTACTTGATAAGCTAAAGGAAATAAAGAAAAACGTGGAATAGATGAAGTTTTATTAAGAAGCTTAGTGGGATATTCCACTAAGTTTCTTGGTAAATTAAAGGGGGGTTTTAAGTGTTAGAGGCAGTTATTTTTGATATGGATGGTGTAATTATTGATAGTGAACCAATTCATTTTGAGGTAGATAAATGTACATTGAAGCATTGTGATATTGATATCCTTGATGAAGAATTAAATGAATATGTAGGTATGACTAATCCGGAAATGTGGTCCAGATTACGTGAGAAATACAATATCATATTATCTGTTGAGGAATTAATAAAATTACAGATGGAGTTGAAACTGACTATTCTTGATGAACGAGATGTGGTTCCAATAGATGGGGTTACGGCTTTATTAAAGGAATTGAAGGATAACAATATAAAAATAGCTTTAGCATCCTCATCTCCAAGAGAATTCATCATGGCAGTATTGAAAAAATTTAATATTGAAGAGTATTTTATCAAAATATTAAGCGGTGAAGAAGTTACGAAGGGTAAGCCAGCACCTGATATTTTTCAGGAGGTTTCAAGAATGTTAGAAGTTAAGCCTGAAAAATGTATTGTTATTGAGGATTCAAGGAATGGGGTAAAGGCGGCAAAGGCTGCAGATATGAAATGCATAGGTTTTAAAAATATAAACTCTGGCAATCAGGATTTATCTAAAGCAGATTTAATGGTTGATAGTTTAGAAGAAGTTAATTTAGCTATAATTAAAGGTTTATTCGTAGATTAAAGCAACTAGGAGGGGAACACTTTGAATTCATATAAATTAGCTGAGAGAAAGCCCACTGTTGATGAGTTTGTTAAGCTGAGGAATTCAGTAAGCTGGGGGATACCAACAAAGGAAGCGGTAGTAAAAGGGTTAGATAATTCTCTATACGGAGTTGTTGCTATTGCTAATGACGAAGTCATTGGAATGATAAGAGTGGTGGGAGATTGGAGTACCTGCTTTTATATTCAAGATGTTATTGTGGATCCAAGGCATCAAGGTAAAGGTATTGGAAAAGGCATGATGAAAAAGGTTATGGAATTCATTTCAGGCAATGCATGTGAGGGAGCAATCGTGGGACTTATGGCTGCAAGGGGGAAAGAAGAATTTTATGAGAAATTTGGTTTCTGGAAAAGACCCAATGAGAATTTTGGTCATGGTATGATGCAGTTTTGGGAGAATAAGCTGTAAGATTATTATTGGAGGTTTACTATGGAAGATTTATTTAAGCAGTTTTCTGATGAATATACTTTATATGTGAATAAGCAAATATACAGCGAAGATGGACCTAGAAAAGTAAATAATCCAGTTCTTTTTGTGTTTATAGGCGATAAAACTATAGATGCTTCTAAAGCAATTTATGAAGACGTAAATAAGAACTGGGACAATAACGGCGGAATTATATTCTTAAATATATTCTCGAAAGAAGTACTGCAGGGAGAAAATAGAGTAAACTTCAATATTGGATATAAAGAAGATGGAAGTAAGAATTTAAGAAGAAATATTAGTGAAAGTTTTTATAATAACGAAGAACTGCTAAAAAAGCTTAACGAGGCAGTAGTGAGTGTAAAAAATAATATATTGAACTCAGGGAGGATGTTTCCATCTTTTGAGAGAATTAATATATCAGTAATTACTGGCGCTGATGATCCATTAAATATACTAATACCTGAAATCACTCTGCTAATAAAAACAAAACTAAGTCAGCATTTTAGAATGGTTTTTGCGGATTTATATACGCTTTTACAGGAGAAAAGTGAAGGAGATTCCTTTTTATCAGCTGCGTATGCAGTGAGCTTCTTTAAGGAGCTTGAATATATACAAAGCCCCAAATTTTGTTTTGATAAACCCATAGAGGTTTTTGGAAGTGACAAAAAATTATCTGTAATTAATGATAATAAGCCCTTGTTTGAGTTGGTTTACATCCTATCTGATACAAATGAAAAAGGGGTAATACCTAACAATAGCTTAGAGGATAATTATCAGATAATATCATACATAAATTTGTTAAAGAACAGAAATATAAACATAGATACCTATGACACAGAAAACCAATACTATGATAACACTAGATTTAAAAGGAATATTTCTGGTGAAGATGAGGGACTAATATTGTCTACAGCAGGGCTGGCAAAGGTGAAAAGACCTAACAGTGCAGTGGCAGTTATGGTATTATCTATAGTTT
This sequence comes from Bacillota bacterium, assembly GCA_030706015.1. Lineage (GTDB taxonomy): Bacteria > Bacillota > Clostridia > Clostridiales > Clostridiaceae > JAUZPI01. The sequence continues at coordinate 3,336 of JAUZPI010000004.1, forward strand.
TCGATGATGTAATGTTCAAATTACAACAAATGTCAAAGAAAAGCACAGAGGAAATACTAAGAGTATTTAAGTTGGATAATGACAGCCTTAACTTAAAAGTATCAAGCTTCATACCATCGGATAAGAAAATTGAAGATATGACAGCACTTATGACTATAAGCTCTGACATATCATCTAAGAGGTTTGGTAAAATCACTTTGAGAGATGTGGAAGAACTATTATATGGAGAAAACTGCAGTAACTTCTTTATAGAAAATTTTCAGCAGCCTTTATATAATTCTATCCATGAGAAAAACTTCTATGAAGAACTGAAAAATACTGTATATGAAAGTGTATGTAATAATTCTAAATATGGACTATACAGTGCCTATGCTTGGACGGCGCAGGAATCAAGAGAAGCTTCAGGAACAATCATAGATTATATTAAAGAAAGTAATAAGATTATTGACACAAATATTTCAGATTTAGAAAGTGAAATTAATGAAATATATAACATGCGCCCTCAGATGCCATCTATGTTAAGAAGCATGTTTGGAGGAAATAATGGCATTGAAGAGATAAAAAAACAGCTTTTTACAGAAGTTTACGGCAGAAGATTAGAAATATTAATGCTTAAAGGAAGGCAGGAAATATTAAATAAGTATGAAGTCTTTATCATTAATCTTCATGAGGAAATTAAAAATCAGGTAACAAAGCTGTACAGCATGGAAGAAGAGCTTAGCAGCTACGCATCAGGATTAGCGAAACATCAAGATGATTATATAGGGCAAAACATAAGGGAATATTATACAAACGTAGTAAAGGGCATAATATCAAAGTTAGAGGATACATATGGAGAGAACTTTTACTTTCAAGATAATTTCCTTGGAAATATCTCAACGTTATTAAAAGAGGATGATAGAGGTTCAGTTTCGGCTACAGGAGATTCTTTCATAAAAAAACTTAGCAGGATTTGTGAAAGATATATATTGTCGCAGCAGGACTTTCTAAAATCTTTCGAAGAAGAATTAAGTGAAAGAGCCAATATAACTATGGAGCAGTGGAATAACAAAGTGTTGTCTAAGGAAGAACTATATAGAAAGCTTTATAACATTCTGGAGGACAATTCTGTAGTAAAAGTCTACATAATGAACTACGATGTTTCGAGATACATAGAGAAATACTTTTTCGGAGATTACAGTAACGAATTTATTAAGTATGCCTTGAATTTTGATAGAGAAACCAGAAGCTACAAGATTGGTTATGTACATGAAAAGCGTGTAAGTGGTATTGAAAAGCTTCAACTAATGGGTGGCTTTAAGCTAAAGGATATTATATATGTAAAAAATGCAGCAAGATACTACGATGCCTGTATAGCCAACGGCTATGGATTCCACAACAGCAATGAATTGGAGGTGTATTATGAAAACTAAGATAAACGGTATTATGGTTTTATTCAGCGTTATAGGGGGACTAATAGGTTTCGTTATGGGAGAGGTCTTGCTGGGAAGTTTCCAGTACTCCATGCCCCATAGTCTTCTTATGGGAATATATTTTGGGCAATTGGCGTTTTTTATAGGTGTTATGTGTCTTATCGCAGAGATGATAAGCCCAAGAATCAATGGTCATGCGTGGAAAAACAATTATGCAAGAACCTCTTGGAAGTTTTTAATTCCATGCACTTTGGTGGCTTTATTTATAGCAGCTACAATATTGCAGTTTTTATATGAAATTAATTTTAAGGGTCAAAAAGTAATTAATGATGTTGCAATAGCCGTAGATACTTCTGGGAGTATGAGCAACACGGATCCTAAAAATGAAAGATTTGAAGCAGTTAAAAATTTACTAAATAATATGAATTCAGATAATAGGGCAGCCATTTATGTATTTAATGACAAAGCTGAACAGGTGCTGGCTATGACCCAAATTACCGCAGAGGTTAGAGCAGAAGTTGATGAAAAGCTTAAGCAGTACGAAACTCCAGCAGGTCATACAAATATGAAGGACGCTCTTGATAAAGCTCTTTTACATATAAATGAAACCGCAGAAAGCGGCAGGAATGCTATGGTTATTTTACTTTCTGATGGTGGAGATAATTACGATTTAGGAGCTAAGTTTAATGAGACCATGAAGCCTTATGAAGATAAGGGTATACCAGTTTACACAATAGGTATGGCTAAAGAAAATAATTTTGACACCTTAAAGAGTATAGCTAGAGCTACTGGAGGCAACTATTATAGCGTAAGTGATGTGAAGGATTTAAAAGATGTATTTAAGAAAATCTATTTGGATAGGCAGCAGCGATTATTGGTGGACAAGAGAAATGGACTTGATCAGAACAGTGGTGTATATGCATTCCTAAGAGTACTATTTATAGCGCTTATTGGAACAGCTATAGCTGTTAGTGTAAGTTTTATTTTTGATAACAAGTTTTTACTTAAAGGCTTTATAATTGGCGGTGCTATTTCTGGGGTGATTGCAGGTTTTATATTAGAAATTGGATTTAACAGTGTACCTTGGTTTGGTAGTCTTTATAGAGGACTTGCAGCTGCAATTATAGCTTTTGTATTTACTTTATTTTCAAGAGTACAGGATATAGATGAAGGATCAAAAAAATCCTTTAGAAAAAATAGCAGCTTAGTATCCAACAGCAGCGGCTATAGGCGTAACTCAGGCTCAAGTAATAATAATAGCTTTAAATAGATTGGAGATATTTTATGGAAATTAGGGAGTTAATGCCGGAGGAGGAAGGCATAGGAATAATAAGGTATGAACTGACAAAGGAAAAGTTTTCGATAAGATGGGATTGGCCAAAGGATAAGGAACTTGTCTACATATTCAAAATTAAGGGTATAGATGAGATTAGTATAGATGAACTATTTCATTTAAAACCCAAGCTGTATACAAAGGATGAATACAAAGAATTTAATGGATATGTAGAGCAAATTGAAGAGATAAATCAATACACTTTTTACATATTTTCTGCCTCAGAAGATGAGGAGGAAATAGTTCTGGTTAAGCAAGACGATGGGAAGAATCGAATTACGTTGAGTACAGGAAAACCAAATATATTATATGAGATAGATGAAAAAAAGGCTATTTTCTCTAAAGTGAAAACTGTTACCATAACTATAAGGCCGGATATTAATATAAAAAAGGAAGTACTTTGTTATGTTAAAAAAGAAGGGGCATATCCGCAGAGTGTAGAGGACGGAGTAAAATTTGATTTTGTTTCAGATTTTAGAGCAGGTACAAATGTGATGCCCTCTATTTCAATAAAAAAGAATGAATTTATAAAAGTTTTCTTTAAGGACCCTATGAAATATGGAAATGCTTATAATTTGATGCAAAAGTAGCAGTAAGCAGAGGTTGCTTGGAGGTGAAAAGGTTATATGGGTTTATTTAATTTATTCGGAGGTTCTAAGGATAAAAATAATATTAAAAATGTAGTGAAAAGAATGCCAATGGAAAAAGGGCCATTCAAAATTACGTGCCCTTATTGTTTTATTAGGTTTACCACAAATGAGGTGTTATTCAGAGCTTCCCATGCAGAAGAGGGAGACCCTGAATATGAAATGAAAATAGATAAACTTTTAAATGAGTATAGAGAAGGCTTAGATATGGATGTGCTTCCTGAGCTTAATGCTATTATAAGTCCTATGGAATTACCAAGAGAAAGTCGTTTTGAGGTGGATGGTGTACTTCTTGAGGTAAAGGATAAATACGATAAGGTATCTAAGGAGAGACTTTGTCCATACTGTCATAATATACTTCCAAATACCTCTGGAAGAGGTCCTACGAAGGTTATTTCTGTGATAGGATCATCTCAGGCAGGTAAGTCAGTATATATGACATCGCTTCTTTACACTTTAGAACGATATACTGCTGAAAGGTTTAATGCTTCACTTACAGCTGGAAGTTCAAAATATAATGAGGAAATAAAGCAGAATCAAAGAATTATTTTTGAGTACAATAAAATGCTGGATCCGACTCCTAAGCAGCATATAGACCCTTTGATTGAGAATTTAAAGTTTAAGGATGATTCAAGACCTGCAGGAACTTTTGTTTTTTACGATATTCCAGGAGAAGGAATGTCAGATCAAGTCTATATAGATAAGCATGGAGCACACATTAAGAATTCGGATGGAATTATTTTTTTGGTAGATCCCCTTCAAATGAGAAGTATAAGAAAAAAATTGACTATAACCAATAAAGAGGATAAGGGGGATTTTACTGAAAGATATCAAGAGCCTAAGGATATTGTGGTAAATTTAATTGAGAATTTTATAATGAAACAATCTGGAGAAAGAACAAATATACCAACAGCTGTAGTGGTTACTAAGAGTGATATGCTGAAGAACTTAAATGATGAAGATTATATAAGCGAGAATAGTAATGCATTTAGAAATTGTGAACATAAGACCTTCTTCAATTTCAATGAATTTGACAATATTGATGGTGAGATAAAAAGATTTATGAGCAAGGTAAACAGTCCTTTTAAGGGTGTTATGGATACTTATTTTTCAAATACAGCTTATTTTGCAGTATCTGCACTTGGTGGAAATCCTCGAAATCTTAGTATGGGTGATGGTGTAGTTACACCTATTAGGGTGGATGAACCCTTTTTATGGCTTTTATATCAAATGGGATATATAGATGGAGGGCGAGAGTAATGATACAGCAGCATTATTATACTAGGGAGAGAAGAGGATTATACAGCGAAGTTCCAGGATACGATACCATAGCTAAATCAGAAAATTTAAGTGATACTTTTATAAAGAATACATTACATCCTTTATGCTTTTATGATTCACCATCAGAACTTGTGGCTAAGAGTATTCAGGATATAGAAGAATATCCAAAGTCATTAGTGTGTGCAAATTTAGTTTCCGGAGAAATGATTTTAGGAAGTACAGCCTTTATAGGTGCTGACTACACAGGGAAAAGAAACACATTTTTCACACATAACTACGTAATTCCTGTGGATAAGAGGGAAAACTTTATAGCAGATGTGGATAAGCTTCTGTGTTTAAACGGATTTAACTACAGTTATGATATAGATAATGGAAGTAAGCTAGAGGAAGTTGATGATATTTCAATAGATAAAAAACAGTACATTTCTCATGATACGGAAGAACTTATCGAGAAACTTGGAATAGATGAAAATATATTTAAAAAGCTTCTATATGCATGTTTTATATCTTCTGCAAAGAACAAGAAAATATATATAGCTTTAGATACCAGCCCGTCAAAGATATCTATTTACGCTAAAGAATTACTAAGGTTTTTACTTAGAGGTCTGCCTTTTGAATTAAGAAGGAGATTAGGTTTTATAACTTACATGAGAGAACCTAAAAGTAAGAAATTTATTAATATAGCTTTTGTTGAAAAGGGAAGTCTAAAAGAAACCAATCCAGAGGTTTCAGCAGGATTTATATTTGATTTTTCACAGAATAATATAAAATGCAGTGGATTTAATGATAGTGACTTTTTAAACTTTATATGGAGTAACCTAAATAATGAAATTTTACTAAATAGTTTTTTTCAAGAATTAGATATCATATATAGTGCTTCGAAAACTCATTCAGAAGATAAGAAAAAGATACCTATTGATAAGTATGATATTCTTTGTAATCTGTTTTTGATGCGTGCCGAGAAAATTAGAGAGGTTGAATTAGAAAGTAAAATAATTAAAAATAGCATTCAAAGTAAAAACAAAATATCATATCTAGGGGAGTGCTGTGAATATTTAAAGGAAGCTAGTAGAATTTATCCTAAGGCAAAAGAATTAAAAACAAGGCTGTATAGATACATTTTAGATGAAATAGAATTATCTATGGTTACCAAAGAAGACATATTAAATATATCTTTAGGTGAACCAGAGGATTATAATAATGAACCTATCAAGAATTCATATTATGAGAAGTACAAAGTAATAATATACATGAAGGGAATGTTAAGTGCTGCTGTTGAAATTAGCACTTTAGAGAATGAATTTCTAAAACTTAGCGATAAATCTCAGGACATAGTGCTAGGTATGATACGAAGATACTTTAAAAATAATCTAAATGCTGAAAACTATAGAAAGCTATTGATAGGTCTTAATACTAAGAATGACTTTTATGAAATAGTTCAATTTATTTATGAAAATGCAGGAACAGATACAGTAAGGAATTTTATTATTTGGACTTCTGATAATCTAGAATTATTAAATGAGTCTTCTCAAATGGAGGCCTTTAAGGAGACGGTAAGAGATTATTTTAGGGATTATGATAAAGAGGCATTCAACGATAGAAAGACATCAGAGGAGTTATTTAGTATAAAGAACAGTCATATAAAAAGCTTATTAAGGGATATACAGATAGATAGTTCTAATGGCATCAGAAAATTATATCTTAAAACTATAAAATCCATAGGAGGTAGGTAATCTATATGCTCAGGTGTAAAAAATGTGGTACCCCTGTAGAAGAGGGAGATAAGTTTTGCACAGCATGCGGCTCACTTCAAAAACATGAAAGAAAAGAAGATACTCAAAATACTAGAGAGAATACAATACGTCTAGCTGATAGTGAGCGTGAGGAAGTAGACTATCAAAACGAAGAAGGATTAAAGCGCAAACGTAAAGTTATGTTGGGGATATTAGCCATAACATCAGTGGTAATTTTTTTAGCATCATATACTGTATACATAATAGCTAATCCTAAAAGTACAGCATCAAAAAAGCTAGTTTCCATCAAAGGTATCTCAAGTAATAAGGAGCAATCAAGTAATAATACTAACAATATTGCTTCTGCTGACCCACAGAAAACTCAAGACGATGTAAACAGCAGCAGCACTACAAATAACAACAATACCTATAACAATACAGATAAAAATAGTGACACTAATGACAATTCAACGAGTGGTGTGATTTGGCAAGGTGATAATTCATATGACAGTAATGATAACACTAATGATAATGTAACCATTAAAGCAAAGGATAATTCGTATATATTCCCTGACAGCAGCACAAGGTTGATGACAAAGCAGGAATTAGAAGGATATGATGAAAAAGCTTTAGAGCTTGGTATAGCTGAAATATTCGCAAGACATGGATATGAGTTTAAGGGTGACTATAAGAGCTACTTTGATAACAAAGATTGGTATACACCTAATGCTAGTTTTAAGGGGTATCCAAATCAATTATCTTCCATAGAAAGGGTTAATATTAAGACTATGATAGCAGCTGGAGGAAAGAACCTTGTAGATAAAGGTAAACAAGATATAAGCAATGCAAAGGATAAAATTATTAAAAAGAAGGTTCAGATTGATGAAAAGGAGACGTCGTATTAATAGTCTCAAACAATATAGTGGCAGCAGGTTTTATACCTACTGCCACTGATTTTATATATGCTACTAAGCCAGTATTCCACTATTTTTTATACGTTCAATAGCTTTACTAATCTGCTCCTCAGTTTGTACAAGAGCAAAACGAACATAGCCTTCGCCGTGATTACCGAAGCTGCTGCCAGGAACTACGATGACTCCTGATTTCTTCATAAGGTCAAAAGTAAAGTCTAAGGAGGAGTGGTATTTAGGAGGTATGGCAGCCCAGACAAACATACTTCCTTTAGGTTTATCAATGTGCCAACCAATATCTTTGAGGCCTTCCGCCAGTACATTACCTCTTTTTCTGTATGTATCTTTTACAACTTGTACATAATCCTGATTACCATCTAAGGCTGCAATAGCAGCTTTTTGAAAGGGCAGGAACATACCATAATCCACATGAGATTTTATTATTTTAAGTTGATTTACTATTTCTGCATTTCCAACGGCAAAAGCTATTCTGCAGCCAGGTATGCTGTAGGTTTTAGATAAGGAGTTAAATTCTACTCCTACATCCCGGGCTCCTGGTATAGACAAAAAGCTAATACCTTTACTATCATCAAATACTAGCTCACTGTAGGCATTATCATGAAGTACAATAATGTTATACTTTTTAGCAAATTCCACAAGTTTTATATAGAAATCTCTAGGAGCAGTAGCTGTTGTAGGGTTATTTGGGTAAGATATTACCATTAGCTTTGCTTTTTTAGCGATTTCCTCATCTATACTATCAAAATCTACTAAGTAGTTGTTTTCTTTCAATAAAGGTAGTCTAACAATTTCTGCTCCTGCCAGGAGAGGACCTACTGAGAAGATGGGATAACCAGGATCTGGAGTTAATACTATATCACCAGCATCTATTAATGATAGAGATAGCTCTGCAAAGCCACTTTGTGAACCTAATAGAGATACCACCTCATCTGTTTCCAGCAAAACATCATATCTTCGTCTGTACCATCTAACTACAGCGTCAATTAATTCCTTTGTATCGTTTATAGAATATATGTAGTTTTCTATTTTACCAGCTTCCTTCAGCAAAGACTCAATAATATGAGGTGCTGGTGGTATATCAGGAGTACCTATACTAAAATCATATATCTCTGCTCCATTACTTATTAGTTTATTTTTTTCCTCATTCAGTTGAGAGAATATTGCAGATGTAAGCTGTTCCATTTTTTTAGAGTAAGTCATTTGTATACGCTCCTTATTCTTCAAATAGTATTAAAGTCAATAATATTTATTATACATCAATTTTTTTAAAAGGAGAAATGTATACAGATATAGATTAAAACATACTGTAACATAAAGAATACCGCAGTTTTTTATACTGCGGTATTCTTTGTAAAATTATATATTTATATTTTCAGATTTAGATCCAAAGCCATAAAGTTCTTTCTTCTGAGCTATAAATACTGCCATTAATATTGGAAGTATAAGTCCAAATATAGTGGTAAATTTAAAGCCATTAAGTACAATGCTATAAACGATATTTGCTATAACGCAAGCAAAATAAATGTATACGCCTATAGATTTTTTAGCTAAAATCAGGATAACTCCAATAAGTAGTAGTACCATTATTGCAAAGCTTATTATTAATTCATTTGTAGTGATGGTTATGTTCTGTCCAGATGCAGCTAGTTGGCTGTTAATGGTATCTTTTAGTGCAGCGGCAGCTAATAATCCTAGAGCACCAAATGCTAAAAAAACGATTTGAAGAATTGATACAACTAGTATCCCAGCACCTACTTTTTGTTGATTGTTATTTTCCATGGTTACCTCCTAAAGTAAATTATAATAAGGTTATAACCATATTATAGTGGGTTGTCCAAAATAATTCAATTGGTTTGGAGAAATTGTATATATGACTAAAAAGTATGGATAAAATAACAATTACAATTTTGGGTATTATACTGGTTTTGCTTCACTCCAATTTGAAAGTTATATAAAAAATATACTTAATATCAACAGTCAATGATATTAAGTATATCGTAATAATAGAGAATTATATCATAGTTAACAATGGTCAGTAGCTTTCAATAAGGAATCTAGGTTTCTAAACACAGAATAATCATAGTCGTCATGTACAACCACTTCTAACACATCATAAAGCTTTCTTAGTTGTTTCACTATTTGGTCAATGAAATCATCATTTCTAACTAAAAGAAACATACGACTTTTAGTACCATCTTCTATCTGACCGCATAATATACCTTCCAGATTAAAAGCTCTTCTTGCAAAAAGTCCTGTTATATGTGACATCACACCTGGGTGATTATTAACTAATAACTCAATAACAAAATACTCATTATTTATCATATTTCTCACCGCCAATCATTTCAATATTTCCTGCTCCCGGAGGTACTATTGGAACTACGTTTTCGTCTTCTTTAATTGGTATATCAATAACATATGATCCATGCTTAGATAATATTTCAGAAAGTTTTTGAAGAGGGTTATCTTCATCGCCTAAATTGCAAGCATTTATCCCAAAACCTTTACTAATTGCTGTAAAATCAGGATTAGTTGCAAATTTTGAAGCAATATAGTGTTGATCATAGAACATTTCTTGCTGCTGTCTTACAAGACCAAGGTGACCGTTATTTAGTATGATTAATTTTACATTGGCGTTTAAGTCAGCTAGAGTAGCAAGCTCTTGAATATTCATTAGTATGGAGCCATCTCCGCTAAAGCAAATAATTTGTTTATCTGGATTAGCCAGAGCTGCGCCTATGGCTGCAGGGAGTCCGAATCCCATGGTGCCAAGTCCCCCAGAAGTTAATAGGGTTCGTGGACCTTTAAAAGGATAGGCTTGAGCTACCCACATTTGGTGCTGACCTACATCTGTAACTATGATACTATCAGCAGCTACTTTGCTGCCTACATACCTTATGATATTTATTGGATGAAAGGTGTCCTCTGATTCTGGCAGCACAAAAGGATATTTATATTTATATTCATTAACTTGACTAATCCAATCCTGTCTATCCGATTTATCTATATAAGGAATCATAGTAGTTAATGCATTATTTATATCAGCTGAAATAGATATATTTGCAGTTTTAATTTTGTTAATTTCAGCTTCATCAATTTCTATATGAATAACCTTTGCATTTGGGCAAAACTTCGATACATTTCCTGTAGCTCTGTCATCAAAGCGTACTCCAAAAGCTAAAACAAGATCCGCTTCATGCATTAGTAAATTAGTATAGCGGGCTCCATGCATACCCACAAGCCCAAGATATAGCGGGTCATCACAGGGAAAGCATCCTAATCCCATTAACGTTACGGTAACAGGTATATTGTTTTTATTAGCAAATTTATAAAGAGCCTCTGACGCATTAGCGTTAATAATGCCGCCGCCAACATATAACATTGGCTTCTTTGATTTATTTACTAATTCTGCAATACCCTTAATTTCTTTTAAGTGTATATTAAGTTGATTTGCAGTTAAGGTTTGTTCTGGCCAGTGTTCAAATTCCAATACTTCCGTTTGTATGTTTTTAGGTATATCTATCAATACAGGACCTGGACGTCCGCTTTCTGCAATTCTAAAGGCTTCAGGTATTATGTGGAAGAGTTCATCTATGGAACGTACAAGAAAATTATGCTTTGTTATTGGTATTGTTAAACCATAAGTATCAACCTCTTGGAAAGCATCTGTTCCAATAAGTGCATGGTGAACCTGGCCTGTGATAGCTATGATAGGAACAGAATCTAATTTAGCATCTGCTATAGCTGTCAATAAATTTGTAGCCCCAGGGCCAGAGGTTGCAAAGCATACTGCAGCCTTACCTGTGGAGCGGGTTATACCCTGAGAGATAAACGCTGCTCCTTGTTCGTGCCTTGCTAATATATGATTTATACTGCTCTTATAAAGCGCATCGTAGAGGGGTAGATTTGCACCGCCCGGTATCCCTGTAACTGTATCTATACCTTGCATCTCTAATAGTTTTATAGTTATTTCTGCTCCATTAAGTTTCATCACGTTCACTCCTTCAATAATAAAATAAATATAAAAAACCCTTCATCCTAATAAAAGGACGAAGGGTTGATCTCCGCGGTACCACCTATTTTTGTGCAAAAGCACACACTCTAAATATAATACGGGCTATAAGCCGATATTACTTCCCTTTTAACGGTAGGATTCCGTTTAATTCTACTCTCCTAGGATTTCGATTAACTACTCCGAGGCTACCTTCTACACATCCTTCAGGGGAAATTTCCACCAGCATTCCCTCTCTTCGCTTCCAGTATATGTATACTCCTCCTCATCAAGGTATTTATTATGTTATTTTATAAGATTTTACATTATTAAAATTAAAATGTCAAGACACAAATAATCTCTCTCGATCTCAGATCGGGCGTTTATTCATTACTTATAGGTACTTTTTTATTATTCGCTCTCAATTATATTTAGCATTTTTATAGTTGCTTTGATAGCAGAAGCTGTTTGATCAGAATCCAGTCCTCTAGTTTTGAATTCTCTATGATTTTTCCAAGTTATAACTGTTTCAACTAATGCATTTGTTTTGCCCCCTGGTGGAATAGAAACAACGTAATCCACTAAAGCCGGCAGTTCTTTATTTAGTTTACTGTAAATTTTATTTAGAGCCTTCACAAAAGCATCATACTGACCGTCTCCAGTGGCTGTCTCTTCATAAATTACTCCATCAATTTCAATACTTAATGTAGTAACAGGACTTAAATTTTTGGCATAGCAGATATAATAGTTTATAACTTTTACTTTTTCATTTATTAGCTTGCTTCCAAGTACGTCGGAAATTATATATGGCAAGTCTTCAGTAGTAATATTCTCTTTTTTGTCGCCCAATTCTACTATTCTATCAGTAACTTTTGCAATAGAGTCTGCATCTAATACAATACCAAGTTCCTCAAGGTTTTTTGCAATACTGGCTTTACCAGAGGTTTTTCCCAAAGCGTATTTACGAAGTCTTCCAAAACGCTCAGGTAAAAGTTTGTTTTGATAAAGATTAGCCTTATTGTCACCATCTGCATGAACTCCACAGGTTTGGGTGAATACGCTGTCTCCTATAATAGGCTTGTTAGCAGGTATCCTTATACCTGAAAAGGCTTCTACAAGTTTGCTAATATTTGTGATTTCAGTTTCATTAGCTGATAATTCAATATCAGTACAGAGGTCTTTAACTACACCTAGAATACTGGATAGTGTTGTATTGCCAGCCCTTTCCCCAAGACCATTGACCGCTGTATGAATACCATTGATACCAGCCTTTACTGCCATATAAGTATTTGCGATTGCCATATCATAGTCATTATGAGCGTGGAAATCAAATTTTACGTCTGGATATCTTATTATCATGGTTTTGCAAAATTCATATGTTTGATCAGGAGTAAGTACTCCCAGGGTGTCAGGAAGCATAAATCTTGAAATTCCTTCAGCTTTTAGCTGATCTATGAAGTAAAAAACGTAGTCTATAGAATGAAGCATTCCGTTAGACCAATCTTCTAAATATATATTTATATCAATATTGTGCTTATGAGCATAAGCCGTAAGTAGTTTTATATCGGATATATGTTGGTCAGGGGTTTTCTTTAATTGGTTTGTAACATGATTTAATGAACCCTTGCATAATAAGTTTAATACTTTTCCGCCGGCTTCTAGAATCCAATCCACTGACTTTGTGCCATCTACAAATCCTAGAATCTCTACTTTATCGAGCAGATTATTTTCTTTGGCCCAAGCAGTAATGGTTTTAGCAGCCTCCATTTCACCCTTGGAAATACGAGCAGAAGCAACTTCAATCCTATCTACTTTAACAGCTTGCAATAAAATTTTTGCTATATTAAGCTTTTCCCTATCTGTAAAAGCAAGTCCAGGGGTTTGTTCACCATCTCTTAAAGTAGTATCCATTATTTCTAGTTTCATAATATTACCTCCATTTCAATTCTTGTTGGAATGTCAAGGTATTAATTGAAAAAACAAAAAAGCCTTCGTCCCTATAACAGGACGAAGACATAACCTTCGCGATACCACCTGATACGACATACCAACATATGCGTTCCTTTTAACGGGGGAATGCCGTCAGTGCTTACTTTAAAATTTCAGCCTGAAACTCCGGGAGGATATTCTATACCTGCGTACTAAGTTCGGGCTCACACCAGTTCCCGACTCGCTGTGCCTTTCAGAAGGTATGTACTGTTCCCATCATGGTTTTTTGTTACAATATTTATTGTATTATACTGCACAGATAGTACCTGTGTAAAGAGATAATTTTAAGAATTTATTCTTTTACAAGGTGTATAGTCTTCTTTTTTAAAAGAAGAGCAGCTACAAATCCGCAGGCAGCAATAATGGCAGCAGCCATATACATATTAGAGTATCCATTATTCAAAGTTGCTTGAAAGGTAGTTACAATATTGTCACTCATGGAATCTACTCCTTTTAAAGCCAATGGCTTTACTTGAGGTGGCAGAGTACTGCCTAAAGCTTTCTTTAACATATCTACAATTGTAGTAACATCAGCGTTTTGTAATGCTTTAAAGGCTTCTGAATTCCCGCTAGATGAAGTATTTAGAGGTATTTTCATACCTTTTGGCATTGAGGCAGCAAGGCCAGTTTGAACTACTTCCATTAGTTTGGGTTGAAGGTCTTTGGCAGCATCTACTACAAACCCAATTAATATGCTTGGGGATATAGCAAGGCCTATAGATCTTATAAGTGACATTGTGGCAAGACCAGAAGCACTTTCCTCTTTTGTTACAGTTTGAAGCACTAGATAGTTTAGAGGTGCTCCCATGGTGAAACCAACTCCTAATCCCATTAAAGCCAGGCCTATAAGTACGCTTGCAAAGGAAAGTGATTTAGTAGTAACAAATGCAAGGAACAGAGTACCTGAAATATTGAATAGAAATCCAAGTAGTAGAACAAAAGGGGCCCCTTTTTTATCAATAAGTTTTCCGCTAACTGGAGCAGCAATACCTGAAAATAATGCAAGCAGGGTTATAAGGTATCCACCGCTGCCAGCTTTTAATTTAAGTACATTCTCAGCAAATTGAGGAACAAATATCATGCCCATCATCCCCATACCAACTATAAGAGCAAGTATCAAAATAATAAGCATTTGTCTATCTTTAAAATACTTAATATTAAGTACAGGATCAGCAGCTTTTTTTTCTATGAATATGAAAATTGGTACTAATACAATAAAGATAATTAGGAATGGGTATACATCCATTGTCTTAATGCTGTCAGCAAGATGGAAGAAGTCAAGATTAGTTAGGGCGTACATAAGACTTCCTATTACTCCTGCTAACACTAAAGCACCAATTAAATCCATAGGTTTTTGTGTAGGAGCACTGGAATTTTCTAATTTTATGCTTAGCAATAATATGATGATACTTATTGGCACGTTAATGAAGAAAATCCAACCCCAGTGGCTGGTACTTGCAATATTAATTATACTGCTTCCCATGGTAGGGCCTAAGATATTACCAACACCATATATCATACCTACAAGACCTAAGGCCGTTCCGCGCTTTTCTTCAGGAAAGCTATTGCCTATTACTGCATTAGCTATAGGCATTATGCCGCCAGCACCTATAGCTTGAATAGCTCTAGCTACAAGGAAAAAACTAAAAGTACCATAAAAGTTAGAAACACCACATAATAATGAACCTAATCCGAAGGTGGCAATTCCAAAAATATAAGCCTTTTTGTAGCCATATCTATCAGCCATCTTACTAACGATGGGCATTGATATAGCATAAACTAAGGTATATAAGGTTATCATCCAGGTACTTATGTTTTGGCTAACTCCAAAGCTGTTTTGTATTATTTCTCTTGCAGGAGAAACAATACCTGTATCGATAGCACCCATAAAAATCCCTAGAAGAAATAAAACAAGTATCAAGGTTGAATTTTTTTGTTTCATGATAAATACTCCTTTCAATATATTATTTATATGAACATTGTTCATATAGGTTCATTAAATAATTCATATTCAAAGTATTGAATATGAATTATTTAAAAATCTTTCTTAATATTTTTTCAAAATCAGTATATTCAAATTCCTTCATTTGTGCCATCATAATAAAATTAAGCATAAGGAATTTGGCAGTTGCTTTTGGCTCAAGAACTAAGTGGATATCTCCATTATTTTGTGCCTTAAGAAGAATTTCTTCAAATTTCTTGGTTAATTTCTCTTGGAAATGTTTTTTTCTGTTCAGGCTATCTTCGGTGTAACCAGAGTTAGCATTTTTTACCCATACCTCCATAAAGGTTTCAAGAAAATTATCCAGCCTTTTATAAAGTTTAAATAATTTTAGGTAAAAATCTTGTTCAGTTTTATCAATTTCGTTAACCTCATCTAAATAATCATACCAGTAGTTCTCCATAAGTTGTATAGTTAAATCCATTTTAGTAGGGAAGTAATTATAGATGGTCCCCACGGCAATTCCAGACTTTTTTGATACTTCTCTCATAGTTAACTTATTAAAGCCTTCGTTGACGATAATATCCTTTGCATGAATCAATATAATTTCTCTTGGATTATCAATTATTTTAGGCAAATGAAACACCTCTATCTTTATATGAACTATGTTCATTATAAAACTATAAAATTTATATGTCAACAAAAAGAAGAATAAAAAACTGCAAATCCACTATCAACTAATAGGTTTGCAGATATATATCATTAGAATTCTTTCATGTGTCTACTATTTAGCAGTATTATGGCAGATGCTATAATAAATCCGCCTGATGCTAGTAATATGATAAATGGATGAATTTTATCCATTAGTATGCCTGCTAAAAAAACGCCTAGGGGGGCGATACCCCCGGATAAAGTTCCAAGTATTCCGGTTATTTTTCCTCTCAAATTTTCTGGAGTTAATCTTTGAATGGATACCAATATGGGAGTGTTTATCAGGATTAGTATAAATCCTAGAAGGAAAAATAGAATTATATAATAACTAAATTCTATAGAAACCATTTTAAAAATGCTTAGACTAAGGGTCGGTATACCACCAAGTATTAAAATTAGGCCAATAGCGCCAAGACCTAGTGAAGTAGTCTTTAATTTCTTCTCTTTTTCTTTTCGGTTTCCTATGATGATAGAGGATATAAGTATACCTATAGAGACAAAGGTTTGAAGAATGCCAAATTGAGATGAACTCATTCTTAACATAGTATTTATAATATAAGGGTATACCACGCTTATTGAAGCAACTAAAAAGAAGTTTAAAATTAAAGAATATTTAAATAGTGAATACATGATTTTTTGCTTTTTTACAAAGAGAAAGGTTTCTGTCATCTCTGATTTAAAAGTTTCAATGGACATAGCGGCCTTCGTAGAGCAATCCAAAGCTTTATTTAAGTTAAAGTTCATAAAGGATTCTAGGGAAGATGAAAAAAAGAAAGATAAAGCATCTATGATTAAAAAGTAGTATATAGGTACTAGTCCGAATATTATACCAGCCGCTACCGGAGATAATATTCCTGAAAGTGATGTAGAGACAGAAGAAAATGCATTAATTTTCATTAGCTTATCATTATCTACAAGGTTGGGCAAAGAGGATGTCAAAGCAGTATCATAGAATACGTTGATAGTAGACAGTATTAAACTTACCACGTAGATAAAGACGATCCGCAAACCATAAAGTGATGAAAGGAACAAAAGGCCCAATACTACTAAGCCGCTTATAATATCTAGAGTTACTGTTAGTTTTTTTCTGCTTACTCGATCCGATAAGATACCTGCGAAAGGTCCCAGAATTATTTTTGGTATCATTCCTATTAGTACATTGATGGCAAAGGAGGTTCCAGAACCTGTTACCTTTAATATATATAATGATAGTGCAAAGGTATATATATTGCTGCCCAAAAGAGAAATTGTTTTTGCGCCAAGAAATAAAGATATATTTAACTTTTCTGTTTTATGGAATTCGTCAAGATTATAATTGCATTTACTTGTATTGGTCAATATAGCTTTCATATTGCACACCTCCATTTGTTTAATAATACTTAACTAAGTTAATTATAGTACCATAATATGTAATTGTCAACAAAAAAGTTAAGTACAATTAAATAAAAATGTTCTTTTATTGTAGTGTCTATTAAACTATATTATAATGATTTATAAGGATGTTAATGTATACTGAATTATATAGTGTACCTTGTGAAAGGATGGAGTAATTTGATTAATGGAGTTGGTGTCAAAATAAAGGCATTAAGAAAACAAATGAATATGACTCAGTCTGAGCTGGCTGGTACTGAGCTAACAAAAAGTATGTTAAGTCAGATTGAAAATAACGTATCTAGTCCTTCTATGAAGACTTTACAATATATCGCAGGTCGCTTAAATAAACCAATAACCTATTTTTTAGATGATGATTGCAGCGAATCATCTAACTGGAATATGGGTTTAAATGAAGATTACAATAAATTAATTGAACAAGTAAATGGATTGATTGAAAATAATAAGCTTGATGAGGCAGAATTAGAACTTAAAACTGTAGAAAAGTATGGTTTTAACAGGAATTCAAAAATATATGCAGATATAGTATTTAAACTTGGGTTAAGTCTAATTAAACACAATAGGCTTAATAAGGGAAAAGATAATATAAATACAGCCATAGAATTATATACTAAAGGCAGGTACTATATTGAAGCAGCCAAAGCGTATATCGAGCTTGGAAAAGTGCTTTTTCAAGAGTTAAAGTATGAGGAATGTGTGGAACTAACCACAAAGGCCTTTGAGGTATATGGCAGGGATATTAATGGAGATGCCTTGCTTGAAATTGAACTGAATTATTATAAGATATTAATTTTATCTGCAGTAGGTGATACGAAGGGAACTCTTCAAGCATTAAAAGAAGCAATAGACTTGTCTGTGAAGTCATCGATATATTATATGACTGATGAGTTCTATAGACTTAATGCTTTATTTAATTATTTAACAGGGAATAAAGAAGAATTTGATAAGAATATTAAAAAAGCTCTAAAATTTGCAGAGTTCAAGGAAGATAAGATGAGTTTATCTAAGATATATATAACCTTAGCTCTTCATGCTATATATTCTAAGAATGCAGAAAAAGGCAAGGAATATGCCGAACTATATGCAAAATACGCTGAAAAGAAGGGCTATATATATTATATTGCAATGGCAAGAGCACATTATATTGTAAAGGAATATGAATTAGCCTATGAAAACATTATTAAAGTAGATTTTTCAGAGGATAGACTACATAAGTACGACTATCTTACTTTATGGTCATCAAAGACTTATGAAGGGTTAATTTTAAGTAAGATTGGCAAGTATGTTGATGGGATAAAAGCTATAAAAGCAGGTATAGAGAAAATGTCTGCTGTAGGTAATTCAACATTCCTAGTGGATGCGTATAAAGGACTTAGCGAAGTGTATTCAGAAATGGGAGATTTTCAAAATGCATTTGTTTCACTAAAGAAAGCAACAGAAATACAGGATATTTTAGACAAGAGCAGTGAGAATATATTTTAATAATTTGATTTGAATCACATTTTAATTTCAAAGAAGATGGTAGCATTATTATAGTTTCAAAGAGGCTAACAACAGTTAATCTATAGATATAAAAATTTATAAATAAATAATGAATTTTTACAGTTAACTTCGTGCATAATATATTCGGGTGATAAATATGAAATATTATTCTATTGGGGGATTTGCCAGGATAATTGGAAAAACTGAGCATACATTAAGAAATTGGGATAAAAACGGAAAATTAAAGCCACACCATAAAGGAATTGTTAGAAGATGATAAAGACAATCAAAGTTATGCTTCTTCCTAACAACAAACAGAGGACTAAACTTTTTGCCTGTGCAGGGGCAGCTCGTTTTGCCTATAACTGGGCTTTAGCCCATGAAAAAGATAACCATTTAAATGGCGGCCATTTTCTTTCAGATAGCGAGCTTAGAAAAAAGCTCACTGAGCTGAAGAAAACTGATAAGTTTAAGTGGCTTAATGATTACAGCAATAATATAACAAAGCAGGCTATAAAAGATGCCTGCGCAGCTTACTGTCGCTTTTTTAAGAAACAATGTAAGTTTCCAAGATTTAAAAGCAGAAAGAAATCTAAGGCGTCATTTTATTTAGATACTAATAAAATGCAATTTTCAGGCACACATGTTCAGCTTGAAAAGCTTACAAACAGCAGGAAAACAAGTAAGCAGAAGTTTAACTGGATTAAGCTATCAGAGAAAAATAGAATCCCTTTAGAAAGTAAATATATAAATCCCCGAGTAACCTTTGACGGTATAAACTGGTGGATTAGCGTAGGTGTAGAAGTTAGTGATAGTACAGACCTGCCTCAAAATGATGGCATAGGAATAGATTTAGGATTGAAGCAGCTGGCAGTTTGTTCAGATAAGAATACCTACGAAAATATAATTGATAGAGACTATCAAGCAAGTGTTAACCTATATAATTATGGTAAAGGTATAGCATAAATAAACAGAGTTATTGCACCTAAGTACCGTACGTTAAACGGGAATTTAAGCCTGTGGAGTATTACACCAAATGAGAGTAGTTATGCAGTGAAACCTGCAGACAAAATCAGATACGTTGAAACAGGAATGGAACATAAAAGTTTATATTGTTTTATAACTTTTTATAAGTTTTCAGTAACGGAAAGCTATAATACAGAAATTAAATATAGAGAGGAGAATCATGAATATGCCACAATTTGCTGCTCAGGTTGATGCACGTATATATGAACCTAGGGATAAACATGCTGTAATATTCGATACTTTTGATAATTTAAAAGAGGGAGAGGTAATGGAGTTGATTAATGACCATGATCCACGCCCTCTTCACTATCAGTTGATGGCTGAATACACTGATAAGTTTACTTGGGAGTACTTAGAACAAGGACCTCAGGTATGGCGTGTAGCAATAGGAAAGAAGTAGAACCAGTTACATTGTTGAGATATGATTATAGATAATAAAAGAAGAGGATTAAGCGTAAAATTAGCGCTAAATCCTCTTTCTAATTCACTGATTTACAATGATTCGTAGAATACTGTATTTTCTAATGGCTTACGCTGCTTGTCATGTCTATCCGATGAAGCGACTGGGGCAGCTGAATAGCCTATACCTAAGATATTAACAGGTTCTATATTATCTGGTATATTGAACTCTTTCTTTATAACCGCAGGGTCAAAGAAACATACCCAAATTGATCCAAGGCCTAATTCGGTAGCTTGAAGCATCATATGATCAGTAACTATACTTGCATCTATATCTGCAATGTCTTTACCGTCAAATGGCCTTTTCCAAGTGGAACTGTGATCTGAACATACTATAATAGCCAGTTGAGCTCCGTGAACATTTGCACCCTTTTTTAGTTTCTCAAGACCTTCATTTTCTTGAATTACTATTAGTCTTTGTGGCTGAGCATTTGCACCAGTAGGGGCGACTCTGCCAGCTTCTAATATCTTCTGTAATTTATCACTTTCAACCTTTTTATCTTCATACTTACGTACAGAATAACGCTTTTTTGCTAAGTCTAAAAAGTCCATAAATACCATCCTTTCAGTATTAAAACATTTATTATTATGATTAGTATATAACCATTATGAAAAAGTTAAAGTATGCAGGCTATTTAATATACAATATTATGTTTTGGAAGGTTGCCCTTGCTGTAGATGTATTTCTATAGGCATGAGGGCTGTCTCCCTTGAATTTTATGGAATTACCTTTTGTTAAGGTATAGGTTTTATCATTTAGGGTTAATTCTAATTCTCCCTCTGTTACAATTATATATTCCTCCACACCTTCATCATGAGGTGAGGATATGTGATTACAACTTGGTTCTAATTCTATTGTGAATATCTCAAAGCCACTCCTTGGGTTGAAAGAGAAAATTGGATATAGTCTCATTCTGTTATTATCTTCGATAACAGGGTCAATATCATCTTGACAGATGATTTCTGCATTGTCCTCAAATTCATCTATAAAAGATGAAAAAGACACTTTGAGACCAGTGGCGATTTTCCAAAGTGTAGAGACAGTGGGATTAGATTCGCCTCTTTCCATTTGACCTAGCATTGCTTTGCTTACGCCGGTAAGTTTAGCTGTATCATCTAAACTTAAATTCTTTTTAATTCTTAATTCTTTTAGTTTTCTACCAATTACGGGTGAAAGGTTTTTCATAGATTATCTCCTTAAACTCCACTGGATAAATTAGATTTCATAGATATTATTTTACATAATTTATAACTTCGTTGCAACGAATAGAAAATATCATATTGTATGCTATGACATATAAATGTATAATATAACACACAACACAATGTGATACTATGATTGGAGGGATATAATGAAAAAAGCAATTTTATTTGGTACAGCTGCCTCGTTCTTTTTTGCAGCTGCCTTCATATTTAACCGCAAAATGAATCTTTCAGGAGGCAGCTGGATCTGGAGTGGGGTATTAAGATATGCGTTTATGCTAGTTATTCTGTCAGTAATTGTAACATTAAAAAATGAAGCAGGACCAGTTATGAAAGATATATTGCAAAAGCC
Organism: Bacillota bacterium; assembly: GCA_030706015.1. Lineage (GTDB taxonomy): Bacteria > Bacillota > Clostridia > Clostridiales > Clostridiaceae > JAUZPI01. The sequence goes on from JAUZPI010000004.1 coordinate 25,221, forward strand.
TGTACAATGGATTATATGGAGTACAGTTGGATTTGGGTTATTCTATGCTTCTTTGTGCCTTTCATCGGTTTATGGAGCTGCTTGGCTTACTGCGGGAACTTGGCAAATAACTATAATCGCAGGGGCAATACTATCTCCTTTATTTTATAAAATAGTAGAAAGTGAAGGTGGCACTTTAAAGATTAGGAATAGAGTACCTAAGAAATCTTTGCTTATGTCATCAATAATTTTAGTTGGAGTATTCCTGATACAGTATCAACAAGCTGTTAATGTATCCTTGGAACAAGCCTTAAAAGGAGTGATTTGGGTTATTTTGGCAGCTTTTGCTTATCCGCTTGGTAATCGAAAGATGATGGAAGTGTGCGATGGAAAATTTAACAGCTTTCAAAGGGTGTTTGGTATGACTTTGTGCAGTATGCCCTTCTGGTTTATATTATCCGTGTTTGGCATAGTACAAGTAGGTCTACCAGGAAAAGGTCAAATTGTACAAGCGCTTATAGTCGCTATTTCTTCTGGAGTTGTTGCCACAATACTGTTCTTTAAGGCAACAAGTTTGGTGAGGGATGACGTTCATAAACTGGCAATAGTAGAATCAACTCAAGCTGGAGAGGTTATATTTACCTTGATAGGTGGAATGCTACTTCTAAATGATAGTTTGCCCTCCTTTGTAGGGTGTGTTGGAATGATTTTTGTTATTGTTGGAATGATTTTAAATAGTTTAATATCAGCGGATACATAATTTTTTATATAAACATATAAGAGCAAAAGTACAGTTTTTAAGCGTGTACTTTTGCTCTTAATTATTATTGACCTATAAATGATTGAGCAATCTTTACAGCTTCATCATAGGTTAAGTCTTGAGATAAATACATATCACTAAATATTGAGTAGTCTGCATCATTAGTTGTCCATTCAAGAGAATGATGTTTTCTGAAGACTGGCTTTTGGGTCAAGTCTAGGCCACCAGTTTTGGGGTTTAACGGATAATGAGGATAGGTTTCCTCAACCCATTTAGCATCTATAGCATTAATATTGGTTTTTTGTAACACTACTTTCTTGCTGATGGTATCTTTAAAGTCTCCGTGATGAGAAATATTTATTGCGATTTCATATTTCTCGTTTTTATATATACCGAATATATGTTTAAATGGTTTATATTGTGACAGTGCGTTATAGAGTTTGCTATCATCAATTGCAAGTTCTAAAGTATGATTATCATTAAGTTTTTGCCAATTATCATAAGTGATTTCCTTACCCAGGGTAATTGTTTGTGCTTTATCAACTAACTTAAAATTATCATTAAGACTATCTGGATATGACACCTTAAATCCAAGCGATTGTGTTAGTTCGCCATCTGTTTGTTCTGTGTGTATAGAACAAGAAGGATTTGATAATAAGGCTTTATCAGATTGAGCTTCAACTATTTTACCATCCTTTTTAACTGTAAATATTGTTAGAATTTTATTTGTAGTTTCAACGGCAAAGGCTCGTGCATTACTTGAGGTTGCCAGAGAAATACAAGAAAAACCTAAAACTAAGCAGATAGAGGCAGCAACAACCTTTTTTGCACGTAAATTTGTGATAGTATTTTGAAACATGAAAAATCCTCCTTTTCTTTTATTAACATTCATCATAATGTTAGAAAATAACTGTTCGGAAGGCTCAATTTCACTTCCTTTAGCCAATAAAGCTCTTCTTATCTTTTCTTCGAAATTATTATCATTTACCATTGGCTGTACACCCCTCTCTTAAATAATTTGATTTGAGAATGTATTCGTCGATATCCTCACCCAGTATTTGCTTCAGTTGTTTTTTTCCATTGTGAAGACGAGATTTTACAGTTCCCTCAAAACAGCCGAGGATACTTGAAATCTCTTTTATAGAAAGATCGTTAAAGTAATAAAGGGTTATTACAGTTTTTATTGGTATGCTAAGCTTATTTAATGCCTCACTCACTATGATTTTGGTTTCTATTGAATTATCATGGGAGGGTAAGGAATTATCGTAGATACCCTCTGTTGGAATAAGATTATTATGTTTGGATAGTGTCTTCCAACCCGTTCTGGTTAATATCTTGTAGAACCATATATCAAAGGTTTCAATATTTTTTAAGGATTTTATTGATTCAAAACATTGAATAAAGGCTTCTTGAACAATATCTTCTGCTAAACCCTTGTTTCCAGCTATGAGATAAGCTGTTCCTAAAGCATTTTTCACATATGATTTATATAGGGTGTTTAAACTTTCTAAATCACCAAGCTGGCATTTTTTTATTAAAGTTGTCTTATCCATATACATTCCTCCTTTCGTTAGTTTTGGAGCTCCTATGTAATAAGAGTGTAGAACATATGGTGAAAGGTTCACTATAAGTTTAAATGATTTTATTTAAAACGGAAATATGGGGAAAGCCTTATGCAAATTATTGCACGGTATATACAAAAAGTGTTACCATAATATTGTAACAACAAAATAATTCCCTTAAATTATATGCATATACTTTTTATTAAAATATTGATAATAATAAAAAGCTGTTATAAAATTAGTATTAATTACACATGGGATTTGTCGGATTGTTAATACGAATAGCGAATATTCAGGGGGATAACTATGGAAGAATATATAGTGAGGAAAGTTTTAAATAATAATGTGGTAATTGCTGAAAAGAGTAAAAAAGAATTCGTTCTAGTTGGTAAAGCAATAGGATTTGGTTCTAGCAAAGGAAGTAGACTTTCAGAAGATAAAATTGAAAGCATATTTATAAAACAATTAGGAAATTCTGATGAAAAATTTAATAAAGTTTTGCAGAACATTGATAGTGAAATTGTAGGTATTTCAGAAGAAATAATATCCATGTGCGAAAAAGATTTGAAGCAGAAGCTTAGTGAAGCTATACACACTTCTCTTCCTGACCATATTAATTTTGCTATTCGAAGGATTAAGGAAGGGATAAAAATTGAAAATCCTTTTCTACGGGAGATAGAAGCCTTATACCCTAAAGAATTTAGACTGGCTAAAGAAGCCCTGAATATGATTAATGACAGATTTAAAGTAGATTTACCAGAGGATGAAATAGGATTTATTTGCATGCATATAAAGGCGGCGGTTGAGCAGAAAGCTGTCAGCGATACACTTAGCTATACAAGAAAAATAGGCGAGGTAATGGAGTTTATCTATAAGCTGCTAAATAAAGAAGTTGATAGGAGTACATTAAGCTACTTAAGAACCATAATACACTTGAATTTCATGATGGATAGAATATTCAATAAAAAAACTATAAGAAATAATTTGCTTGACAATATAAAACAAGAATATTACAATGAATACGACATGGCACTTAAGGTTGCTATGAAAATTGAAAATTTATTTTCTGTAAACGTTCCGGAAGATGAAGTAGGATATATCACTTTACATATAAGTCGAATTACAGAAATATAAGCAGTGTTACTATTGAATTAGGCACGAGCTTAAGGAATAAAACTACCTGGTAGTTATATTCTTTTTGCTCGTGTTTTTTATTGGAAAAATATCCTTATAAACATTTTAATCCTAAGGTAATAGGAGCCTTTAGGACAATGTAATAAATAATAAAAATAGGAGGAGTAAACATGAAAAAGATTTTTGCCACATTGCAAAAAATAGGTAAGTCCTTGATGCTTCCAGTATCAGTTTTACCTGCAGCTGGACTTTTATTAAGATTTGGACAGCCTGATTTACTTAACATACCCTATGTAGCAAAGGCTGGAGATGCAATATTCACTAACCTGCCAATGATTTTCGCAGTTGGTGTAGCTATCGGATTCTCTGGTGGAGAAGCAGTTGCAGCTTTAGCAGCTGTAGTAGGACAATTAATTCTAAAGGCAGTAATTGATGTAGCTAGTTCAAATGCAGCAACAGCTTTAGCAACAAAGACAGCAGCGGCACAACATACTACATTAGCAGCTTTTATGAAAACTGCAGCATATAATGATATAGTATCAAAAACCACTATAAATATGGGGGTTTTTGGAGGTATTTGTATAGGTTTAATAGCCGGAATTTTATATAATAGATTCCATGATATCAAGTTGCCACAAGTATTAGGATTCTTTGGCGGAAAGAGATTTGTACCTATTATCACATCAATTACCGCTTTGATTTTTGGGATTATTGGAGTAAATATTTGGGGTCCTATACAACATGGAATTAATGTATTCTCACAATGGGCAAGCGGATCAATGTTCGGACCAGCTTTCTATGCAGCTGGAAAGAGATTATTGATTCCTGTTGGATTACATCACATGTATTATCCAGCATTCTTATATCAATTTGGACAATATGTTTCAGGTGGAGTTACTTACTTTGGAGACTCACCAAGATACTTCCATGGAGATCCAACTGCCGGGGTATTTATGGCATCTGAGTTCCCTATATTAATGTTTGGTTTACCAGGAGCTGCTCTTGCTATAATTGCAGCAGCTAAAAAAGAAAATAGAGCAAAAATAAGTGGTATGATGATTTCAGCAGCATTCGTTGCATTTTTAACAGGTATCACTGAACCAATCGAGTTCACATTCATATTTGTAGCACCAATATTATTTGTTTTCCACGTACTGGCGGCGTTTGCAGCTGGTATTATAACTAGCTTATTGCACATAAGATTAGGTTATACATTCTCAGCATCCTTTATAGATTATTTATTAGGATTTAAGTTTGCTGGTCATCCATGGCTTATTTGGCCAGTAGGTTTAGCATTCTTTGCATTGTACTTTGTTGTATTCTACTTCACAATTACTAAGTTTGATATAAAGACACCTGGTAGAGAAGATGAAGATGCTTCAGGTATTGCACCTATAAATGCTAAAGGAAGCGAAAGAGCAGCAAGAGTGTTAGAAGCAATTGGAGGAAAAGACAATATTCAGGTTTTAGATGCTTGTATTACAAGACTAAGATTAACTTTGAATGACCCTTCAAAGGTAGACCAAGCTACTTTAAAAGCTCTTGGAGCAGCTGGAGTATTAATAGCTGGAGATAGTGTTCAAGCTATCTTCGGAACAGAAGCAGAAAAAATTAAAGATGATATGAAAGCAATTATTGCTAATGGCGGTTATGTGGAAAGTTCAAGCAATGATGAAGCAGCAGCTTCAGTAGCAGCTGAACCTAAAAAAGCTGCAACAAGTACATCAACACTATTCAACCCAATAGACGGTGAAGTAGTTGGATTAGAGCAAGTGCCAGATGATGTTTTTGCAGGTAAAATGCTAGGTGATGGATTTGCAATTATACCTGAAGGTAACAAGGTATATGCTCCTACTGATGGAGAAATAAAAGTGTTATTCCCAACTAAACATGCTATCGCACTTGAAACTGACAGCCGACTAGAAATTTTGGTTCATGTTGGTATAGATACTGTTAATCTAAACGGTGAAGGCTTTACAGCCCACGTAAACCAAGGAGATATGGTTAAAAAAGGAGACTTACTATTAACTTTTGATGCTGATATAATTAAAGAAAAGGCTAAGAGTATAGTTACTCCGGTAATTATAACTAATATGGCAGACGTTAAAGATATCCAGGTTCAATTCGGAAAGAAGAATCATGGAGAAAAGACAGCAGATGTAACTACTAACTAAGTATAGAGTAAAAAGCTAGCGTATTCGCTAGCTTTTTATAAAATAATTCGCACTTCATCTCCAGCTGCAGATTTAACATCCACAAGTTTAAGGCCTTTATAGCCTTTCAAATGTTTAAGGCTCACTGCCAGCATTTTAAAGTCTATACAATCAATATATTCTAGTTGTTCTTTGGGTATATGATTTTTTGACTTTGTCAAAATAAAGTCCGCTAAACGGATGCAGGAACTTGCAATAGATAATGGAACTGGAATATGATATCCTCTGTGACCACCTTGTTTAATATAAATCCGCATAAAATAGCCCTCCTAAAGATGTTATTCTACTACTATTTCAACAGTGTCTCCGTTCTCGCTTTTTATATCTACTATCTTTCCATCTAATCCTTCTCCAACGGCTTGTAATATTGCTTGGATATCAATATCTTCTATACCTTCAACGCCTTCAACTTTTGGTATTCTCTTTATGGCATTTCCTAATGTATTTATGAATTTCACTGGTACATTTATGTTTACGTTATCTCCCTTTTGGGAGTTTACTCTAATCTTTAACATTTTATCTGATTCTATTTTTACAGGTACTACATTTTTAGATACAGTAAGAGCAGCAATTAGTTCGCCAGCTTTTTGAGAATCAATTTTACCTTCCTCCACCATTTTTAATACTTTCATAATTTCTTCGTTCATAATAAAAACCTCCTTATAGGCCATTCTGGCCATATATTATTTTAATAATATTATTTTTTTAACAGGTTAAGTGCTTCTTCAGCGCTTATCTCACCTTTTTCCAGCCTTGATATTATTTCTGAGTTATCATCCTGTTTAGCTTTTGCAGGAGCCGAATATCCAAGTGCGGCGATAACATCTTCCAGTTTACCGCGTACAGTAGGGTAGGAGATACCTAATTCTCTTTCAACATCTTTGATATTTCCCTTGCATTTGATAAAGACCTCAATAAAATTAAGCTGTTCTGTACTTAAATAAGAGAATTTAGACAACTCAAAATTATTTTCTATTACTGTATCGCATTTTCTACACTTTAGCTTTGTTACTGTAAGTTTTGAACTGCAAACAGGACATTGAGTTATAATTTTATAAGCCATAGTTACCCCCTTTGTATTCCTTATACGATATGTAGATTTTTTTATCTTTTGCTTCTCTTATTTATATTATAATGCTGTGAATTGAATAAATCAATATTATTATTAATATATTTAATAATAATCATGCAAAAAAGTTTAAATATTAAATATATAAGTTAAAAATATTAATATAATTGAAGAGGGGATAAGGTGTTGATTACAATAAAAAACGCATATTTATATTTGGTATTGATTATTTATGTTCTAAGTTAGGGTTTGATCCTAAAATTATTTAATATATATGCTATTGGCAGAAATAGGAATATGGTATAGTATGAAAACATACTTTCATGCAAAAAAGGAGATAGAAATGAAGATATTGTTCTTAACTAGATAATATTAATTGAATATTGTGTTTAAAAGTTCTGTCATCTATGAAGGGATAATTGCGTCTTTTTCTGTGTATTTTAAACACATAATTAATAAGTTAAGAACATTAGTAAAAGCCTATATAGATTAGCAACTTACTGTGTTTTCTAACACAGTTTTTTTGTACCATTTTTTAGGTACGGGTATAAACAGAGTTCTTAGCTTCAGGTGGGGTTTTAGACCCCATCTGAAGGTTAGAAATCGTTATCCAGGGACGCAGCAGTCGTTATCTCCCGCTTGTAAAAGCGGGAGTATTACGGATGGTAGTCATCGGATAAACTGAGTTGTAAGAAAATATTTTTCAGGCTGTTAATGGATTGATGTTCATTAGCAGTCTTTTTTTGCATGGAGAGATTGAAGGATAATAAAGATTTGTGAGGTGGTAAGTATGGCTGTAATCCTAAACTGTACTAAGATAAAAAAGGATTTTGGAGAATTTAGTGTTTTGAAGGATGTTAATTTTCACATAAGCCAAGGAGAAACTGTAGGTTTAGTGGGGCTTAACGGTACCGGAAAGTCTACATTGGCAAATGCAGTGTTTGGGCAGTTGAATTTAGATGGTGGTGATATTAATTGGTATAAGAAAAATATAAAAATATGCTATTTAAGCCAATCTGGTGATTATAATATGAGGATTTTAAATGGTTCAATTATGCAAAATGATAATTTTGATAGTGTTGATAAGATTAATGAAATATCTAGTAAATTAGGTATACAAAAACTTGGTCAATGGGATGATACAAGGTTAATTAATGCAAGCGGCGGAGAGAAAATTAAATATGCCCTAGCAAATATTTGGGTACAGCGACCTGATTTTATGATATTAGATGAACCAACAAATCATCTTGATTACAAGGGAGTTCAGTGGCTAATAGATGAGTTGAAAAAGTTTAAGGGAACCACTTTAATTATTTCCCATGATAGATACCTTTTAGATCAATGTGTAAATAGAATTTTAGAAATAGAAGAAGGAAGTATTCATGCTTATAATGGGAATTACTCATTTTATAGAAAAGAGAAGAAAAGAAGGTATGAAAGTCAGCTTAATGAATATCTTAACCAAGAGAAGAAACGTTTGAAGATAGACGAGGAGATTAATAGATTAAAAAATTGGTCATCCTCAGCTCACAGGGATTCGAGAAGAAAAGCAATAGAGACAGGAAATAAATTTGGTGGTAAGGAGTATAACAGAGCTAAAGCCAAAAGGATGGATAAACAAATTAAGTCTAGAATTATCAGACTAAATAAGATTGAAATAGAAGGAGTTAAAAAACCTAAAGAAGAAAGGAAAGTGCATTTCCAGTTAGATAATGCAGATAGAAAGGGAAGAAGACTCATTGAGGCTATTAATATTAGTAAATATTTTAGAGATAAGCTTTTATTTAAAGAAAGCTCCTTCTATGTTCAAAGAGGCGAGAAGGTAGGTATATTTGGAGATAATGGCTGTGGGAAGTCTACATTATTAAAACTGATTATGAATGAGGATACTCTATCTCAAGGGCAAATGTTTCTTAGTAATTCTGCCAAGGTTGCCTATTTTAATCAGGAGGAATTAGAAAGCGAAAGGGGTAAAAGTATTTTTCAGTTGTTTCAGTTTAAGTCAGCTGAGGAAAGAGGGAGAATTCAAATAGTATTAGCAAACTTAGGGTTTAGTGAAGAAGCATTGAAAAAGCCCTTGGAACGTTTAAGCTTAGGTGAATTAACTAGGAGAAAAATAGCATTGCTAATTTTAGAAAAGCCAGATGTAATTATTTTAGATGAGCCTACTAATCATTTAGACTTATATAGCAGAGAAAAGCTGGAAGAACAGTTGGAGGAGTATAATGGTACTATCTTATTAGTATCTCACGATAGATATATGATGGATAGGGTTTGTGATAAGCTGTTAGTTTTTAAAGATTATAAAGTAAAAAGGTTGGAGTTAACTTTAAGTGAATTTCTAAATAAGGAAGCTCATAAAAAGGCTAGTGTTAATATAAAGGAAAATAATTTTGGGGAGGAGAAACTTGTTGTTGAGAATGAACTGGCATTTGTTTTAGGTGAGATTTGCAAGTATTCCCCAGATACTTATGAGTATAAAAAACTGGATTTACAATATAAAGAATTGATTAAAAGAAAGAAGGAGATTATGAAAGGATAAATAATGAGAGCAGGACTATGCATGCCCTGCTCTTATTATTTAGATTATTCAACGTCTACAGCTGAAAGCAACTCATTAGACTCTTTTTCTACTTCAGGGACCTTTAGAAGTATAAATCCACCTATAATAAATAGAATCAATATACTAAACAAACCATTACTAGATTTTCCGGTTATTTGAGTTACAATAGCGACTATTAATGGTCCCATAATAGAGGCAAATCTCCCGAAGATATTAAAAAATCCAAAGAATTCATTATTTTTATTCTTAGGCACCAGTTTTCCAAAATAGGATCTGCTTAAGGCTTGTATTCCACCTTGAGAAGTTCCTACCAGCATAGCTAGAACCCAAAAACCTAAAGCTGAATGAATAAAGTTTGCATAGATACAAATAAAGGAGTATATGATTATGCCTACATAAAGCATTGTTTTTCCTTTAAATATTTCAGATAATTTTCCAAAGATAATTGCACAAGGAAAGGCTACTATTTGAGTAAGCAGCAGTATAATAAGCATGCTTGAGGAGCTAATACCTAAGTCCGCACCATAGGAAGTAGCCATAGTAATAACAGTATTTACTCCATCAATGAAAAAGAAATAAGCTATGAGAAATACAACTATATTTTTATACATACCTATGTTTTTTATGGTTAAGGCTAGTCTTTTAAAGCTGTTAACTAAAACCGCAGGCTCTTTTTCTATACCATATACTTGTTTTACATTTCTCACTATTGGTATAGCGAATATAGCACACCATACAGCAGTTATTACAAAACATAATTTGCAAGCAGTAGCTATGGAAATTGGAATAATGTGCAGCTGAGCAAGTATAACTATAGTCATACAAATTGCGAAGGCCACCACATTTCCCAGGTATCCAGCAGCATAGCCTATAGAGGATAACATGTCCATTTTGTCTTTAGAGGTTACATCGATTAAAAAGGCGTCATAGAATATATTGCTTCCGGAATTACCTATGGTACTTATTATGAAGAACACTATCAATAGAATCCAGGAATACTCAGGTACTATGCCAAGTAAAGCTGTAAATATTATTCCAATAACACAGAATACCTGAAAGAATTTCATCTTATAACCTTTATAGTCTGCTATAGTTCCTAGAATAGGAGCAGCTATAGCAATAAGCAATCTGCCTATAGAATTGGAATATCCCCAATAAGCAGTGGACATGGATGGAGAACCACCCGAATTTTCAAGAACCATTCTAAAATATATAGGCAGTATAGTGGTAATAATTATCATACTATAGGTAGAAATAGTGCAATCATATAGTATCCAGCTTCTTTCTGCCTTATTGTACTTACCCATTCAAATCTCTCCTTTTAAATAATTAATCTACCAATAATTCATGTAAAATCCGTCCATCTGTATCGGTTAATTGAACTCCTAGCAATTTAGCCATAGTTGGACCTTCATCTACTAGATTCATTTCATCAATAATCACACCTGTTTTTATACCTCTCCCAGCTGCGATAAATACAGTTGTGTAGTCAATCTTAAATGGTGAATATCCGTGAGTTGATTTGGTATAGTGAAATAAGTTAGCGTCCAGCTCGTTAGGTATTTCTTCAATTATTTTTCCTTCTACCTTATCTTGAAAATAAAATCCCGTACTAGCCTCTAGCATAAGAGCGCATTCAGGGTCTGCGCCTAGTTCTATGGCGGAGGACTGAGAAAATATAGACTCAATACAATTATGCTGTCTATTAAAATCATTAATTAAATTGTATATTTGGGTTATTAGTTCAGGATCATTGTTTTTAACATACAAGTAAGCGGAACCGTCACAATTTTTTACTATTGCTTTATAGCTTTTTATGAAACCATTCCTATTAGTTCTTATATATCCATTCTCTTTTAAAAGTACATTAAGGTTAATTATCTTATTTTCATCCAGACTACTGTGATCACCTAGAATAACAATAGTAGAATCCTCATATATACCATTTGCTTTTAAGGCATCTACAATATCTCCTATTCTGCTATCATGTCTTTCAAGTGCTTGTTTTGCTTCTCTTGAGTGAAAGCCGTGCTGATGTCTTATTGTATCTAGGTCAGTATAATGAACTAATGTTAAATCCGGTCTTTTGTGTTTTATTGTATAAAGTAGTGATTGATGTGTGAAATTATCTAGATTAGGCTGTTTTAACCTATCTCTTAGATATCCAAATTCTTTATCTAATTTATATTGATAAATAGGGCTTCCATTAAGCAAGGATACTAATGTTTGATTTTGCCAATGTCTATTTGCAAATATTTCAGGCATATTGTACTGTATTCTTGATTTTGCTGTTACTGGCCATAGTAAGGCAGCAACCTTCATGCCATTATCTATAGCTAGGTCATAAAAGGTTTGGCATTTTATCTGATGTCTAAACCAATACCAATCGGGAGATTTCATATTTGGCAGCAATAAAGTATTATTTATAATTCCGTGATTTTTAGGATATTTACCAGTAACAATACTGGCATGAGCAGGATAGGTAAGTGAAGGATATACGCTATAAACCTTTTTTGAATAAGAAGCCGAATTAAGCAGGGTTTTAAAATTAGGCAGCTGACTTATGTACTCAAAATCAAGGGTAGATAGTCCATCCAGAGAAATAACAAATAGGAATTTTGTCATTCTATCCATAAAATTACCCCTTAAGCTAGATTTATCCGATGACTACCAGCCGTAATACTCCCGCTTATTTAAGCGGGGGATAACGGCTGGTACGTCCATGGATAACGATTTCTAACCTTCAGATGGGGTCTAAAACCCTACCCGAAGCTAAGAACTCTGTTTATTAATATATTAATAGTATTGCCTTTATTTTATGGCAGTATTAAGATTAGATGAAGATAATATTAAATAATTTAAGAGGTATGCTAATGGTTTATAGCATACCTTTTTTCAATAATCTATCAAGGAACAGTGAAGCTAGCTTAGAAACGCTATTTTCTTTATGTACTAAATAGGAAAAATATCTATTGTATTGAGTCTTTGTAGGAATTATTTTTAATTCATTTTTTTTAACAGCTTCATTTACCACTAGAGATGAGATAAAGGTTATTCCTAAGTTGTTTTTAACAGCTTCTTTAATTGCGTAATTACTGCCTAGGATTATTAAGTTTTTTGGTGAAATTCCTTCATGATCTAAGAATATCTTTAGGTTCTCTCCAGTGCCGGAACCTTCCTCCCTATTTATCCAGGTTTGATCTGACAAGTGTTCCTTTAATGTGATTTCTTCATTATCTTCATAGGGATAGGAATTTGGCACTACCAGCACCATGGTATCCTTGTAGAAGTTACCGTGTCTATAATTATGAACCGGAACAGTCCCCTCTATTAAAGCAATGTCAATGTCGTAATTTTTAAATTTAGTATATATGTCCTTTGTATTATGTATGGTAACCTCAAGCTTTATGTTAGGAAACTCTTTAACAAAGTCGCCTAATATAGAGGGCAGCAAAAATTCTCCAATAGTCATACTAGAACCAAGCTTTAGGGTGCCAGAAGGACTGTTGTGATAATTGCTTAATTCTTCTTTAGTTTCTTCTAGAATAGTTACTAATTGTTTTGCTCTCTTATAAAGCATTTCTCCTGTTTGTGTTATAAATATATTTCTTTGCTTATTAGATCTCTCTATAAGAGTGGTATTAAAGTACTTTTCAAGTCGAGCTATATGTAGGCTTACACTGGGCTGAGACATATTAATAGAGCTTGCAGCTTTGGTAAAGCTTTTTTCATCTACTACAGCTATAAAGGTCTTTAGTTCATCTATCAAAATTATCACCTTACTCATTAATAATATTAATAGGTATAATAAAAAATATCTATTATACTTATTGGTTAAAAATCAGTATACTATCATTAGAGTAAGGTTGCAAGAAGAGGTACATAGTAATTATTATGGGAGTGATATTATGCAAAATTTAAAAGAGATTCTGTTAAATGAAATTGATGGATTTAATGAATATGGTCATAAATTTATAAATGGCGAAGTAAGTAAAATGGACTTTAAGCATGCTTCAGGAGGAATGGGTGTATATGCTCATCGCAGCGGTAAAGAGTTTATGGTAAGACTTAGAATCCCATCAGGGATAACCTCCATAGAAGAGTTTAAAACAGTTTATGACTTTGCAAAAAAATATAATTTGGGCGGCATACATCTTACAACTCGTCAAGCTATTCAATTACATGGATTAAATATAGATGAAATTTGCGAAGTGATGAGAGATGCATTAGAAAAGGATATATATACAAGAGGTGCAGGAGGAAATTTCCCGAGAAATGTGGCAATATCTCCATTATCAGGAGTAGATCCAGAGGAAGCTTTTGATGTAACACCTTATGCTTTAGCAGTTGGGAATCACTTTTTGAAAAAAATATATACCTATAAACTGCCAAGAAAATTGAAGGTATCATTTTCAAGCAGCAGTGAGGATGGTTCCCATGCTACAATTGCTGACCAAGGATTTTTGGCAGTAAAAGAAGATGGAAAAGAGTATTTTAAGGTATACATAGGCGGAGGCCTCGGGAGAAATCCCAAATTGGCCGTGGAATTAGGAGAACTAGTTAATCCAGAGGATGTACTATATCATATTGAGGCAATAACAAATTTATTTATAGCTGAAGGTGACTACAATAATAAAGGGAAAGCTCGTATAAGATATATACTAGATAGAATGGGTGAAGAAGAATTTATAAAATGCTATAAAAAGCATTTAGTGGAAGTAAAGAAAAATGGAGAGTTAGAGCTAAAGCTTGAACAAAAAAGCTGCAATAAAGCAGGTGTTGAAACTAAGGTAAGCCATCCAAGATTATTTGCTCAAAAGCAAAAAGGACTATACAGTGTATATTTACATCCAATGGGTGGACAATTGAAAATAGAAGATTTCAAACTTCTTTTAGATGAGATAGAAAATATTGAAGATGTGGAAATAAGACTGTCTATGTCAGAAGGACTCTATATTAGAAATCTTAATGGTACAGAGGCAGAAAATCTATTAAAGATAACTGAAGGCATGGGTGGAAATACTAGACTAGAACAATCTACGGCATGTATAGGTGTGCCAACCTGTCAAATAGGAGTCTTAGAAAGTCAAGAAACTTTAAACAAAGTAATTGAATACTTCAGAGAAAAGAATTTTACCAAGGATGTGCTGCCTAAGCTGCATATATCAGGCTGTCCAAATTCCTGCGGTGTACATGAAATAGGAAGTATCGGATTCTGTGGTAAGGTGAAAAGAGTTAACGATGCAACTGCAAATGTGTTTGAAGTGCATATTGGTGGTAACTTAGGAATAGGCAAGACCAGACTTGGAGATTATTATGGTGATATATTACAGGAAAAGGTGCCGGAATTCCTATATGAACTAGCTAATGTTGTAGATAGTTCCAATATAGAGTTTTATGCTTGGCTAGAAAATAGTCAAGAAGAAATGAAAGTGTTATTCGAAAAGCATAAGGTTTGATTATCTAAATATTCAAATTAGAGTAATATAGTGATATTAAGTTGCTTGAATTGAAGAAGAATAAATAGGTTCTTTACAGCATACAGTTATAATCACAGTGTAATAAACAAAGAACAAGCATAATTTAATAGAAATACTAGTGCCGCAAAGCTACTTTTAAAGTAATTTTGCGGCACTTATATTTTATTAGGTACTTAGTAGGATGGTATAAGATGCTAAATGCTTTTATTTTATAATATATATGTGATAATATTTATTATAAAGTAGGACATAATTTATATAAATATATAGGAGTGGAAATTATGTTTAAAGATATTGATAAAAAAAAGAAGCTACTAGACAGTAAAAGGCCATTAGCTAGAAGTGCTGTAGAAAATTTAAAAAAGTATTTTGATTTAGAACTCACTTATAACTCCAATGCAATAGAAGGAAATACCCTCACAATAACCGAAACGAAGGTGATTTTAGAAGACGGGTTAACTATTGGAAAGGGCAAAAGTCTAAGAGAGCATCTAGAAGTAATTAACCACAAGGAAGCAATAGATTATATTGATGATATTGTAAGCAAGAATATAGATATATCAGAAAGAGTAATAAAAGATTTACATTATATAATATTAAAAAGTATAGATAATAAAAATGCAGGAGAATATAGGCAAAGCAATGTATTAATAAGCGGCAGTCAGCATAAACCTGTGGAACATTATTTAGTAAAGGAAAGAATGCAGGAACTTATAGATTGGTATAATAAAAATCAAGATATATTACATCCTATTGAGTTGGCTGCTGAATTTCATTTTAGGTATGTTTATATTCATCCCTTTATTGACGGAAATGGAAGAACCGCAAGACTATTAATGAATTTAATTCTTATGAGAAATGGATATCCGTTAACAGTAGTAAAAACAGAAAATAGAGATGAGTATATGAAAGCATTGGAGAAAGCTAGTATTGGGGGTAAACTCGATGATTTTATATATATAATTAAAGATGCGGTAGACAAGAGTTTGGATATATATTTATATATTACAGGCTAGAAAGCAGGTGATACAATCGATACTAAAAAACAGTTTAGAAGAATAGGTACCCACGATGGCAGATTCCACGCAGATGAAGTGATGGCAACTGCCATTCTAAAACAAATCTTTGATGTGGAGTTGACTAGAACTAGAGACTCAAAGGTATTAAATGAATTGGATATAGTATATGACGTAGGAGGAGGCGAATTTGACCATCATGGCCTGGAAAAGGTATATAGAGATGATGAAATACCATTTGCAGCTTGCGGTTTAATCTGGAGAGAGTTTGGAAAAGATGTGGTGCGTTTTAAAGAGCCAGCCTTGGATGACTCAGGAATTGAATCAATACTTAACTATGTTGATAGAGTTTTAATGGAAGGCATAGATGCTCTAGATAATGGAGTGAGAATAGGAGAGGATGGAATACCATTAACTCATATATCGTCTATCATTTCAGGTTTTAATACTCCATGGTATTTAGAAGAGGATGAGAATCAGAAGTTTAATGAGGCTGTTGAATTATCAGAGGTAGTTTTAGTAAATACAATTAATCGAAAACTATCAGTTATAAAAGCAAGAGATAATATAATAAAAGCCTATGAAAGCAGAGAAATTCCTCAAGTTTTAGTACTTGATGAATTTTGTCCTTGGGGAGAGGCACTGCAGGACATTGACAAAGAGGATGAAGTGCTTTTTATAGTTTATCCAAGGAAAGACGGTTATGCATTGCAAACTGTCAGGGTACGAGGAGAGGATAAGAAAAAGCTCCCTAAGTCCTGGGCAGGTAAAAGAGATGAAGAGCTGGCAGCAGTAACTAGTGTACCAGATGCAGTATTTTGTCACTCGGCAAGATTTATGGCAGTAACTAAGTCTTTCCAAGGGATAATGAAATTTGCGAAACTTGCTCTAGATGAACCAGTGGAAGTAAAAAAGGTTAGTTTCTTTGAATTTATTAAAAGAATGTTTTTCAAAAGATAATTAACAGCTACTATCTAACGCTATTATGCGGCAGATAGTAGCTGTATATCTATAAAGAGGGTATTTGAGGAGGTAGATTAATGAATGTTTCTTCTGGGTTAGGTTTCGCTCCTCTAGCAAGAGTACCAATTTACTGTGCGACAAAAGCAGCACTTCATTCCTTTTGCTTAACTCTTAGACATCAACTTCAAGATACAAATATAAAGGTCTTTGAACTTATACCGCCAATAGTTGATACAGAGCTAAATAGTGAGGGACGTAAAAAGATAAATTTTACTGCAGATATAAAACCAGCTGATTTTGCAGCAGCTATGGTAGAAGGTATCAAAAACGATAAATTTGAAATTGGCTATGGTACTGCTGAAGGTATGAGAATGGCATCAAGAGAAGAATTAGATAAGAGATTTCAGATGATGAATAGAAGATAATATTTAATAGAAAAAGCTAGCTGAGGTTAGCTTTTGTTATTTAATTGAAAAAATAATGGTATAATTTTGTGGATGGATTTTGAAAAAATATAAACTATAGTATGTTTTTTAAGGGGCAGTTATAGGGGGAGTTAATATGTACAAGTTAATGCTTATAGAGGATGATATAAAATTGAGAGAACTTACTAAGGAGTATATTGAAAAGTTTGGATATGATGTATTTGAGATAAAGGAGTTCCATAATATCGAGGAGCAGTTTAAAGAGTTGAAACCAGATATAGTTTTGTTAGATATTAATTTGCCATACTTTGATGGTTTTTATCTATGCAGAGCCATTAGAAAAGAATCCAATATCCCTATAATAATTACTTCAGCTAGAAGCGGTGATATGGATCAGGTTATGGCTATTGAATTAGGAGCAGACGATTATATTACTAAGCCCTTTAAATTTGAAATACTCCTGGCGAAGATAAAAGCAGCACTTAGGAGAGCCTATGGGGAGTATTCTGCAAAGGAGGATATTCTTAAGGTTAATAAACTGATTCTTGATGAGAACAGCTTTAAGATGAGCTATGGAGAGAAGTGTGTGGAGCTAAGTAAAAATGAATATAAGCTGGTAAAAAAGTTTATAGAAAACAAGGACAGGTTTATTTCAAGAGAAGAGCTTTTTAAGGAGCTTTGGGATTACAGCACCTTTGTTGATGATAATACCCTTACAGTAAATGTGACTAGGATAAAAAATAAGTTTTTGGAGCTTGGATTAAGGGATATCATAAAAACCAAAAGAGGAGTTGGATACATATTTAATTATGCAGTAATTGAGGTTGAGGGGGATAAAGGTAATGCTCATTAAAAATTTTATAAAGGATAGAATCTTTGTAATAGCTATATTTGCCCTAAACTCCGTGCTGCTGATAGCCTTCTTCAATCTAATTAACCCACAAAAAATGGACATGTTTTATCCCACAGTTGTATCTCTGTTTATGCTGTGTCTGCTATTGTTTATTGAGGGCTTTCGGTATTATAAATTTAACTATAATTTAATTCAAGCAGCAGAGGATAATGATTATAATCTAAAGCCCATTACCTGTGAACAAAGGCTGATTAATAAAATTCTAAGTACTATAAATGTAAATTGTAAAACAGAGATAAATAGAATACGAAGTTCTTACGAGGAAAAGTCACATTTCTTATCCCAATGGGTACATAATTTAAAAACGCCCATTTCAGTTATTGATTTAATTATTCAGAAGTATGACTCACAAGAATACATACCTCAAAGGGTATTAAAGGACATAGATACTGAAAATAACACTCTGCTGTTTAATGTTGAACAAGTACTTAATGTTATAAGACTAGAAAGCTTTGAGAAGGATTATGAAGCAAGGCAAATTGATTTAATTGAGACCATAAAAGAGGTAATTAATGAAAAGAAAAATCAGTTTATATATAATAAGGTTTTTCCAGTAATTAATACAGAAGAAGCCAGTGCTTATGTTATTTCAGATAGTAAATGGAATAGGGTAATCTTGGAACAAGTTATTTCTAATGCAATTAAGTACTCCGCAGCTATTGACCAGAGCAAAAGAATATTTTTTACAATTACTAAGGATGAGGAATACACTTATTTATCTATAAAGGATGAGGGGATAGGTATAGCACACTATGATTTAAGTAGAGTATTTCAGCCTTTTTTTACTGGAGAGAATGGGAGAAATTTTAGAGGTTCAACAGGTATTGGATTATACATCTGTAAAAAGGTTGGGGAGAAATTAGGACATAAAATTGAGATTAAATCAGAGGTAAACAAAGGCACGGAAGTAATTATTAGATACCTTTCAAAACTGTAAGGTTATTTTAAGCTTAGATAATGGTTCAATAAGCTGTGATAACTTAATATGGAAATAGAAAGGGGGGAGTTAGAATGATTGTTTTAGAGGCAGATAATATTGTGAAGGTCTATGGTGGAGTGGGTGGACAATGTTCCACTAGAGCCTTAGATGGGATAAGTTTTACCATACAAAAGGGTGAATTTGTCGGTATAATGGGTCCCTCGGGCAGTGGAAAAACCACTCTGCTTAATATATTGAGCGGCATTGATAAACCTACTATAGGACATGTTTATATAGCAGAGAAAAATATTAGCAAAATGAATAAATCAGAGATGGCAGTTTTCAGACGACAGCAGCTTGGTTTTGTGTTCCAGGAGTTTAATTTGATGGATAGTCTAACTTTAAAGGAAAATGTTATGCTTCCTATGGTGTTAGATAAGAAGCCAACTGAATATATGGAAGAGAAAGCGAAGAATGTCATGACCAAGTTCGGAATTTACGACATAGCAAATAAATATCCATACAATATTTCTGGAGGGCAGCAGCAAAGAGTGGCTGTGAGCAGAGCCATTGTGAATAATCCAAGTATTATCTTGGCAGATGAGCCTACAGGTAATTTGGACTCTAAGGCTTCAAAGGCCATAATGGAATGTTTTGAAAACATGAATAAGGAAGATAGTCGCACTATACTAGTTGTAACTCATGATGTATTTGCAGCAAGCTACTGTAATAGGGTTATATTCATTAAAGATGGAAAAATAGATTCTGAAATTGTAAAAAAGGGAGATAGGAAAGGATTCATGGATCAAGTTATGAATTGTGTTGCTGTTCTAGGGGGTGACAAAGGTGACCTTTAATGACGTTGCACTAAAAAACTTCAAAGGAAACATGAGAAGGTATATGGCTTATTTCCTTTGTAACAGCTTTTCAATTATGATGTTTTTTATGTACTCCACCCTCGCCTTCAATGATAAACTTAATAATTCTCCTCAGGTAGAAAAGGGTGTAATAGCAGGTGTAGTGATTCCGAATGTAGCTTTAGTAGTCTTTTCATTATTTTTTATAAGCTATTCTCACGCTGCTTTTATAAAAGCTAGAAAAAAGGAATTTGGGTTATTTATCAACTTAGGAATGTCTATTGAAGATATAAGAAAAATAATCCTTCTGGAGAATGGGTTAGTTGCGTTGGCATCTATTATACTTGGAGTTCTATCCGGTGCAATATTTTCACGAATATTTTTTCTAGGTATAACGAGAGCTATGAGCCTTAAGGGGATTCCTTTTAGTATTGGTTTAAAAAACTTTGCTTTTTCAATAGGCATTTTTTCTGTAATTTTTACTCTGGCAATAATAGTAACCATGCTTATCGTATCTAGGCTTGAGTTATCTAAATTATTAAAAGAGGATAGAGTGTCAGAAACAAATAAAATAAGCAGTCCATTTCTTGCATTAATAGGAATAGCGCTGTTAGCAGCATCGCTGGTATTTCTATATAAGAGGTTTTTATCTGATAATGATATTGACAAAAACAGCAGGATATTATTATTTTGTACCATAGGCTGCGTAGTAGGGTTATATGTTACAATTTCTCAGTTAGGAAGCTCACTAATAAATATAGCTAAAAAGAGACCTGGTGTTTATTTTAATAACTTGCTGTTAATAACTAGTTTAAATCATAAGTTTAAGCAAACCAAAAGGATAGTATTTGCTATTACTATGATGGTAATGGTAAGCATATTTTATAGCAGTGTCTGTCTAAATTCATTTTTATCAGCGGATAGAATAGCTTCTAAGTATAATCCCTATGATGTGGCCTTTGTTCAAACACAAAATAATAACACTTCTTTAGATAACCTTAATTCTATGGTTAACTCCAGTGAAAATCCTATAATTAATCATAAAAGCATGGAATTTACCCAGTTATCAGGCAAATCTCAGCATGACAGCCAAGTGGTAGTTATCAGTGATAATGAGCTTAGGGAAGCAGCTAATAAAAATATTTATGTACCCAAAGGAAGGTATATCCGTCTTGTTCAGGATGATTCCCTTACCAGCAATGATAAGAAGAAGTATGGGGAAAATGATTTGACTTTTACATTAGGGAATAAGTATTTTAAATACAGCTATCGGGATAATGTCTTTCAAGTAATGTTTAATAGTCTTCATTATTTTGGCAGTAATGAATTTTACATACTTAATAGCGATGATTACAAGGAATTAAAAGGTAGCATTAATATAGAAACAGTAGGAACAATACAGCTCATAGATTTTAAGGATTGGAAGCAAACAAAAACAATTGTAAATAAATTAAATGATTTAGTAAAGTCACATAATAAGAAAGCATCGGCTATAACTCACCCAGGTGAAGAGCAACCTGATTTTCAGGTGGCATCAAAGGTGGAGGTATATAACTATAATAAACAAGGCAGCTCATTAGTTTTTTACCTTGTAAGTTTTATTGGAATATTCTTTTTTATAGCTGCTTGCGTCATATTGTTTTTAAGGCTTTTCTCTGAAATAGAGAATGATAAGAAGAATTATAAAAGGTTGTACAAGCTTGGTATGAGTGAAGAGGAAATAAGAAAAAGTATTTCCAAAGAGTTAAGGATTATATTTTTTATGGCACCTGTTATAGGAATAGCAATAGCATTGGTATATTATAGTGCCTTTAGTAAGGACTCAAATGCAATCTTAGACGTGCTTGAGTGTGATTTTATTATGAGTGGCATATATTTATTGTTTCAAATCTTGTATTACTATGTAGCTAAAAGGATATATGGGAATGAGATTATTGAAAGCTTATAATAGAAAATTTAACAAAGAGAAAAATAGCGGCTTATCCTCTACGGATAAACCGCTATTTTTATATTATGCTAAGTATTGCAGCGCCTCACAGGAGTTTTGGATTTCTTTCATGGAATTGAAAATTTGTTCTATTTTCTCATTTTGATTTTCTATGATGGAAAGCATTTCTTCAGTGGCAGTTGTGTGTTCTTCAGAAATAGCTGAAATTCTCGCTATTTCATTTTTCATATTACTAAGTACAGTAGCTAGTTCTGTAACCATTTGATGCTCCTCATTTATAAATTCATCGATTTTTTTGTAAGATATTTCAATGTGATTAAACCCTTCAGTAACATCTTTTACAATGCTAGTACCTACAATCACTGCGGTAGAACCTTTTTCAACAGCGGAGCATACTTCTTTGCTTTGATTATTTATTTTTTCAGTAACATTGGCTATTGTATCCACTATACTTGAACTTGCTTCTGCTAATTTACGGACTTCTTCAGCGACAACAGCAAAACCTTTGCCAGACTCACCTGCTCTAGCCGCCTCTATAGACGCATTAAGAGCCAACAAATTGGTTTGCTTTGATATATTAGTAATACTAGATAGAAGATTGTTTACTTCAGTAACATTTTTCTGTAGTTCAATTACTGTGGTCATAGAATTGGATACAGTATCATTTATAATAGCCATTTGGCTATCCATATCATTTATCTTTTTTGAGCCATTAGAAACAACAGTTATTGTTTCTCTCGATATTTCTGCCATGGAATCAGAGATATCCTGTGTTTTAGAAACACTTATATTAACTTGATGCATCATTTCACTAATAGTACTAGCAATCTCTGCTCCTTGATTAGCCCCATTTGCAACTTCTTCTACAGTGTGAGAAATAGTATTACCTGATTCTTTTATTTCAGATAAGTTCTCTGTAGAAATAGCAATATCAGTATTTAAAACTGTAGTATTTTTGCTGATTTCCTCCATTGTAAACTCTAAGTGTTTAAGTAAACCCTGAGTACTCTCTTCTTTTTCCATAACGGTATTAGTTAATTTACTTCCAAAGTTTGTTGATGTATATAGTATTATAATGCCTAAATCAATAAGTGTCATATTAGATATAAAGTCACCTATAACTTCGTTGTGGCTAGCAAATTGGGAAAACAATAAAAGTATGTTTAATACTATTCCATAAACAAGCAAATATTGTTTCTTTAAATAAAGTGCAGCAATGCAGCCGCCCATAAGAAGGAAAAGATACGTAGCGGTAGTATGAGCTGAATTTGTTAGAAACGATTGGGAGCTTATTATTAACGGAAATATACAGGTAAAATATCCACTGATAACCTGGTATTTTAACAAGTATAATATTGTAGGAATTAATGCACTCACAAACATAAAAATACAAGATATGGCGCTCATGCCCTTAACCTGTATAGGGGAAAGGAATAATGCTGTTGCTGAGATACATATAAACCATAATATTGATAATGCTATCATATTTATCTTTTTAATATGTTCCATCATAGATAAGTTTTCCATGGTATAATCACCTTTCCTAAAATAATTTTAAATATTTACTTAAATATTCGACAAACTTCTTATTCACTAAATAAGGATTAGTGAATTGGCTTAAATTAAATAGCGTAGGGTTAATATGGTTATGTGTTACCATAGTTGGTATACAAGTAAAAATGGGGTTATAGTATGTATAGAAATTTTGAAATAAGTTATTGACTCTAACGTTACGTTATAGATTATTATTAATTTGTAAGGCAAGAAATGAAGCCTGACAATCAAGCAATGAGGAACAAGGAGATGATTTTATGAGCTACAAAGTAAAAGAAGTAGCAGATATAGTTGGCATAAGTGTGCGCACACTTCATCACTATGATCAAATAGGTCTTTTAAAACCGGAGTCTATAAGCCCGGCCGGATATAGACTTTATACAGATAAAGACCTAGAACGGTTACAGCAAATTTTGTTCTTTAAAGAGCTTGATTTTAACTTACAGGAAATAAAAGAGGTACTGGACAGTCCAGGCTTTGATAGAAAGCATGCATTAAAAGCCCATAGGGAACTGCTGATAGAAAAGAAAAAGAGATTAGAAAAAATAATAAAATCTGTAGATAGTACTATAGATTCCATTGAGGGAGGAATAGAGATGGGTAAGAAGGAAATGTTTGATGGCTTTGATATGAGTGAGATAGAAAAACACAAGGAAAAATATGCAGAAGAAACCAGGCAGAAATATGGCAACACTTATGCCTATAAGGAAAGTCAAAAGAAGACTTCACAATATAAAAAAGAAGACTGGGCTAGAATCATGAGCAGGAGTGAAGAGATTTACAAGAAAGTTATAGCTAATATGGATAAGGGCCCAGCTGACAAGGAAGTCCAAGAGGCAGTAGCTGAGTTAAGACAGCATATTACAGACAGCTTTTATAATTGTACTCCAGAAATCTTCAGAGGGCTTGGAGACTTATATGTAAATGATGAGCGCTTTACAGCTAACATTGATAAATATAAACCAGGACTAGCTAAATTTTTAAGAGAAGCTATGCATATATATTGCGACAATTTAAAATAGTATGATAAAAGGCTGATGTTTTTTAAAGAGCATCAGCCTTTAGTGTATATGGATAGTTTACTTGATAAAATTATTTATAAGTTTTAGAGACACTTAGGATATAATTTTTTATTTGTCCATGACATTTGCAATATATATGATATAAAATATAATATCATGAGATAAAATGTAATACGTTCCAAAAACCATTACAAACACCTTTAGAATCCATTATAATGTATATTATTACATATATGCATACGATTATTGAGATAATGGTGGGAATGAAGTAAGCTTAGCTGCTAATGAAATTTTGGGAAGTGATATGGGTGTCTGCGGTGTTAATGCTTATTAAATGCCAAAGGCGTCTACCACAATTAACAAGAAATTAATTTCATTCTGAAAGTAGGGGAAGTATATGAAAAAGATTAAGGCATTAATGAAATATGAACTTATAAATTTACACAAAAATTTTATCTTAGTTATTATGCTGCTGTTATTCCTATTTGGATTGCAACAGCAATTATGGAGTTCAAGGATATACGATGAGTTTCGCTTGAATCTTGTTACTTTTTTAAAAACCTTATGGCTGCCAATAAATTTAATATATATTCCTATCTTGATAATAAATGAAATAATAGGCAGTGGTAATCAAGAAATATTTGAGGCACTTAATATCTCTAAAAGAGAAAGATTTTTAGGAAAGTTTTTTACCGGTGCTATTATTAATTTAATTATAGTAATTGCGTATGCTGTAGTATTAATTGTAGTAGCAATTATTGCAGACGCTCCCTTTAAATACTCACTATATTTAATTTTAATGTGTATATTAAATATAGTTATTGGGCTTTTTTGCTTTAGCTCTATAGGGCTTTAATCGGTGAAACAATATCAAAATTCAGATTTAGAATTTTTTCTTATCTAGTAATTATTTTATTTTTTCTATTTGCAAACAATTTCTACAAAGAGCCTGGGATGTTAACGCCGATTATGAAGGTAGAACCATTACCAAGCACTTTTGAATTATTCTCTTTGGATAAACTAACAATTTATCATTTTGTTTTCTGGAGTTTAATACTACTTCTGATACTTTATTTAGTGTATAACATTAAAGAACTGCAAGCTCTAAGGCTTAAGAACAAAATAACATTATGCTTTTTTGCATTTGCTATTTTATCCTCCTTTTTTATAGGTTCAAAGTATAATCCTGAGGGGTATTGGATTAGGAATGATAATATTAATGAAAACTATGAGAAACAATCTGCGTTAAATGATGGATTTACAATTGAAGCTTATAGTATGAAGCTAAAGCTAGAAGATATGGTTTCCAATGATTGCAGTATGGATATTGTAATTAATAAGAGTGGACTAAATAAATTAGACTTAAGTTTATACCATACCTTGAAACCATTAAATATAAAAGTAAATGGAAAGGAAGTTAAGTTTTCAAACAAAGATGATGAGTTAACTGTATTATTAGCAGAAAAGTATAAAGAAGGAGAAAAAATAAAGGTTTCTGTAAAATATACAGGGATAATTAATACTGTAGATAAACAGGGAATGAGAAGATATTTTGTAAATAGTCATTCTTTATTTTTGGCGGACTATTTTCCTTGGTATCCAAAACCGGAGTTCATGGGAAACGCTAAAAAGTATGAAATTAAAGTAGAAAGTAATAATGGAGATATATATTCAAACCTTAGTGAAAAAAATAATATCTTTGAAGGCGAAGGAAAAGAAATATTTTTTATGAAAAGTAACCTGATTTCAAAACATTTGTATAAAGGAATGGAGTTTATAGGTAACACCGAACAAATAGCAACAGATATTCAATGTGAAGATTTTGAAAATACTATTAAAAAAGATTACAACATAAATAATTTGAAAAGACTTATTGTAACACCTCAGAGAGATAAAGAATATCTTCTATATAATTTGTATGATGATCAAGTTTTGTTTGGCCAATTCGATTCACAGTCAGTTTTACAGTATAGGAGGTAGAAAGATGAGTAAAATAGTTGTAAAAGATTTATCTTATAAATACAGAAAAACTAAAGCACTAAATAATATTAACTTTGAGGTTACTGATGGACTAATCGGGGTTTTAGGTGCAAATGGTGCTGGCAAAAGTACCCTTATGAAGTTAATAACCACCCTGCTAAAAGTTAAGGATGGAGATATAAGTATTGATGGTACGAGCTATAAGGAAAGGATAGATAAAATTAGAGGGCAGTTAGGTTATCTGCCACAGGATTTTAACGTTCATGAATCTTTAACAGGAAGACAATTGTTAGATGTTTTAGCCTCTATTAAAATAAATTTTAATAAGGAAGAAAAGAATGCACATTTAGAGGACATAATTAGAGACTTTGATATGCAGGATTATATAGATAGAAAAATCAAAGAGTATTCAGGTGGGATGAAGCAAAAGCTAGGGTTTGCTCAGGCCATAATAGGTGATCCAAAGCTTATTGTAATGGATGAACCTACAGTGGGATTAGATCCAGAACAGAGGAATATAATAAGAGATTTATTCCCTGTAATATCTAAAGGGAGAATAGTTTTTGTTACCACACATATTGTGGAGGATATAGAAAATTACTGTAATTATTTATTGGTTCTAAATAAAGGAAGCTTAATTTTTAAAGGAACTAAGGATGACTTTATTAAAGAAGTTAAAGGATACCTATGGGATGAGATAGTAGATGTAGATGAGGTTATAAAATTGAAAAACCAAGTTAAAATTATTAATTCAATACCTAGTAACGATAAGATAAGAGTAAAGTATATATCAAAGGAAAAGCTAAGGGATAACGCCGCTGCTGTAGACATATCATTACAAGATGCCTACATAATTCATTGTGCACTATATGATGAGGAAGTAAAAAATGCTTAATTATTATAAGAAACATATTAACAACATTTATAATTTTAATTTTTTTAATGCTTTATTTGTTTTAACAGCTATTTTTAATGGAATTTTACTTTTAGCAGTAGGTACCGATAATATGAATTTTGGGCATAATTCATCACTAAATAATTTGTTCTCAATTTGTGACTTTTATTTATTGTTAGTGTATGTGGTTTTTCTTATATTTACTGTAGGTATGGATTTTAAAAATAGTATGGGCCATATCAGTCTCTCTGCAAGTAAAAGCAAAAGTAATGACTATATGGTAAAAAAAATCATGACGATAATATGCCAATATGTCATTTGCTATGCAATAACATTAATAAACATAATTTATTGTTATGGTAAAGTTGCAAGGAAAGATACTATACAATATCATTTGGAAATCTTAATAGGGAGTTCCATTATTACTACTATCTTTGTTACTAGTATAACCTTATTTTTTATTGTTTTGATAAAGGATATTCCTAAAACTACAATAGTGGTAATCTCCTTATACTTTATTGAAGAATATCTATGGAGAGGACAAGTAACACGAAAGTACGGAATCTTGGCTCACAGATTTTATTGGGATTGGACAGACATGAGATTCAATATTACGGAGAAGCTGGTATACTTGGCTGTATCAATAGTATTGCTTATATTTTCTTATTTTTGGCTGGGAAGAGGATCAAGAAGTACTTATAAAGGATTATGAACAAATATACTAAAAAGGCTAGCACTCTAAACATTTATCATAAAGTTTAGAGTGCTAGCTCTTTATTTAGCTATTGAGAATTACATTGTTGATATAACACATATATATTTGTTATTATAGTATTTAAAACTGTGGGGCAAGTTAGAATAAAAAGGAGGATTATTATGAGTGTAGAAATGAAACAGAAAAGAATAAATGTAGCAATGAAGAGAGAAAGTGCTGATTTAGTTATTAAAAATGCAAATATAATTAATGTGTTTACCAAAGAAATTATTAAGGGAGACATTGCAATTTGTAAGGATCAAATAGTGGGTATAGGTGATTACAGAGGGGTAAGAGAGATTGATGCTGCAGGTAAATATGTTTGTCCGGGATTAATTGATAGCCATGTGCATATAGAGTCAACTATGGTTACACCTTCAGAATTTGCAAAGGCAGTAATACCATATGGGACCACCACAATAATTGCAGATCCACATGAAATTGCAAATGTATGTGGAATTAATGGCATTCAATTTATGTTGAATCAATCAAAGGCGCTGCCGCTAAATGTTTATTTTATGGTGCCATCCTGTGTTCCAAGCACTCCTTTTGAAAATAACGGTGCTGACTTAACTGCTGAGCTGATAGAGCCGCTTCTATCAAATGATAGGATTCTTGGTCTTGGAGAGGTTATGGATTATCCTTCTGTAACTAACGGAACTGAAACCATGCTTAAGAAGATTGACTTATTTGATAATAAAATTATAGACGGACATTCACCAAATTTAACTGGAGAACAGCTTAATGCCTATCGTGCAGCAGGTATAATGACAGATCACGAGTGTTCTACCATAGATGAGGCATTAGAGCGTCTTAGACTAGGTATGTACGTTCAAATAAGAGAGGGATCAGCAGCTAAAAATTTAGAGAGCATTGTAAAAGGATTAATTGATAAGAACATGGGATTTAACAGATGCGTATTTTGTACGGATGATAAGCATCTAGAAGATATTAAAAAGGATGGACATATTAGTTACAATGTAAGGAAGGCTATTTCCTGCGGCGTTGATCCTATTGAGGCGATTTGTATGGCTACTATAAATGCAGCCCAATGCTATAAGCTAAAAAGACTTGGTGCTATTGCTCCAGGATACTCTGCTGACTTGATAATATTAAGTAATTTAGAAGATTTTCAAGTGGATAGTGTATTGTTTCGTGGTAATATGGTATATGAAGACAATAATCTGTGCACAGATTTCAATTTAAATATAGAGGATAGAAATGTGTTTAACACAGTTAGAATTCCTAGTATTACAGCTGATGATTTAAAAATAAGTCTAAAAGGAAATACTGCTACAGTTATAGCATTGACCTCTAATGAGCTTATTACTAAGAAAGAAACAGCTCAGGTTAAGACAACAAATGGAGTATTTGTGCAGGATGAGTATTTTTCAAAGATTGCTGTTATTGAAAGACATAAGGCAACAAAAAACATTGGTCTTGGAATAGTAAGTAATTTTAATATAAAAAATGGTGCAATAGCTAGTACCGTAGCACACGATTCTCATAATCTTATTGTTATAGGTGATAATGATGAGGATATGCTTGCAGCTATTGAAGAGATAAAAAGAGTAAATGGCGGCTATACAGTAGTGAGCAATGGTAAAGTTATGGGGACTCTAGAACTGCCGGTAGCGGGTATTATGAGTGATAATACTGCAGAATATGTGGAGCAAAAATTAAAACCTATGCTTGAAGAAGCCTTTAAGCTGGGAATAAATAAAAAAGTAGATCCGTTTATAACACTATCATTTCTTGCTCTGCCAGTAATACCTGAGATTAGAATAACAGACCAAGGGTTATTCGATGTTACACAGTTTAAATTCATCGAATGCTAATGAAAGAAGGGATAGGATGAAGTTATTTTTCATAGCTGATATACATGGTTCAGTATATTATTTGAAAAAAGCCTTAGAGAATTATAAGAAAGAAGAGGCTGATTATATAGTTATTTTAGGAGATGAACTGTATCATGGTGCCAGAAATCCACTGCCAAGAGATTATAATCCCAAAGAAGTTTCTGAATTACTTAATAGCCATAAGGATAAGATTATTGCTGTAAGAGGAAATTGCGATAGTGAAGTGGATGAAATGGTATTAGATTATCCTATGATGGCTGACTATTCAATAATATTATATAATAATAAAAGATTATTTTTAACTCATGGCCATATATATAATGAGAATAATTTGCCAGCACTAAGTAGTGGCGATGTGCTTATTCATGGGCATACTCATGTCCCTATAGCTAAAAAGGTAGGGAACATATTCGTAATTAATCCTGGTTCTATTACCTTTCCAAAGGAGGATAGCTCTAATTCTTTTGGAGTCTTAGAGAACAACGTATTCTTTATAAAGAACTTAGAAGGAAATACCTTTAGGGAAATTTGTTTTGAGGAATAAGGAGGAGGAACTTATGCCTTTAGTAAATAATGAACAAGTTAATATTCTTGTAGTTGATGATGAAGAAAGTATAGTTGAGTTTATTAAAATGGGATTAGAAGGTGAAGGCTTCACCGTATATACTGCCTTTGATGGAAATGAGGCAGTTAACGCAGCAAAGGCAGTAAATCCACACATCGTAATATTAGATATTATGCTGCCTGGAATCAGTGGCTTTGAGGTGTGTTCAGAAATAAAAAAGGCTATAAAGACATCTATTATTATGCTTACAGCTAGAGATGAAGTAGATGATCGGGTTAAGGGATTAGATTTAGGCGCAGATGATTATATGGTTAAGCCTTTTAGTTTTAAGGAACTTATAGCTAGAATTAATGCAAGACTGCGCAATAATTTTCCTGAGCTTACTACTGATAATTCAACTGGTGGATTTAATATAGATGATGGAGCACATGAAATTTATTATCTAGGAAAGCTGCTAGATTTAACTCCTACGGAATATAATCTGCTAAAATACCTGCTCGCTAATGTTGGGTTGGTGCTTAGTAAAACCACAATTCTTGAAAAAGTATGGGGATTTGACTTTAATGGGGAAGCCAATATTGTTGAGGTATATATAAGATATTTGCGAGATAAGATAGGAGATAAGGAGCATAATATTATTCGTACTGTGCGAGGCGTAGGCTATAAGGTGATAGTACAATGAGAAAATGGGGAGGATTGCAAAGGACTAAGAGCTTGCAATGGAAGCTTTTATCGAGATTCTTTTTAATATTAATGCTTTTACTGTTGATAATGGAAGCCTATCAGTATATGAGCATGAAACAAAATTTATATAAGAGTAGAGAACAGGTTTTAGAAACAAGATTTCATAATGTAGAAGGACCTATGGTAGATCAAATACAAACAGAAGAAGAGCTTAAGGCTAAAGCAAATTCTTTTGTAGAAGATATGGTGGATATAAATATCAGCGCAGCAGTAATAGACAAGAATGGGAATCGCGCAGCAGGTGCTAGCAAATCAGGAAACGAATTGAAACGTGATAGTGAAGATAATCATACCAATTTACTATCCATTAATAATCAGGGACCAGGTAAGCCGATGCCGGCTATACCAATTCCTAAATTATCACAGGAGGAATATAAGCAACTACTTCATCGAGATGGGAATTTAGAAGGATATACAATAGTTAGAGACGAAAACAACAGTTTGCAGGTAGTTATCTTTCGTAAAATAGGAGATATACATTCGCCTTCAGGTTTAATTCAGCTTACTACTTCTGCAGAGCCAGTAAATAGTATGCTTTTGCAACAGCTTTACATATTTATTGGGGCTTCGATTTTAGTGCTAATAATAGGAGGAATACTTGGAGCTACAGTGTTTAAGTATACTCTTAAGCCGCTGCATAATGTTACAGATACCGTTGAAAAGATAAATGTAGAACAGTTAAATACACGGCTGAATGTAGAAACTGGTCAATTAGAAATAGACAAACTATCTAATGCTTTTAATAAAATGCTTGGTCGAATAGAGGATTCTTTCGAGCAGGAGCAATATATAAAAGAAAAAATGCGACAATTTATTTCAGATGCCTCACATGAGCTAAGAACACCGCTAACTTCAATACATGGCTTTGTAGAGGTCTTATTGAGGGGGGCGGCGAAAAATGAGAAGCAATTAGATTTAGCATTGAACAGCATTCTTATGGAGAGTGAACGTCTTGCTAAATTAGTTAATGACTTGTTATTATTAACCAGACTAG
Source organism: Bacillota bacterium (assembly GCA_030706015.1). Lineage (GTDB taxonomy): Bacteria > Bacillota > Clostridia > Clostridiales > Clostridiaceae > JAUZPI01. The sequence goes on from JAUZPI010000004.1 coordinate 57,389, forward strand.
ATCAGAAGTTGCCCATAGAAGTACAAGTTGAGAATTTAAAGGATATTATTGAAGAGGTATATCCTCAATTGCAGATTTTAGCAGGAGAGAGAAAAATAGAATTACATCTAGATGATAAAATTATTATTAAGGCAAATCGCAACCAAATAAAACAGGTTATTTATAATTTGGTTCAGAATTCTATACGGCATACTGATGAAAAAGAAGGTATAGTAGCTATCAGTACAAGTATTGTTGATAAGTTTGCAGTATTAAAGGTAACAGATAACGGAACAGGTATACCTAAAGAACATCTAACTGAAATATTCGATAGGTTTTTTAGAAGTGAAACTCATAGATCACGCAAACATGGAGGGTATGGATTAGGTCTTTCTATAGTAAAGTCCATAGTAGATGCTCATGATGGCACTATTGAGGTGCAGAGTGAGGTTGGAGATGGAACTACTTTTGCTGTATATTTAAGTACAAATAATAACCAAAGTTGATATGAAAAATGATTGGAATAGCAATATTGTGTTGTTCTAGTCATTTTTATTTTATGGAAATGTGTGAATTGTGGGCTTTGTGTGATATATTAACATTCCATTAAAAAACCTTTAACATATTTCGAGGTCTATTATATTTGGCTCATTAATTACGATACTGAAAACATAAAACATTAAAGGAGTGAAGTAATAATGAGCAGTAACACTATTAATCCATATGCATATTCTTATGTTTATGGATCTACAGTAACTAACACTGGAGTTCAAGGCAATACACCAGTATCAGATAATAATTCAGATACTGCTGTAAGTGCTGTTAACACAAGTGGTGATTCAATTCAAATCAGCAGCATTGCAGTAGATAGCACAAACCAAGAGCAATCAAACCCTTTTGTAAATGCATTAGATAGCTTAGTAACAGCAGGAACAATCACTCAGGATCAGGAGAATGCTATAAAGAGTACCATGGAAGCAGCAAGAAAATCTCATCATCATAATGGTTACTCAAGCAGTGGTAATAATAAAGCCGGCAATCCATTAGAAGCTTTAGTGTCAAATGGAACTATAACTTCAGACCAAAAGGATGCTATTAAGAAAGCTTTAGATGCCTCAAGACCAGCACTACCGCCAAGACCACAGGATGGAGTAAATCCTTTAAAAGATTCATTAGACAGCTTGGTAAAGGCAGGAACAATCACTCAGAATCAAGAAGATTCTATTACAGCTGCCTTAGAAGCAGCAAGAAAATCTGGTCACAAACATCATAAAAAGCCAGAAGAAATGCTTAAGAGTACATTAGATAGCCTAGTAACAGCTGGGACTATAACTCAAGATCAGGAAGATTCCATTACTAGTACATTAGATTCAACATCAAAATCAGCTGACACAAGTAATAATCAGCAATAACATATTAAATTTATAAGAATGACTCTCTATTTGTTTTATAGGGAGTTATTTTTGTATTAAAAAGATACTGCTATTTAAAGAATCTAGATTTAGGATTATAATAAAGGTTAAGAAATATTGGTAAACACGAGATACTTTAAGGAGTGAATATTAATGGAATTATTAAAAGCAATAGCTGAAAACCTAACGTCAGTAAAAGAAAAATCACCGCTTATACACCATATAACGAATTACGTTACTGTAAATGATTGTGCAAACATGGTACTAGCTCTAGGTGGATCTCCAGTAATGGCTGATGATATAGAAGAAGTCCAACAGATGGTATCCTTTGCTGGGGCTTTAGTTATAAATATAGGAACATTAAACCAAAGAACTATAGAATCCATGATAGCAGCAGGTAAAAAGGCAAATGAACTAGGAATTCCAGTGATTTTAGACCCTGTAGGAGTAGGTGCTACAGATTTAAGAACTAAAACTGCTGACAGACTTTTAAAAGAAGTAAAGATGTCAGTTATAAGAGGAAATATGTCAGAAATAAAGATTCTATCTGGATTAAATGTAGAAATCAAAGGAGTAGATTCTGCTGCAGACGATACCGACGGCAGAGAAATTGCAGTAGGTTTATCTAAGAGATTAAATTGTGCAGTTGCTATAACTGGAGCTGTAGATATAATTGCAGAAGGTGATAAAGTATGCCTAATAAGTAATGGTGATAAAATACTATCAAAGGTTACTGGTACAGGCTGTATGAGTACTTCACTTATAGGAACTTATGCTGGGGCTTCAAAGGATTACTTTACCGCAGCGGTTGCAGGGGTTATGACAATGGGCCTCGCGGGAGAACTTGCTTTTAAGTCCTTAGAATCAGAAGATGGAATAGGGACTTTTAAGGTAAGACTATTTGATGAAATATATAAGATGAATGAAGAAAAATTGATTTCTGGTGGTAAGCTTCTGTTTTAATAATTAAGTTTAGCTAATTCAAAATATCAGGGTAGATAAGGTTATCTATACGAAGCAGCCTTATCTACTTTTTTTTATAAAGTTTGCTATTATTATATTTATTATTATAAATTTAATGTATAATTCTAATATATTCAGTATTTTATTGTTTGTTTCTAGGAATAAGAAATTTCTATTGTACATATTATTGTAAAGGAGAAAGACTAATATGCTTACTTTAATGTATGTAGCAGTTGCTATTTCAACTCTAATTGTTTTTTTGTTATTTAGACTCCAAGCTTCTAAATTAAAGAAAAGAAAAGGTGATTCTAATTATAGATATAAAAGAATGTGGGGGATTGTATTTGTAGACAGTGTTATTTTTTGTATGCTGTTTATTTCTATTGCATTTATTTTTCCTTTTTTAGAATGGCATTTAGGAGCAAAAGACTATCAGATAGAAGATGAGGTTTTAGGTGAGACTGATATTAAGCCTATATCTCAATCAAATAACAACATATATGTAAGAGAACAGTACGATTCAAATAATAATAAGAAGTATATAGTTAATGTAGGTGGACGATTACAAGAATATGATAGCAGTTCTACAACAATAGATGAAAATAATATTAACAAAAATAATGTTAGAATTACAGATGTTGCTGAATACAATGTATATGAATTGAGGGGACGCGGCATAATCGTCAATTGTGTTAATGATATGTATGCCAATGTATATATAAATAACACTCAAAAGATTTATTTGAGGAAAAAAAATCAAATATGTGTTCCCCAAAATGCTGTTGAGAAATCTAAATAAGCTTATAAGAGTATATATTAAGGAACAAGATGTTGGCATAAAGGATATACCCATGAAGAATCATAGGTATATCCTTATTTTAATGCCTTTTCAAATACTTCTCTAACAATATCCTTTGTTGGAACTCCCTCGTGGATTTTAACGCCATCGACATAGTAGGTAGGCACATAGTAATAATTATATTGTTTAGCTGCTTCAGGTTCACGTTCCTCATCAATTACTCTAACTTCTATATCTGCATACTTTGGGTTTTCTGCTGATAACTCCCTCATCCAGCCAGATGCTTGTTTGCAATATGGACACCAATCAGTTATAAGCATAATTACAGGTTTCATTTCATATCACCGCCTAATTTTTTCATCATATATATGTTTTTATAATATAAAAAAATTATACACTATTTTTGATTTATTTTGTATTAGATGAATTTAGTAGTGCTCACCAAAAATGCTCTATATATTTTTCTAATGAGAGAAAATAAACACTTTGAGGTGCATTAGTATGGGCATTAGTGAAAGAAAAGAGCGGGAGAAGCAAAGGCGGAACAATGATATTATAGACGCTGCAGAAAGAGTATTTTTTTCAAAAGGAATAAATGATACCACTATGGACGATATAGCCAAGGAGGCTGAATTGAGTAAAGGAACGTTATATCTTTACTTTAAAAATAAAGTTGATTTGATTTTTGCGGCGAAATTAAGAGGCTATAGTATACTTAAATCTATGTTTGAAGAGGTACTTGCTTCAAAGGACACTGGTTTAAATAAGGTTTTAGCCTTAGGATATACATATTATAATTTCATTAAAAACTACAAAAACTACTACAGTATATTTGTTTATTGTAATTCCATTGATGTAACATTAAGAGAAGCTAGTAATTATAAGCAAGAGGTTCAAGCTTGTAATGATATACTGATATCAAATCTATCTAAGGTTGTTTCAGAAGGAATAGATGACGGTAGTATAGGAAAGGATAAAGAACCGGAAAAAACAGCAATAATTTTATCAGCTATGTTTTTAGGTACCGTAGAAAACTTATTGAGAATGGAGAGTAGTACTACTGCCGCACATTTTTACGATAGGTTTACTACAGAAGAATTAATAGCTAGTACGGAAAAAATGATAAAGGATTCTCTATGTAGTTAGAAATTAGTTAAGGCTTGAAAGTGACCACTTTTAAGTCTTTTTTGTTTAGTAAATATAAATAAGCCGAGAAAGCTTGTTTAATCTTCTTTTATATAGTTAATAGAAATTTTCCGTAAGCCTTAACTTTACTTGCTGATTTCTGCTCTAATATAGGTATTACTTAACTGTTTTATTGTGATTGCTTTGTCCGGGTCAACATTAGGAATACTATAAACTTCGCGTTCAACTAAACTTTGATCTGCATCAAGACTTGTGCTTTGTGTTCTTCCCAAGTGTTTGTCGACAGAGTTAACACTTTTATCTGTCACATTATAAGTCTTGTTGTTCCGTTTTACCCATACTGGAACATCTCCAATTTCTACTATAGTTTTTGCATTGTTGCTTATATTTATTTTAGATGAGTAATAAAAAACAAGTATGCCTATAATTATAACAGTGATTATACAAAATATAATTACTAACCTAGATTGGATAAGTTTAATGTGTGACTTAACCATATATTACCCCCTCCATAATTTATTAGAATTCAAATGAATTTCGTGTAATTAATGCAAGTACTAAAACGGCTCTTGATAAAAGCTTCTTGTTTGTTATACTATTCTTACTAAAATGTTGTATACTATGTAATAATTATGCAGAATATACAATGCCTTAACATATATTTCATATATGTACAAGCAGGAGATTGCATTTTATTAGTTTTGTAGCTTAATAAAATTATTTAATAAAAGAATACATCCGATAGAGAATATTTAAACCGAATTTCGAATAAATACATATGCTAAAGTTGTGGAGCGGTTAATTTGGGATTAAGAATAAACTTAAAGAGATCCGTATGAAAGAATTTATTAGGAGCGTTAATGAAACATGGTACCCGGAATAAGGTATCTTTTTTATTGTATCAGAAATCATGCTGGTTTTTAATAATATATACAGAAATATTTTTAGCATATTGCTGATTTGTCAACAAATGCGTTGACATTTTGATAAATTAATAATAGTATTATAATCAATAGAACTTCCACAAAAGTGTGAAACTCCGTCTGAAAGCTAAAGGACGAATTGCAGATATAAGACTCTAAAAATTCTTGAAAATAAAGGAGGTGTATTTATGGCTATCACTTGTAATGATATTTTTGGATTGCCTGCTTTTGAAAAAATAAAGCTTGTAGCTGGGAGAAATGGCTTGAATAGAATAATAAGCTGGGTACATGTAATGGAATATCCTGAGTATTGCAAATGGCTAAAGGGCGGGGAACTTCTTATGATAACTGGGACAGCTATTAAGGGAGATAAAAACGCTCTTTTACATTTTGTTAAGGATCTAAATTCAAGAAATCTTTCAGGGTTAGTTATAAATATTGGTCCCTATATGCAAGAAACGCCTAAAGAGCTTATAGAACTAGCAGATAGTTTTGACTTTCCCATATTTGAAATCCCTTTTGATGTAAAATTAATAGATATTAGCCAGAGTGTATGCAAAGCTATATTTATGAGTAAGGTAGAGCAGGAATCAATGGATGCCTTTATAAAAGATATAATCTTTGGTGACATAAATTTTAATGATGAAGTTTTAAACAGGGCTATTTTTTATGGATATAATCCTAGGAAGGTATACAATTCATTTGTTATTCAAATGAATAACTATGAATGCTTTGTCAAGGACGGAGAGGTATGGGATGAAGAGAAGTTTTTGAGAATAAAGCAAGATGTGGAGCAGATTATAATAGATGTTACAAGTAAGTGGAATAGGATACCAATCTATGTAAAATTAAGTGATTCCATCATAGTCATGGTTCCAGTAAATGATAATTCTAATAGTGTTAATGCAATGGCAGAAGAAATGCTTAAGAGCATAAGATACACAATCCCAAGTTTAAGCGTAAGTATAGGAATAGGGAGCTGTTGGAGGGAATTGAAAGATTTAAAATTCAGTGTCCAAAATGCACAGAAGGCTCTTAGAATTTTAAAGGTTTGCGGCAGCAGTAGTAATGTAATAAATTACAATGATATAGGTATATATAGGCTTCTTTTTGAAATGGATAAATTTCAAGAAATGAAAGCAATGTATCAGGAGAGGCTAGGTAAACTGCTGGATTATGATGCTAAAAATTCTACAGATTTAGTTAAAACTCTGGAAGTATTTGTAGAAGAGGGTGGAAACTTAGGAAGAGCGGCAGAAGTTCTTTATGTTCATAGAAATACATTAAAGTATAGGGTTAGAAGGATCCAGGAGATTTTACAATGTGATTTGAGAAATATAAACGACCTATTTAACTTTAATTTGGCCTTGAAGATAGGCAAATTTCTAAGATGTATGAATTAACAGATATATAAATTGAATAGAGTATTTTGGCATATTTTATAATGCTGTGATCGCTAATTAGTCATAGTTTATATAGTATGCTATATTTATTTTTTGGCTAAAAGGGGCAGTTAAGTGTGTATTTAGGACAAAAGGAGCACTTGTTAAAGATATTGCTGGGAATGTATTTGTAGATTTTGCAGGGGCTATTGGTTTACAAAATGTTCGACACTGTGATGATGGTGTTGTGGAGGCTGTAAAAGCTCAAGTAGAAAAATATATACATCCATGCTTCCATGTTAGTAGGTATGAGCCTTATGTAGCTCTAGCTGCGAATAAAGTAGTTAACCCTTTTATTTCAAAAACTTACTCTAATTATAGTGAATTTTTTAGTAAACAACCTAAAAAAGTATTAGATTTATGAATGAAGGACTTATTAAGTGATAAAGTGATAAATTTTTCGGTAATAACAGTATAAAATTACCAATTGTTTATTTATGCCCTTTATAAAAAAACAAATTTGTGAGATAATCAAATAATGGAATACTTAGGCCTATATAATGACAAAAATAAAACTGTTTTTTAAAAATAATTTAATAAGAAGGCACTTTATTAATAAGAAAATTAAAAAAATAGTTTTATTTTAACATTGTACAGGCTTTTAAAGTTTATAACATTAAGTCTTAATTTGACATTGTAATAGAAAGCTAAATTTAAAATAAGGAATTCTTAACGTATCAATGGGGATAAGATTGATTCAAAATTGAAAAAATATAGTGAATGCATGCAAAAATAGATACACATAAATTATATGAGAGAGCTGATTCCGAGCCTGTTTTTGCCAGTATTCATAAATAGAGCAAGATTAATATCGTCAAAAAGGTATTTTAGTAATTTGAAGCTGGAAAAGTGATAATGAAACATATTTTACATATAATAGTATGAGAGTAACAGCAATTTAATTTAAACCTAGAAGAAAAAGTGACAAAAAATATATATGAAAAGTCCTGTTTTTGTTTAAATTTAGCTAAATATATAGTAATATAATAAGTAATGTATTGTTTTGTTAGTAAATTATTAAGCGAAGGGTGGGCTAAGCGTGAAAAAGAGTAAGGGCTATACTATAGACATAAATAAGTTAATAGAGGATAAAAATCTGGAAATAGATTTTCAGCCAATAGTATCTGTTATTAAAAAGTCTATCATAGGATTAGAAGCTATATGCGTAGGCAGCCGCGATGAAAACGGGGAGCTAATTCCTCATGATGTTTTAATACAACAGGCTGAAAAACAAGGTATCGCCATTGAATTAGATAGATTGTATAGAGAAAAGGCAGTAGAAGAATTCGTTAATGCCTATAGCAAAAATAAAGAGCTGCTTTTATTTATAGATATAAATATATCTATAATAGATAAATTTGTGGGTTCAGGAATGCTTATGGATTTAGTAAATTCTAAGAATCTAGATCCTGAAAATGTAGTATTAGAAATTGTTGAAGAAAAGATAGAAAGCATAGATGCTATGCAGCAATTTATAACTACATATAGAAGCCGTGGATTCTTAATATCACTAAAGGATTTAGGTTCAGGTTTTGCTAACTTTGACAGAATATCTTATATAGAACCTGATATTATTAAAATCAACAGAGCATTAACTAAGGATATTGAGATTAACTATTACACCCAAGAAATATTTAAGTCTTTAATAAATCTTTCCAAGAAAATAGGTGCTTTAGTAATAGCTGAAGATATTGAAAATCAGCTGGAAGCTATGATGGTTATTGAACTTGGAGCAGATATGGTTAAGGGAAGATATTTTGGTGAACCGGAAAAAATAGATAAGTTTAGTTATAAGAGCATAGAAGATAAGATAAATAAGACTGCATCAGAATATAAGAACTACATGACAGAAGCAATAAATATGAAAGAAGCTATTCATAAAGAGTATGATGGAATAATAAATACTGTATTGGATGAACTTGCAAAAAGTAAAGAAGAGGATATGGATAAAATAATCAGCAAAGTGGTCAGCAACTACTCTGTGCTTGAATGTGTCTATATACTAGATGCTTCCGGGACTCAAGTAACAGATACTGCAACTAGGTTCCGTAATATGGTTACTCAAAAAGCTCTTATATTCCAACCAGCCAAAATAGGAACAGACCATTCACTTAAGAAATATTATTATTTCTTAAAGAACATGGGACTTAATAGATACGTTACAGATCCATATATATCTTTGGCTACAGGAAGCTTATGTGTAACTATATCAGCTAATTTTAAAAATGCAAATGATAAGGACTATATTTTATGTATAGACTTTCATCCAGATCAAATGACTATTTAATAAGTGAGTTTAAAAATTTACTTAGTACTAATAATAAAATAAAAAGGTTAGGCTTTCACAAAGTTTTCTAGAAAGCCTAACCTTTTTTACTCTATAAGGAAACTATTTTATATTCTTTTTCTTTTCTTCTTCCATCTTATCCAGTCTGAAGTTTGCTAGTTGATAGCCCAAAGAAATAACGAAGTAAGCAATAGCATATATTACTATCTTTATAGGTGTACTTCTTAATGCTGGACTAATTGCTACAGTTAATACAGTAAAAATAATTGTACTTAGTATAACTATAATTGCAGCCTTAACATATTTGTTTTTAATATTATCGAACATCATACCCTCCTAATTAAAGAACATCAGTATTGGTAATTCCAAAAGCAGTAAACTTAAGACTAATTATACACCTTATATTATAGCAAATACAATATTATTTTACCTTCATTATAAGAGCGCCACATGAAGGTATTTGAATACTTGATCTCTTGCCAGTAACTGAATAAGTGTAGCCAGCTTCGCTTAATAGATCAATTAGCATAGAACCATCAACTGGTAAATTAATTTCTACAGAAACAGGTGAGTCAGTCACGCTTACAGCTACTATAATACATTCATCTTCGTATTGCCTTGAGAATACAAAATGCTGATTGGCTACAAGTACCTGTCTATACACACCTTTTTGAAGCGCTTTTGAGTTTTTGCGTATATCGACTAGGAGGGATATAATATTGGCTAAATCTTTATTAGGACTATTTTGAGAAACATCAGCTAAGTCTAATTGGGGACGTAAAGCTATATCAGAATTATTGGATTTCACTCCTTCTATGCCCCATTCACTTCCATAGTATATAGAGGGTAAACCTGGCATAGTAAACAAGATTGCATGCAGTGGCCATAGATGATTAGGATCCTTCAATGTATTTACAATACGATTTACATCGTGATTATCCACAAAATTATATAGAGGCAAGTTTTTGTATATACCACCATCGCCAAATTGACGATTTAAGGAGTAAGCAATTTCAAAATAGTTTTTATCGTTATGACTAGAATATAAGCCTTTATAGCATTCATAATTTGTAACAGCATCTAAGGAGTCTTTATTTGCCCATCTACTGTAATCACCGTGTATTACCTCTCCAAGCAAGAATAAGTCTGGTTTGATACTTCTGCAAAAGTAAGATAGCTCCTTTAAAAAGTTCAAATCAAGACAATCTGCTGCATCTAAGCGTATTCCATCAATATCAAATTCATTTATCCAAAACTTAATAACATCAAATATGTAGTTTTTAACTTCCTGGTTATATACATTTAACTTCACCAGGTTATAACATCCATTCCAAGGGTCGTAAGAGAAAGGGTCGTTATAGGGACTTCTAGTGCAGAAGTTCAGGCCTGAAAACCAGTCGCAGTATGAGGAAGATTGGCCGTTCTCCTTTAAATCAATAAAGAAAGGGAAGTCTCTACCTACATGATTAAATACTCCATCTACAATAACTTTAATGTGACTTTCATGCAGTAATTGAACTAGTTTTTTGAAGTTTTCATTAGTACCTAGACGTCTGTCCACTCTGAGATAATCAATTGTATCGTAGCCGTGAGAAGTTGATTCAAATAGAGGGCCAATATACAATGAGTTTATTCCTAGGGACTTTAAGTGTGGTATCCAGGCTTGAATCCTTTCTAGTCTAGGGATAGGTTCAGAGATTAAATCATTTTCCAATGGTGCTCCACAAAAACCTAATGGGTAAATATGATAGAAAATTGATTGTTGAATCCATGAATTCATGATAAATACCTCCAGATTGTAATAATGTTAGTCTAATATTATGGTATCAATTGTCACAATAACAGTCAATTTTAGATTTTAGTACAAAAGTTAAGAAAATTTTACAATACATTGTAGATATTTCGGAGAAAATGATGAAATGTTTTATGTAATCAATATTTTACATAAGGCTCATCCTATGAGCAGACTTCATATACTGCATTAAGGAAAAGAAAGGGGTGAACTCATGATGTTCGGAAAAAGATGTGAAAAAGACGTAGAAGTAAAAGAAATTAGCACAAAAATAGTTACTGATCAGCAAAACTGTATAAAGGTCATGGATGGAGAAGGCAATTTAGTAGTTAAGGGTGGAACTGCAATTACTGGTTTTTTGGATATTGAAAAACTTATAACTATAGAAGATACTGTATTATTCTTAGAAAAGAAATATCCATTTGGCATTGTCATCTTAGCTATAGACACAGACCCAGAAAAAGAATAATTGAATTTGATCGTTGACCACAAATTGGTTAACGATCTTTTTATTATTATAGAAAGGTATGGATATATTTATGATATGATAATATAATATATCCATACTGGAATAAAATGTAATGGGACATATAGTTGTAATGGAAGGGGGAGGGCCTTGAACTTTGGGAATGAATTGCAGAATTTAATTAAGAGGCAGAAAACAATTTTAGGAGACCTGGAAAATTTAGAGAGGTCATATAACAGGGATAAGATACTTATAGAAAATGAGGAACTTAAAAGTGAGCTTAAGGCATGTAGGGACAATATTAGAAAACTGAATGAAAAATGTAATAGCTTAGTTGGTGAGAATGAGCAATTAAAATTTTCCTTAAAGGAACAGATGCTAAATGAAAAGCTTAACATTATTAAAATATCTAAAGATAAGATTAGAATGTACTTTTCACAAGCGGCTGATAAGGAAAAAAACAGGTTAGCCTTATTAGAACAAGATTTGCTTTCTAAGATTAATAATTTAAAATTCGCTTTAGAGAGGGAGCATATAGAAGAGGGGCAAATACTATTTGATGAAATAGAAAAATTAAAAGTACGAATAAATGAAAAGATTGCTGAAAACGGTAGGAAAATTGACAACCATTCTAAGATAATTTCTGGATATGTAGAGGAGCAATATTCCCATTTAGAGAGTGAAGGAATTGATGAAAAAACCTTTCAGCGTAGAGTTAAAGAAAATAATGTAGAGGTCAAGATAGGACTAGGGTGGATAAATAAAATAGGAATTGCACTTATTCTTCTTGGAGCCGCTACTGCAGTAAAATATACTTATTCTAACTGGTTTAATAATTATATGAGAGGATTATTTATATTTATACTAGGTATTTTATTTGTTCTTTCTGGTGAGTGGTTTTCAAGAAAGGCGAAAAATGCATTTTCAATTGGATTAAATGCTGGAGGAACTGCCATTTTGTATTATGGGGTTTTTAGTAGTTATTTTTTTCTTAGAATTTTGGATTTGCGGATTGCCCTTATACTTTCCGTTATAGTAACAGCCATAAGTACCGGATTTTCATTAAGATATAATTCAAAAACTATTATATCTTATGCTTTAATAGGGGGATATTTACCATTTTTTTCTTATGTTTTTTCTTTCGGACTAGACCAGATTGACGTATATGGAGCCATGATATATTTATTTTTGCTGAATAGTTCTCTTTTAGTAATTGCATTCTATAAAAAGTGGAATTTTGTAAATTACTTGAGTTTTCTTCTCAATATTCCTGTACTAATATATTTAGTTTCACGGGGAGAAAATAATATTATTAATATTATATATTCAGCAATCACTTTTACACTGTATGGGGCAATAACATTAATGTATCCTTTAAAAAATCGAATAAAGCTAAAGCTTGAGGATAGTATATTACTTTCCATCAATACCACCATAAGTTGTATAGTTATATATTATTTATTTCATAGAGCTGGCCTGGATAACATGAGAGGAACACTTGCTGTTGCTTTTTGTGCATTATATTTTGCACTTGGGAAGCTTGTAGATAGGCTTATAGCTGGAGAAAGAAATGCTAGTTTATTGTTTTATATTACCTCATTAACCTTTGCAATATTGATTGTACCATTCCAATTTGGAAGGGTATGGTTAAGCTTAGCGTGGGGAATCCAAGCAACCTTATTTGTGATATATGGTTCTGCAAGAAAGAACAAACTTATGGAGGCAGGAGGCTGGATTTTATTCGGTATTTTCTCGTACTTATTATTTATTGATATTATGGCAGCTGGTAAAACCATAAGTAATTTAGATGAAATAGATATTCAAATAAGATGGCTGGTGTATATAGCAGAAATGATATGCATTCTTATAGTTTACGTTAGAGAATATAATAGTGGTAATCTAATTCTTGAACTAAAGGATAATGTTTTTGTAAATTTTATTGATGCATTTAAAATTTTCCTGTTTGTGGATATATTAATATATGCTATTCATGATATCCGTTGGTTGTATGATAATTACTTGCATGTGTTTAATTTGGGAGGATTCTATTCGTTGGTGATATTTGCGGCAATCTCATCCATATTGGCCTACGCAATAACAAGAATACAACTTATTTACAGTAAATTGGTTAAAATATTCTCTGTGACTGTTTATCTGGTAGTAGATTTACTATGTATAGTAATAAACTGCAGTGCACCTGTGCTATATAACAATGATGGAACTACACTGCGAAATTTAGCCATCATTTTGTTAGTTGTTTATAATATACTCATATTTATAAACATAAGGCGGATAGTAATTGACTTTATATCAAAGGAAGAATACAGCTTAGAATTATATCCAGTAATAATAGCCGTTATTTTATTTTTAAATACAACTTTATTCTTAAAAGTCCAAGTAAGAAACAATAATATAGGCTTTATAATAAGCTTAACGTATATGGTATTAGCTTTCTTATATATAGCGTATGGCTTCAGGTATAAATACACTTATACAAGGAGATTAGGACTTGCATTAGTAGTATTTGCAAATGCGAAGCTGTTTATTTATGACCTAAGTGATTTGACTATGCTTGGCAGGATAGCAGCATATTTTAGCTTTGGATTTGTAATGCTGGGAATATCTTATATTTACCAAAGGTTAAAGAAAAGCATGTAGCCATTTATCAGGCTACATGCTTCTTTTTTATATTACTTATCAAATATATCTATTAGATGCAACAATCGGTAGGATATGTCCTTTAAAGTATTTGCTCCTGCACTTATTTCTTGAATAGCTGCTGTTTGCTGCTCAGTAGAAGCAGAAATTTCTTCTGAGGAAGCAGCAGTAGTTTGGGAGATTGCTGCTACGTGAGTTATTGAAGATACCATATTTTTTTTGTAGTCTTCGAGGAGCTTTGTGGAGTGTTCTAATTCAACTATCAAATTCATAATAGTATCATTTGATTGTCTAAGAACGCTGAAGGCTTCCTGAGTGTTTGTAAGTTCATTTTGAGCCTCTTTTTCAGATTTATCAACAATATGAATGGAGGAAGCAGTTTCTTGGATATACTTTTGTATTTCAGTGATTAGCTGATTTATATTTTCAGCTGACTTTGCTGACTCTTCAGCTAAAGTTTTAACCTCATTAGCTACTACCATAAAGCCTTTACCAGATTCACCAGCCCTAGCTGCCTCGATGGATGCATTTAAAGCTAAAAGATTAGTTTGAGCTGAGATTGCCGCAATACTTTCAGTTATCTCAGTAATTTCATTTGATTTATTTGATAATAATTCTATTTTATTTGTAACTTCAGTAACTGCATTTAAATTTTCTTTGAATTTTGCGGATAACAAGTTTATTGCGTCTATACCTTTAGCGTTGTTATTCTTAGATTCATTTGATTTTTCCTCAATAGTTTTTCTTTGGTCAACTATTGTATCAACTACGCTGCTTAGATTATCTAATAGGCTAATGCTATTTTGAATTTCATTATCCTGAATGGACGTACCTTTAGCAATACTACTAATAGATGATGCAATTTCCGAACTAACTGAGGCAGATTGCTCAGAAGCATTAGCAAGATTATCAGAGGTTTCTGCAAGATTCTTTGAGGTTGAATTTATATTAGTAACTAAGTCTTTAATACTGGAGACCATAAAATTAAACCCATTAACTAGTTTACCAATTTCATCATTGCTAGAACTCTTTATATTTACATTCAGAGATCCCTTGCTTACCTTTTCTACTTCAACAAGAAGATTATCAATAGGGTCTTCAATGTATCTCTTGGTAAATATGTTTATTACAACTGCAGCCGCTAAAAGTGCAATTATAATTGATATAATCATTACACTAATGAGACTATTTAATCCACCTAAATATTCACTGGTTGGAATTACTGCGCAGATAATATAATTTCCATATTTCTCATAGGATATATATTGATTTATTCCTTTACTAACATTTGAAAGGTTTCCATTCTTAGAATTTAACATAGTATTGCCCCAACCAAGAGATGAAACCTTTTTACCAACTGATTTCGAGTCTGGATGACTTAGTATTACTCCATCCTTATCTAGAATTACAACATATCCACCTTTGCCAAAGGTGAAGCTTTTACTAATTTCTTTTATATCTATTTTGTTCATAAGATCAACAGAATCCTTAGGATTTATGCCAATCTGCACAATACCAGGTTTGTCTTGTCTTGCAACACCTATATACTGGAATAAACTACCATCCGTGCCCCTTTTTTGTGGGTCTTGTACCAATACGAAATCTTTGTTTGTTAATCCCATAAGAAATGGCTGAGTTTGAGGAGAATTGTGAAAATCGAAACCATTGTAACCTGGTGTGTCCACATTTGACCACGCAATAATTCCATTTCCGTCTGTTATGCATATTTCTGAAACTTCAAGGGTTTTTGCAAGGGACTTACAATAATCATTAAGATTGGCTTCTGGTATATTCTTTATATCATCAGCAACAGACTTGGTAATAGTAATCAAGTATTTACTAATAAGTTGTTTTGTCATGGCAGAATTACTTTTTCTCTCATCCATATTTCTCTCAACTTGAACTACTGTATGTTCAGTCATTGCAGCCATGATAGTGGTTAGCGAATTTTTATAAGAAATAAAATCCACAACACCAACTAAGGATAGGGAAGTCAGAATAACTATAGAGATTGGAATTAAAAATTTGGTTTTAATACGATTCATAAATGTGTCCTCCTTATGCAAGAAAAATGTAATATAATTAATATTAGTGATATTATTTCAATATGCGGTAAAAATTAGCACCATACCATAAAATTTTATCATAAAAGTAAGAAATATGGAATTGATTATTAAAAATAAATGAAGTTTTTAATAAATTTTTTAATGTATATTTAGTAATCATTTAAATGCTGCTTCATCAATTTGAAAAGTATTTTACCTTTATTAATTCTTGATATGATATAATTGAATAGTAATATTAATTATAAAAAGAAGGTGGGGTAAATAATGCAATATAGAAAGTTTGGAAAGTGCGACTTTGAGATTTCTTCTCTTGGGTTTGGATGTATGAGACTACCTATACTTAACGGTAAAAGTGGTGATATCGATGAACCACAAGCTATAGGGCTTATACGTCATGCTATTGATAGAGGGGTAAATTATGTTGATACGGCTTACCCATATCACGATTATCAAAGTGAAGTATTAGTTGGTAAAGCATTAAAGGATGGTTATAGAGAAAAAGTTAAATTAGCTACTAAAATGCCAGTGTGGTTGGTAAAAGAGTACTCAGATTTTGATAAATATTTAAATGAACAATTAAAGAAATTAGATGTAGAATACATAGATATGTATCTATTGCATGCTTTAGATAAGAATAGAATTGATGAACTTGAAAAGATAGGAATCTATAAATTCTTAGATGAAGCATTAAAGGATGGAAGAATAAAATACGCGGGCTTCTCCTTCCATGACGATGTGAATACCTTTAAAAGAATAGTAGATGCATATAACTGGAGTTTCTGTCAAATACAATATAATTTTATGGATGAAAATTATCAGGCTGGAAAAGAAGGATTAGAATATGCAGCTTCAAAGGGATTAGCCGTAGTAATTATGGAACCATTAAAGGGTGGAAAGTTAGCTAAGAATCCTCCAAATGAAGTACAAGCTATATATAATACAGCCGTAAATAAAAAATCACCAGCAAATTGGGCATTAAGCTGGGTATGGAATCATCCAGAAGTTACGCTATTATTAAGTGGGATGAATTCAATGGAACAAGTAGATGAAAATATTGACACTGCGTCGAAAGCGCTTCCGAATTCATTTATAACTGAAGAAGTAGAGGTTATGGATAAGGTTAAGGCTAAGTATAAGGAATTATTAAAAATAGGCTGTACTGCTTGTGAATATTGCTTACCTTGTCCGGCAGGTGTAAATATTCCTCATAATTTTTCACTATATAATGAAGTTTATATGTACAATGATTTAGCGGGAGCAAAGGGAACATATAATCACTGGATTGATCCGAAGTCTAGGGCATCCTCTTGTGTAGAATGTGGTAAATGCGAAAAGGCATGCCCGCAGCATTTATCTATAAGAGCATTGTTAAAGGATGTACATACTACATTAGGTCAATAATTAATATAGAAATAACCAAGACCCCGCAAGGTATAGCTGCGGGGTCCTTATTATTTAATGTGAAAAGTAAAAGTTCTTATTTTTTAATTAAAAATTAACGTAAGTCGTTGTTTCTATCTCTGTTGTCTCTGTTATCTCTATTGTCTTTGTTTTCAAATCTGTTATCTCTGTTATTTCTGTTATTATCTCTGTTATCTCTGTTATTGTCTCTGTTGTCTCTATTATTGTCTCTGTTATCCATTAATAATCACCTCATAAATAATTTTAATTTTAGATACTCGCTAATAAATTGATATTAACGTAAGTTGTTGTTTCTATCTCTGTTGTCCCTGTTATCTCTATTATCTCTGTTTTCAAATCTGTTGTCTCTGTTGTCTTTGTTGTCTTTGTTGTCTCTGTTATCTCTGTTGTCTCTGTTATCTCTGTTATCCATTTGTGAATCTCTCCTTTTTAATTAATTAATTTTTGTCACAGAAATTAGAATGCCACAAAATTAAATTTATATGCAAAAAAAAGTGCAGGGAAATTTCCTGCACTTTTTCGGACTAAAAGTCTATTTTGTTGTTTTAATTTTAGCTGTAACTGACATACCTGGAATAATTGCATATCCTTTTGCATCAATGCTAACTTTTACAGGGATACGTTGGCTAACCTTTGTAAAGTTACCTGATGCATTATCAGTGCTGAATAAACTAAATGTTGAAGCTGTTGCAAGTCCTTTTTCGGTTACTTTTCCATCAAAAGTAACTCCAGGGAAGGAATCTATTTCAAGTTTAACTGGTTCATTTACATCAACACGTTGTAAATCATTTTCAAGTACATAAGCTGTAACTTGTAATTTAGAAAAATCAACTAGGGATAAAACTGCTTGACCAGGGGATACTAAATCACCTACGTGACCGCTAACTTGAACTACAGTTCCATCTGTTGCAGCTTTAACTTCTGCATTGCTTAGATTTAAGTTTGCTAAATCTAGAGCTGCTTGTGCAGCTTTTACCTGATCTTCAATAATAGCTAAATCTTTATCAGAAGCACCAGCTGTAGTTAGATTTAATTTATCATTAGCGCCATCAGCTGCAGCCTTGGCAGCCTTAGCTTGTGCATCAGCGGTGTTAACTTGTCCTTTTAATTGATCGATTTCAGTTTCTAGTTGAGATTTTCCTTGTACTAACTGTTGTATACCCTCTATTGCAGTAGTGTAGTGAGCACCATATTCATCATTATTTAGGCCAAGTTTCTTTAAGTCTGTAGCTATATTTTGGGATGTTTGTTTCATATCGATATTTCCATTTGCATCTTTAGTAATTTCAGAGTTAGTGTTTATGCTGTTAACAAGATCATCATATTTTGACTCTGCGTCGTTTAATAAGGTTTGTGCAGAATCTTTTCCAGCTACAGCAGCACTGTAAGCAGCTTGAGCTTGGTCATATCCTGCCTGAGCTGCAGCTATTTCTTGCCCTCTAGCGCCCCCAGTGGCCTTGTCTAACTGAGCTTTTGCTACATTAACGGCAGCTTGGGCTTGGTTCACTTGAGCTTGAAATAAATCTGTTTCGAGGGTAAATAACACATCACCCTTTTTTACCTTCATTCCATTTGAAACCTTAATATCAGCTATTTTACCTGCCACCTTAGGGCTTGCATTTATGATATCACCGCTTACTTTTGCATTATCAGTAGTTACATAATTATGTTGATCTATATACCAGTTTCCTCCGAAACCTGCCACAGCTAGTACAATAACTATACCTAACCCTGCAAGTACTTTTCCTTTATTGTTTGACTTTTCCTTTACCATTTGTAATCCTCCCTCTATAATCCTTATTCAAATAGACCTATAGCAATTTCTTCTTCTATTTCTTTTTGGTCTTCTTTACCATAATTAGTCTTTGCCTTTTTTCTTATAAGCATAGCTAAAGGAATTCCCGCTAAACATATAAGAGAAGCTACTAAAAATGTGTCATTCATTGCTGTCATAGTAGCTTGTTTTATTAGAGAACCATATATTTGCATCATGATGGCACTTTTTGCTGCTGCTATAGTCAGGCCGCCTTTTACTGCGAGTCCTTGAGCTAGCCCTTGAGCTTGTGCAAAAGCAGGTGAGCTTGTATTTACCATTTCTGAATATTTAACAGTATGGAATACCTGTCTATGCTGCAGAATTGTTGTTAATACAGATATACCTAGAGAACCAGCAACTTGACGCACGGTGTTATTTAGAGCTGATGCTCTAGCAACAAGCTGAGGCGGTACAGAATTCATACCTGCAGTTTGGATAGGCATCATACATATACCCATGCCTAGGCCTCTAAAAGCCAGTATAAGCATCAAAGTATTGTATGGTGTATCTAAGGTAATCTTACTTAACAAATAGGTACAGAAAGTCATAATTGCTAGTCCAATAATTGTTAGCCATTTTGCCCCATATTTATCAAACAACTTACCGCTTATAGGCATCATAAAGCCTGTAACTATTGCTTGAGGTAACATAAGTATACCTGTTTGCATGGCACTATAGCCCCTTAAATTTTCCATGAACAATGGAATAAGAAATACAGCACCAAATAGTCCGATGGTAGTGATAGTATTTATTATAAGACTTAGGCTGTAAGGGAAAATCTTTAATACGCCCAAATCTAAAAGCGGTTCATCATGAGTTAATTCGATATAAACAAAAAGTAATAAGGATATAAGGGAAATTGCAAACATCCCAATTGTATATCCAGAAGTCCAACCCTTTGAAGATACCTTGTCCAGTGCTAATAACAGAGTAAATAGACCTATTGCAATTGTAACAGCACCCCAAATGTCAAATTTCTTACCAGTAACTTTTTTGCTATCCCTAAGTATTATAGATGCAAGGGTAACCCCTATAATGCCTACAGGAATATTAATTGTGAATATTAAACGCCAATTAAGGTATTCTACTATATATCCACTTAATGTTGGACCGATAGCCGGTGCCGCCATAGCTGAAATACCCCATACACCAAGGGCTAACCCGCGTTTTTCAATGGGAACTATCTGATAAATCATAGACATACCAACAGGCATAATCATTCCGCCGCCTATAGCTTGGATTACTCTAGCAGCAACCATGGTATTTGTACTATTAGCTATACCACATAGAGCAGAGCCCACTGTAAACACAGATAATGCGAAGATATACATGGTTTTGGAACCAAATCTATCGCTTAAGAACCCTGTAAGTGGTATTATAATTCCCATAGTTAACATGTAACCTGTAAGTACCCATTCAATTTCATCAGTACCAGCACCAAATATAGCCATCATTTTAGGGATTGCTACGTTTACTATACTAGAATCTAGTATGGACATAAACGTTCCGATGATAACTACGAATAGTGCAAGCCACATATAACGTTCTTCGTGTTTTTCCATATTGCACATCCTTTCTTATGTAAACTTAGTAATATTCGATAACTAACCATTTAGTTAGTTTGATTGAAAAAATAAAAGATGTTAGTCTTCTATTTTATTTTTTTTCAATACAGATTTATAAAATGCTTTACGATAATCTAAAAACATTTCCTTAAATCTCTGTTTTGTTTCTTCAGGGTCAAAACCATAAAATGCCGACCATCTATCTCCCAAGGTAAGAAATACTGTCGAAGGTATCATTCCAAAGAAGAATGAATCAATCATTATACCGATAGTATCATCTGTATCAATTCCTTTTTGTTTTACCCTTCCCAGCCTTTGATCAAGAGATGGCAATAAGTTACTAAAGATAGCTATGTTTTCCGAATTCGCTTTTAGCGATTCTATAATGATTACTCTTAAAATCTCTTTTCTGGATTCTAGGAAGGTATACAGTTTCTCTATTGCTGTATCCACTTCTTCATCATTGCACCAATTAATACCTTTCATAGCTTCGTCTTTTATGGCGTTAACTTCTTTGATATATCTTTTTACAAGCTCTTCAAGAAGCTTTTCTTTATTATCAAAATAATAATAAAGCATAGCTTTGTTTACTTTCGCCCTAGCAGCAATCTCATCAACTCTTGCACCATCAAAGCCTTTCTCAGAAAAAACCTCTGTAGCAGCTTCTAATATTTTAGCCTGAGTTATCTGGCTTCTATCACAATCTGAATTATTTTTTATTCTCATTATCTTCACCCTTTATATTATTAACTAACTACTTAGTTAATAATATCATAGTGTTTTTTATATTGCAATATATCACAAATTCTGAAACTGATTACATTGAAAAAAACTTTGGACCCCTTTTACTTTAGGTATATAATGTAATTATTGGCTTAATATTAATTCAATAGGGGGAATTTAGTGTGAAAAAGGGATTTATAATAGACTTAGAAGGTACTTTAATAAGCAGTGGAGATAAATTGCCAGGTGCTGCTGAATTTCTAAGATATTTAGTTTCAAAGAATATACCCTTTAGGATAATAACGAATACTGTTTCAAAATCACTAGAGGACATGGCAAGCACATTAAGTAAATACGGAGGTGAAATATCTCCAGATAAATTCATAAATCCTTTAGTGCCGCTAGCATGTTTTCTTCTCCAAAACAAAACAAATTCTTTTTATTTCGTTGGTTCAGATTATATACTAAATAATTTAGGAATAGAACCGCAGTTTGATGAATTTCCTGAGTACATAGTTTTATGCGATTTTGAATACATAGATTGCAGCTACGAATTATTGAATAAGATATTTACATATTTAAATAAAGGTTCAAAGCTGCTTACTATGAGTAATTCTGAATACTATTTAACTAACAATGGTCCTAGGTTAGATACAGGTGCTTTTACAAAAATGTTTGAGGAGATCGCTGGAACAAAGGCTTTATTGTTTGGTAAACCTTCAAAAATAATCTATGCTGAAGCAGCAAAGCAGATGAGTCTATATCCTAATGAATTAATAGCAATAGGTGATGATGTACTTACAGATATTAAGGGGGCTAGTGAATTTGGCGCATATTCAGTGTTAGTTAAGAGTGGAAAATATAAATGTGGAGATGAAAAAATGTATAAACCTAATAACCTAGCTGAAAGTTTAGTAGACTTAATTGATATTATATAGATTAACTAATGTATAAAGTATTTTACATAAATTACTGATTGGTGTTTAATGAACTTTATGATTGTGTTATATTAAGTATGTAATAGATTAAATTTCCATTGCATTAAAAGGGGAAGAGGTTATGAAGTTAGAAATAAGTGAATTCATATTGAGTAAACTTAAATATATTGAGTCTATTCCCAATAACAGATTTACAAGAATCAGAAGATACAATGCCATAAACAATTTACTAGAGGAAGAGGAATGCAAAACTAATCCAGCCCTTATTAAATATCTATTAGAATTTATATTTTTTGAGGAGGATTATATAATTGAAAAAACACTGAAGTGCATTAGTGACGCTTTAGAAAATCTAGAAATTATAGATTGGATAAGCTTGTCGGAAGATGTAAAGAATAGTGATTATTACGGTAATTCCAGAAAAATGTGGTTCTCACTAGAAGCAGATGGTTTAAATGAATTTAAGAAATTTCATAAGTATAAATATTTAATTTTTGGACTAGCTAGTCTTCATAGAAATGGATATGTTCGTGAAAGAGCGGTAATGGAGCTAGGGGGATTAAATACCGGTAAGGAACTTTTATATTTAACATTAAGGATTAATGATTGGGTAGAAGAGATAGCAAAGCTTTCTGAGAAATATCTTACTAATCGTATAAGTTTCTACTCTGGCAATAGTTTTATAGAACTACTTCCCCTTATATATCATATGGGGCTAGGTGGAAGAAGAAATCACAGTAAGTTAATGGAGAAGATTGAGATAACCTTAAAGAATAAACAGAATATAAACATGCTTGAGTATTATGTAGATAGTGGAGATAGATATTTAAGAAGAGCTTGTTATGAGCTTATTTGTGATATAAACAGAAATAGTTATATACCAGTTATTAATATGGGGCTAAAGAATCCGGATACAGTAGTACAGAGAAGAGCTATAAAATTGATTTTTTCAAAAATTAATGAAGCTAACGCAAATTCATTCTATATTTTGATAAAAAGTGAAAAGCGTTCGTCTGTAAGAAGATATGCACCTTATATATTAGGGTACTGCAAAAATCTAGATGTAATAGAGGAGCTAAAAGGATTTTTATTAGATAATAATAAATCAATAAGAGAAAAAGCACGATATTATCTTAGAAAAGAAGGTTACAGCGATTTTATTTCTTTTTATCGGGAAGCATTATATAACAATGAAAAAAGCATTTATGCCGCAATTTTTGGCATAGGTGAAGTGGGTACAAGAGAAGATGCTGTCATACTAGAAAAGTACTTTGATATTAAAGATATTAAAATTAGAAAGGCTGTATTATCAGTTTTAAGAAAACTTGACGGTGAAGGATACCAGGATTTATTTTTAAAGAATTTATCATCAATTTTGCCTGGAATATCCAAGGAGGCAAGAAAGGCTTTAGAAGTAAGCATTTCTACTATAGATGAAGAAAAGTTATGGCAAATTATTAAACTAGATATTATTCCTGAACATGTTTTTCAGAATATACTATACCTATTTAGAAAAATGCCCAAGTGGATGTCAATTATTCAATTTCTTCGATTACTGAAACTTAACAATGACCAAGTTAATGAGCTGGTTAATTGTGAATTGTTAGATTGGATATATGCATTTAACAGGAGTTTCACTAAGCCTTCAGAGCAAGAAATTAGTCTAATTAAAGAATATTATGGAACAAATAAAAATAAGATCGATGAACAAATTCAAAAGCACATAGAAGAATTAATTAAATAGACTATAGTATTATTTTTAAAGAAATAAGAAGGGAGAATTTTGGAATGATTATTGTTATAAGTATCTTAATTTCTTTCTTATGTGGTTCAATACCTACAGGATATTTGATTGCTAAAAACTTTTATGGTACTGATATAAGAACTAAAGGTAGTGGAAATATTGGGTCCACAAATATGAAAAGAATTATTGGATTAAAAGCAGCAATTATTACTCAAATTATTGATATAGTAAAAGGTATT
Source organism: Bacillota bacterium (assembly GCA_030706015.1). GTDB lineage: Bacteria > Bacillota > Clostridia > Clostridiales > Clostridiaceae > JAUZPI01. The sequence goes on from JAUZPI010000004.1 coordinate 81,769, forward strand.
ATACCAGTTGCTGCAGGTATGTATTTAATATCTGTTGTAAAACTACCTGTATCCGATAATGTATATCTTTCTATTTTAGCAATTGCAGCCATACTGGGACATAATTTCACTCCATTTTTATCTTTCAATGGAGGAAAAGGAGTAAATACAACTGCAGGAGCATTTGTATTAATTGCTCCAATCCCAACAGTAACAGCAGTAGCTATGCATTATATTTTAAAGCCGCTGATAAAGGTGGTAGCAATAAGATCTATACTAGGAGGTTTAATCCTAGTTATTATGTGTACATTGATGGGATATTCAAGCCAAATAATTATTGCAGCAATTGCAGCTTGTATGCTTATTGTACTTAGGCATATTGGAAACTTGAGTAAACTGTTGAGTAAAGATGACAGTGTAGGACAAACAGGTATTAATATGAAATAAATTTGGTCATATAGTACATTAATAAATTACGAATAGGGGAGACAAACTATGAATACAAAATATGTTGTTATTATTCAATGTGATATTGCGCACAGAAGATGTAGCGGATTTGCATGCACCAATGCTTTTTATAATAAGGATAAAGTTTTCAAGGATTATGGTGAAAATGTAAGATATATTTCCTTTACTTGTGGGGGATGCTGCGGAAAAGGTGTTGCCTCAAAGCTGGAGCATTTTTCAAAAAAATTAAAAGCTAAAAATAATATAAATAAAGATGAGGTGGTAGTTCATTTATCATCTTGTATGGTAACAGATAATTATCATTATGATAGATGCCCTCATGCAGATTATATAAGGAGCATAGTCGTTAAGAAGGGTTATGAAAAGATAATAGAAGGCTCTTATATAAGCCCAGGTGCCACTAGAAAGAGAGAAAGCGGCGAATATAACTGTTATGACTAAAAGATTTTTCCGCCTTTATTGGCGGTTTTTCTCTTTATAATTGGCTTATAAATTGAGTTCTTAGCTTGAGATGGGGTTTGGATGAAAAGATGAAAGCTTAGGAGGATTTAATGAATAAACATGAGCTTATAAAACTAATAGATAACTATAGCACAGATTACCCAGAGGAAAAAGAATACAAAGAACAAATAATTAGTTTTCTTAATAAAAATGACATATTTTTAGGAAAATCCAACAAACAAGGTCATATTACTAGTTCTGCTTGGTTAGTTAGCCAAGACAGAAGAAAGGTTTTATTAACTCATCATAGAAAACTTGATAAGTGGCTTCAGCTAGGTGGTCATACAGAGGAAGATGAAACTGTGCTAACTTCTGCTTTAAGAGAAGCTAAGGAGGAATCAGGATTACTGAACATTAAAGTTTTATCTGAGGATATTTTCGATATAGATGTACATACAATTCCTATACATAAGGGAGAAAAGGAACACTTTCATTATGATATAAGATTTATTTTTGAGGCAAACCACGAAGAAAGTATAGTAGTTAGCAGCGAATCAAAGGATGTTAAGTGGGTTGATATTGATGAAATAAGTATGTATTCAGAGTCACAATCTATACTAAGGATGGTGAAAAAAATACCCGCAAATCGAAATTAAGGAGTCATTTATAGCGGGTGATTCGCTATGTTACGTAGAATTAGGAAATAGCTTGAGCACAAGGACTTTTGGAATAAAGGTAGAAACGAAGCAGCTTAATTATACTAGAGTGAATTCATTATTGGGTGTAGTAAAGTATCTGGAAGAATAAATTTAGGTTGGGAGGGAAGTTAAATGGATTTTCAAAAGGAGTATTGGAATGGTATATATAAAAATCTTAATAGTAAAAAGCCAACATATGATTTATGGCTAGACAAGTACACATTTATATTGAAGCAATCTAAGAATATTCCTATTATTGATTTGGGCTGCGGCTTTGGTAATGATACTCTTTATTTGACTGAGAGAGGCTATAGTGTTATTTCCTGCGACTTTTCAAAGGAGGCCTTAGACCGTTTAAGTAGCTTTATAGATAACCCTGTTACAAAGCATTTTGATTTGAAGGATGGACTACCTTTTCAAAATGATAGTGCAAAGATTATAATTGCTGACCTATCTTTACACTATTTTTCATGGCAGGATACACAAAAGATATTAAAGGATATAAAGCGGGTACTAATGAAAGATGGCGTTTTACTTTGCAGAGTTAATTCTACAAACGATGTAAATCACGGTGCAGGTCAGGGGATACAGATTGAAGAGAATTTTTACAATGTGGATAGGATGCTTAAGAGATTCTTTAATGAAGAGACGTTAAGGGTACTTTTTTCGCAATGGCATATTAGCTATATGGATGAGTGTGAGATGAATAGATATGATAGCAGTAAAATCCTTTGGGAGGTGGCAGCCATTAATGAATAATTTTAAGGCTGTGATTTTTGATAAGGACGGGGTCATTGTAAATACAGAATCCATACATAATAAGGTGTTTAATAACTTCTGTACAGAACATGGATGGACAATAACAAAAGAGGAATACGAGGAACTTATGGGTATGACCTCTACTGAAAAATTTATCAGATTGAAACAAAGGTTTGACTTTAAGGATAATATAACGGCTTTAGTTGATAGTTTTCAGTATAGATATATTGATGTAATAGCTTCATCTAAAGAACTTAAACCCATAGAAGGTGTAGATATATTAATAAAGAACTTACATAAGCAAGGTATAAAATTAGCAGTTGCATCTTCAGCTACCAGGAAAAAAATTGAGCTGGTTTTGGATAGATTTGATTTAACTAAATATTTTCATGCTACTGTAAGTGGTTACGAGGTGGAGAAATCAAAACCGGCACCAGATATTTTTTTAAAGGCGGCGGAAAAATTAGTAGCTGCGCCAGAAGAGTGTATAGTAATTGAGGACTCTGCTAATGGGGTTGCTGCTGCTAAGGCTGCTAACATGTATTGCATAGGATATCAAAACCCCTTAGAGCATCAAGATTTATCTAAGGCAGATATTGTAATAAAGCATTTTAGTGATTTACTTAATAGTAATTTGTTTGGTGGAGTATAGGGAGGTTACAATGAAAATATTGATTTTATATAATTCTGGAGCAGGAAGTACCAAAACAATAGCAGAGATTTATCATGAAAAACTAAGTTCGTACAATATAGATATTACACCACTTCAATTGAATTTTAATTATAAAAGACTTGAAGATTACAATTTTATAATATTTGCTTTTCCCACATATCATTGTGATCCTTCTAGGTCTATGCTAGAGTTCATTGAAAAGATGCCTGTATTTAAGGACAGGAAAAGAGCTTTTGTATTTACTACCTATGGTCTCTTTCCTGGTAATGCATTAACGAGATTTATAAAAGAATGCTCCTCAAGAAATATAATAACCTGTGGATATACTCAATATAAATCTCCTGCTACTGATGGGGCACTGTTATTACCGCCTTTGGGGTTTATGTTTCATTATGAAAAAAACATAGTTCACAAATTGAGAAAAGATATCAACAATGTGAAAGAAATTATTGAAACAGATGTGGATAAAATTAAGTATCCAAGATTTAAATTGTATACGATATTGAATTATCCTAATAAGCTTGGTGGTAAAGCTATGAAACACAAGCTGAAAATTATAAAAGAGAATTGTGTAAAGTGCTATAAATGTGTGGATAATTGTATAAGACACTGTTGGACAAACAATGGAGAATATCCGCAATTTGATGTTTACAATTGTGAATTTTGCTTTCGGTGTATACATCACTGCCCTAAAAAGGCTATAATAATTTCGGATAAAACTAAAAACAAGCCTAGATTAAGTGAGCAATTTTATGATGAACTAAAGAAATCAATAATTGATCAGTTATAAAGCTGAGATTAAATAGGAGGTAAGCTTATGTATCTTAATAATTTATTTGAAAACGACCAACCAGTAGTTCATCCTTAACTTGGACGGGATGAATTAGTAGAAAAAGCATACCCGTCTTAGTAATTTGGATAATCAATTAACAGTAAAAGACGGAGGTATCAAATGAAAAAGAATAATTTTTTAGGAGCAGTATTTTTAGCGTTAGCAGCCAGTATATGGGGAAGTATGTACGTAGTTAGTAAGTATGTATTGAATTTTATTCCACCTATTACTCTAGTGTGGTCAAGATATGCCGTTGGGTTTATAGTATTGTTTATAATTTTGAAGCTAGTACAGAGGAAATCAAATAAGACACCTGTGCCTATTACTAAAAGGGATTGGCTGCTTATAATCTGGATTGGATTTATAGGCTATTTTATATCTATAACCTTACAATTTGCAGGAACTAAGCTGTCAGATGCCCATACAGCATCATTAATTACCTCAGCCACACCTGCATTTATAGTTGTATTTGCTTATTTCGTTTTAAAAGAGAAATTCACATTAAGTAAGATAATTGCATTAATATTGTCTACCCTTGGGGTGGTAGTTATTGTAGGGTGGAATATTCAGGTGGGAAGCTACTTTTTAGGAAGTATTACATTGATAGGGGCTGCATTAACCTGGGCGCTGCTTACGGTTTATGCTAAGCTCGCATCTAATAGTCAATCATCTTTGGTAATTACCACATACGGTATTATGTTTGCACTTATTTTTACAACGCCATTAATGCTTTGGGAGATAAGAACAAGCAGTATTTTCATTGGAAGTAAATTAATCATTTTGGGGGTTATTTATCTAGGTACTGTGTCTACAGCGGGAGCCTTTTTTCTTTGGAATAAGGGTATGGAATTAATGGATGCGGGTATTGGTTCCATACTTTTCTTCCTTCAGCCCCTAGTAGGTTCTTTTCTAGGCTGGCTTCTTCTTAATGAACATTTGACTTTAAATTTCTTTATTGGAGGAGCGTTTATATTAATAGGAGTTTTTATGGCCACGGTAAAAAATTAAGATATAATCATTAAGCACTCTTGTCTATCATGACAGGGGTGCTTTGTGATGTTGCAAAAACACACTTACTATGCGCTATATATATTGAGAAGATGTACATCTTATGGTATAGTCTGGTATATGTATATTTAAAGCTTATAAATCACAAAAAATAAAGAAATTTGGAGGTATAAATATGGAGCCTTATAGCATTCCCTACTACCAGAGGTCTGGGTTTAAGTGGTATTATAATATTCTTTATTCTTTCTGTATACCATTTTGTTTTGCAGGTGCTATTTTTTTTATTACTGTAGTGTCAAAAGATGACTTTAGCATGTCAGTATTTTTCGCATTATTTTCCGCAGCATTGGGAGTTCTCTTTTCATACATGTTTGTGGGAGTCTCTATTTTAAAGAAGTGTTATGTGAAAATGACAGAAGATTATATAGAAACCTTTAATATGTTCAAGAAACGGAGGATTTATTGGAACGAAATTTATGATATTAATATGTATAAACAAAACAATAACCTGACTTTAGCGATTTTATTAAAAAAAGATAGAGCTAAGAAAATGAAGAGAACAGTGAATAATAATTTTAACTCTATTTATGGACTTTCCATTTATAAGTTTAATATGAACTTTTTGGCCATTCCTATATTTACTTCTCAAATAATTATTTCAGCTTTCAATAAATATTATTTTAATGAGTTTAGTGGAATTGGTGTAAGACTTTTCTTGGCAATTCTATGTTTTCTTCAAGTGCCTGCGGGTATAATTGTGGGAATGATATTTGAAGAACAAATATCTTTTACAATTCAAAATATACTACTAAATGCTAGCAGTTATTTTCAGTACTTAAAACATCATCCATCAAGCCAAGTGCTTACTATAATTACTGGAATTTTTTGCTTTGGAATGGGAGCATTCGATGGAATAATAAAAAGTAACAAAAATATATGATAAAAGTTTGGGGTGGAATTATGGAAGGTTTAGTATTGCTGCTTAATAAAGAAAATATAGATTATGAGATAATCAAACATAAAAGACCTATACATACAGCTGAGCAGGGAGCAGATTATTTTGGTATAGAGGTTGGTCAAACTGCGCCTACACTGATTTTATCTTCTGATAAGGGATTTATTGCACTGATTGTAGCTGGTGACAGGGGTAAAATTGATTTTAAAGAATTAGGAGAAAAGGTTGGATTTCAGATAAAAGGTTTGGTGAAGCCAAAGGAGGTAGAGAAGATTACTGGCTTTAAAGTTGGAGCAGTATCTATGATAGAACATAATTTACCTTGTATAATAGATTCTCATTTGTTTGATTATGATTACATATATGGTGGTACTGGTAGCGAAAATCATACACTTAAAATCAATGCAAAAAATCTGAAAAAGTTAATTAATGTTATTAGTGAAGTATAGAGACATTCTATATAAATAGGTGAATAATGCTAGGCCTGGTTCAATAATTCTTTTATATCCTATGTATGATGAAAGGGGAACTACGATTAATTCTATAAAGGGGATTGTAGAGGGGTTAAGAAAAAAAGGATATACATTTAAAACAGTAAATGAGCTTATTGAGATGGTTAATTAGTAGTCAGGTTTATGCAAGGGAGGAAGTATAGTGATTAACAAAAGTAAAGATAGTATAGATATTGATTCACTTGAGATAAAGGATGTTATCGACATTAATTTGCTTCAAACTTTTCAGGATAATTTTGCTGAAAGTATGGATATTGCAAGTATAACTGTAGATAGAAGAGGAAACTCAGTTACTGAATCTAGTTTCTACACCAGTTTTTGTAATGACTATTTGCATTCTACGGCCATAGGAAATGCTAGATGTGTAGAATGCCATAGAAAAGCTGGAGAAGAGGCTGCAAAAATAGGTAGGACTTATATTTACACATGCCATGCTGGACTAATTGGCTTTGCAGCACCTATTATGGTAGGGGGCAGGCATTTAGGAACCATGTTAGGTGGACAAATATTAATGGCTAAGCCCGAAGAAGGTAGGTACATACAAACTGCTAAAGAAATAGGGGTAAGTGAAGAGGGTTTACTTCAAGCTGTAAAAAAGATAAAAGTCACATCCCAAAAAAATGTTACGGCAGCTGCAGAAGTGCTGTTTATAGTTGCCAATGCACTCTCAAAAATAGGGTATGAGGAACTAAACCTGAAAAAAGTCTCTAGGGATTTAGAGATTGAGGTAATAAAGAAGGATTTATTACTTGAGGAATCTAATAAGTATAACCAATTAAAGACGCAGCTTTTTTCAACAATATCTCATGAATTAAAGACCCCGCTTAATATTATTTTTAGTTCGGTTCAGTTAATGGAAAGCATTTATGACAATCCTTCTTTATCCATTGAGAAGGCATTTCCTAAGTATTCGGGTATAATGAAGCAAAACTGCTATAGATTAGTTAGATTGATTGATAATCTAATAGATATGAATAAAATTGAGTTGGGCTTTTATAGTCTGGAACTAAGAAATAATAATATTGTCAAAATTGTTGAAGATATCACTTTATCTATAGTCGAATACGCTAAGCAAAAGGATATAAGTATTATTTTTGATACAGAGATGGAAGAGCAAATAATTGCATGTGATTCAGAGAAACTTGAGAGAATTATGTTAAACTTACTATCGAATTCAATTAAATTTACAAAGCCTGGTGGAAGTATATTTGTAAGCATATATAGTTCAGGTGGATATATATTAGTCTGTGTGAAGGATACTGGAATCGGTATTCCGGAGAATATGCACAAAGAAATTTTTGATACCTTTACTCAAGTAGACAGTTCATTTAGGCGAAATGCTGAAGGCAGCGGTATTGGATTATCACTTGTAAAATCTCTTGTGGAAATGCATGGAGGAGAAATACAGGTAGAGAGTGAATTGGACAAAGGCAGTGAATTTATTATTAAATTACCTATTAGGCTTGTGGATAATAACTCCTATAATGAATATGAAAAGGAAGCTAACCATATAAGCGGCAATGTGGATAAGATAAAGATTGAATTCTCAGATATATATCTATAGGATTAAAGTAATATAAAGTCTACCCCCTTCTATTATTAGTAATTAAGTAAGAAGGGGGTATTTATATTGTAAAATAAGGAGGAGGGTGAATCAGCTTTTATACCTGTTCAAAACTTTTTAACAATCTTATATAATGATTTGCTTCCCTTACCACGTGGTCACCTAGCAAGCCATATGCAATAGATCTAATATTGCAATTTAAAATTCCCTCGGTGCCTTGTTTTTTAAAGTCTCTAATACCTACAGTAGTTCTAAGAGTTTTTTCCGTAACCTCAGGTATGAGTCCCTTATTTTTGGCTAGGTTATGTGCTTCTGCAGTTAGTTCATCAAATTTCTTACCGTAATCATGAGCTGTATCGAATAGCGTAACTTCAGTAGGATCTAATAAGCCTCTGATGAATTTTGCATGTTCAGCCATGATTCTATTCCAAAACTGTTCTTGATATACCGCATCTTTAGCCATATCAATTTTTTCACGTTTTTGAAGCTTAGTGAGCATTCTTAAGTAGAATTGAGCTTCTCTGAGTATGTGGTCTATAAGTAAGGGATAGTTGAAAGTGAATACTTTACAGCTAAGGACCTCCTGCAGTAGATTTGCTTTAAAGGTAGCTATTCTATTAGCAGCAGCCATAGCTTTTAGATTCAACATATGCACCCTTTGTTCTAAGTTTGAGAAATTGCTGCTAAAATTAGTAGTTACCAAAGAAATTTCCATGTTGGTTAATCTACTATCGATAGGTATAGCTGTATAGTATTCGGCCTGCCTCTCAGCGTTAAGAGTCATCTCTGTTACTAATTCACCTGAATTAGCTACCTCTGGACTAATAACCCCCTCGGAAAGATGAATAGCTTCCATAAGAAGCATAGTAAATTCATTTTTTAGCATATCTGCCTGATAAGCTAGAGGATGATTTTTTGGCGTAAAGCCCGCCTCAAGAAAAATAGCATGTTCTTTAGCGATTCTCATAAAAAATAGGTTTAGTTCAAGAGACTGCCTAATAAATTCTTTACTTGATAACATTCTACCTGCCCCTTAAAATAATACAATTACATTATATGCATTTATTCAGTTTTTGCTTCATTATTAAGAAATAAGAATAGAAAAAAGGCAGCCAAATTAATCCACCTGCTGTTTTGTTGTTTGAGATTTAAAAAGTAGGATTTTCGAGGTGATAAATGAGGTAACAGGAATGATGAGGATAATGCCTATGCCGCTGCATAGAATCTGAAAAATTTGAGAGCAAAATATTTTAGTATTGATTATATCAGCTATGGAATAACGGCGTTCATTGAAATATATTATTAATGTCATGAAGCCGCCTATATAAGCAAAGAGCAAGGTGTTTGTCATTGTTCCCAATATGTCCTTGCCGATGTTAATTCCAGAGTTAAATAAGTTTCTTTCAGTAATAGAGGAATCATTTTTATATATCTCATTCATGGAAGAGGATATGGAAATAGATACATCTATTATGGCACCTAATAATCCCACTAGAACTTGGCACATAACTACCTTAGAAAAATTAATTTGAATATAAAGTGTAAGGTATGCAATACCTTCTAACTGCTCTGAACTAAAGCCCTGTATTTGTGCCTTTGTTCCAATGTTATAGCTTAAAAGTATAGTTAATAATACAACTATTGTAACAGATATAAGGGCTGAAATAGTCTTCTTATTAAAACCATTTATATGAAACAATGTAATGGAACTAATAAGAATGCAGCTGAATATAGTTATCTTTATCGGATCAAATTTATAAGCAATTAATACAAGCATTATAAACAAGGTTATGAAATTAAAACATAAAGTAAAGAATGACTTTGACCCACGTTCACCGCCTACAACTATCATTAAAATAAAAAGTATGATTAATAGAATTAGAATAATATTCATTGATTAGATACCTCTCCAATCTTATGCTTTTTAACAAGAAAAACGGAAGTGTAAATAGTAATAGGAATGCTTATTACTATACCAATACTTCCAGTAAGAGCTCTAATAATTTCAAGAGAAAGATTCACATGTATAATATAGAAAAATGGAAAGTCGTTTTTTAATAAAAGTAATATCATAGGTATGCTGCCGCTTATGTAGGCAAATACCAAGGTGTTTGACATAGTTCCCATAATATCCTTTCCAATTTCTCTTGCTGAATCAACAAGAACCTTATTTTCAATGTATGGATTTTTATCATATATTTCATTTATAGCAGAAGAAATAGAAATGGCTATATCCATAATTGCTCCTAAGGTTCCTATCATGATTTCAATAAAAAATATTTGTTCAGGAGGATGAGTGAGGAACTCCATTTCTTCATAATGAATGCCGTTTGAATGTGTCAGCTTAATTACTGCAGCAGTAATTAGCATGGTAAAAATAGTGCCAGCTAAGGTACCAACTACAGCAGAGATAGCTTTTTTATTTATTCCATTTACTAGTGCGATAGACACAGTGATAAATAAGATGCTGGCTGTGGAAGCAACTAATATAAGATTATATCCTCTTAAAAAAAGCAGAATTGTGAGAGAAAAAATTATAATATTAATAATTACACTAGTTAAGGATTTAAACCCCTTATATCCACCTATTATTAGGATAAGTAATATAAATAAGATGGTAATATAGGCAGTATATTTGTCTCTCTTAACATCAAGTATTTTATAAGATGGAGTATTATTTTGTTGTATTGACACAAATACTTCATCATTTACCTTAAGATTTAAATCATAAGCTCCAGAATATGAAGTTGTATTTTCAAGTTTAATTTCTTTTCCCTTAAGGGTTCCGTTTATAATAATTGCTTTAATTTCCTGTTTTTTAATAGGCTCAAGTTTTCCATTCATTCCTTGTGCCTGAGACTCTTGTTCAGTTATAGTGGTTATTTTTGCTATAACCTTATTATAATAGGATTCATTAGTCCATATAAAATACAGAGTAAATAAAGATGTAATTATTAAACACAGGACAATTATAAAATTACGTTTATTATTTTTAAATAGACATATAAGATTCTCTGTTTTAATGCTAGTATGCGTCATTTTTTATCCCCTTTTTGCTTTTACATTAATGATAGCACAGAGAAATTAAGTCGTAAACTATAGTAGAATAGGAAAAATAATTACTTGACATAAGCAACAAATATTTAGTAAACTACTTATATAAAGTAAGTTGGTGAAGGTTAGTAATAGATAGACTTAATTATATTATTTATATAGAAGCAAAGGAGGTTTGATTATGTTAAAAATAGTGAATGGCCAGCAGGTAAGCGATGGAGCAGGTGTTAGATTGAATAGGGTAATAGGAACTAATTCATTAGACAACGCTAATCCATTTTATTTACTAGATGAGTTTAGGAGTGACAAGAAGGAAGACTATATAGCTGGGTTTCCTATGCACCCGCACAGAGGTATAGAAACTATAACCTATATGATAGAGGGAAACTTTATTCATAGAGATTCACAAGGCAATGAAGGAAGTTTAAAAGCTGGTGAAGTTCAATGGATGACAGCGGGTAAGGGTATATTACACGAAGAAATGCCTCAAATGGAGAATGGTCATCTTTGGGGATATCAGCTATGGATTAACCTTCCTTCAAAGCTGAAAATGATAGAACCTAAGTATAGGCACATTAAAAAGTCAGAGATTCCAATAGTAGAAAAGGACGGAATTCAGGTTAAGATTATTGCTGGAAGCTTTGAAGAAGTACAGGGTGCTGTGGTATCCAGTTATCCAGTTGATTATCTGGATGTAAGGTTAGATAAAGGAAGCTTTGATAGAGAAGCTAAAGAAACTAATATTATATATGTACACAGTGGTAAGGTGACAGTTGCAGCAGGTGATGAACAAATTGAAATAGAGGCAGGCAATCTTATTGTAGTTGAGGAGGCATCAAGCTTTAAGGTTACTGGAGAAAAAAGCGGAATTTTATACCTAGGCGGTACTCCTATTAAAGAACCTGTATATAGATATGGACCTTTTATTATGAATACTGTAGATGAAATTATTCAGGCTGTAGATGACTATAATAGCAGTGCCTTGGATAAGTAGCAATAAAAAGCCTGTGAGAAAATTTCACAGGCTTTTTATCACAAGGAAGAAACAAAATTTTCATTAATTATATCTGAAGCAGCATTTTCGATAGATTCCAGTAAGGAATTGTTCATAATAACTGCCGATACAAGATCTTCTTCAGATTCTTTAACTTTATCATCGTGCTTAAATTCACTAGCTTTACTAGCATAGAAAGCATACTCTTTTAATATCGTTTCCAAATTATCATTGGTAAATAGGGTTCCAGTATATAGGTAGCTTTTTACGGTTCCACTAATAATAAATTCATTTATTTCATCAACAGCGTCTTCTAAAGGCACAGTAAAGTATTGTTTGGCAGTGCACTTTGGATCAAAAAATCGGGTGGTTACTAAATCGCATTCATCATTAAAAGTTGAGAAAAAAATAATATTATCGACTGCAACTAGTGTAGTATGACCTTTTAGCAGGTGTTGTTTTATTTTAATAATATCATTTGTTTCTATAAATTTATCCATCTGCATGACCTCAATTCTTATGGATTCGTATTAGTTATTAGCAGAAGGGTAAAAAAAAATACTAGTATAGATTACAAAAATAGATTTAATTATTTACATGGAATTTAAAAACAATATGCCCATTTGTTTTTTTGAAGATCAATATAAAAAGCGCATTAAACTCACTACAATAGTGAAGCTTAATACGCTTTATTATTAGAACTTTATTTAACAGTTAGTTCTAAAATTTTAGATATATTCTTATCCCATATTTCGTAATTGCTTGTTACCTTTGTTATTTTTCTTGAAAGATTGCTATGGATATAAAGGCTATCTATAGAAGCACCTTTTGCACCGCCGACGTCACATATATCGTCATTACCTATAAAAATACACTCATCTTTATTTAGTCCCTCAGTTTCTATAACATGATCAAAGAAGGCTTTATCAGGTTTGCATATTTCAATGTCCGAAGAACTATGTAATCCATCAAAATAATCATGTATTCCTAAATATTTCAATTCAGGAACTGTAAATTCTCTTTGACCGTTTGATAACATAAACACCTTTTTACCTCTAGCTTTTAGTTCTGTTAAGAGTTCTTTTACTCCAGGATAAAGTCTTATATAGCTAGTAGATAGAATTCTAAAAAGTTTCATGGTTTGAAGAACAGTGTCCTTGTCCACATTTACTCCTTTATCCTTATATAGTTTTTCAAAAACTAAGCAAATCTTAGTATCCGGATATTTTGTTTTAGTATTATCCTCTAATCTCTTATTAACTTCATCTAGATACGCCTTTTTTAGTTCACGAAAACTATACACGGCACCATTATAACCATAAAATAGTGAAAGCTTTTCCCATAAGGTTCTTCTAGATTCATTAGTATTTATATCTACTAATGTTCCATATAAATCAAATATGTAATTCTTATACATAAAATTTCTCCTTTTGTTTAAAATATATGCAATCGTTTGCTTTGTTAGTTAAATTATATTCTTTTGTATATATAAAAACAAGATATACACTAAATCATTTCACAATTTAAGAAGATGTTTACTATAAATCTAGTTGGAAATTATGCAGCAACTTAAAAGATATTTTTTAAAATTGAGGACACCATTTTCTAGCTATATATAATAAAATATGGTGATTTATGCTATGTATTGCTATAATCAGATAGAGATAATATGTAAATGAGGTATAAAAATTATGAGCAATAAAATATTGATTGTAGAAGATGATTTATCTATCAGCGAGATGGTTGAAAATTATTTAACTAAAGAAGGCTTTAGTGTAGAAACTGCCTTTGATGGTGAACAGGGTATTAATAAGTTTTTAAAAGAAGAATTTGATTTAATTATTTTAGATTTAATGATGCCGAAATTAGATGGAATGGAAACCTTAAAGATTATTAGAGAAAAAAGCTCAGTTCCTATCTTAATTATGTCTGCTAAGGATACTGATGTTGATAAGGCTATAGGATTAGGTTTTGGCGCAGACGACTATATTACAAAACCTTTTTCTATGATTGAAATCTCTGCAAGAATTAAAGCGGCTATTAGAAGAGCAACGCAATATTCTAGCAGTGATAAAAAACAAGAGTCCCAGATTATTAAAATAGGTGATCTTAATATTGATTTAGAAAACTTCCTTGTAAATAAGGGAGGGGAAATCATTCAACTTACCTCAAAGGAATTTGATATTTTAAAATTATTTGTAAAAAATCCAAACAGGGTATTTACTAAGGCTCAAATTTACAATTTGATTTGGCAGGAGGAATACTATGGAGATGAAAATGTAATTAATGTACACATGAGAAGACTCAGAGAAAAAATAGAGGCTGATCCATCAAAACCCCAACATATAAAAACCTTATGGGGAATTGGGTACAAGCTGGAGGTTAAGTAATATGATTGCCTTGTTAATAGCAATAGTTATAATTCTAGTATGCATAATACTTTATCAAAACAATTGTCAAAGGCAAAATAGTAGGAATATACAGTACATAAAGAACAAATTGTATCAGATTGTTTATGAGAAAACCAATGAAAAATTATTGTTAGCCACTGATAACAAAGAGCTTAGAGAACTGTTAGTGGAGATTAACAGCCTTCTAGATCATAGTCAAAAAGTATTAGCGGATTATAGAGCAAAAGAAATATCCATGAAAAAAATGCTTTCAAATATTTCGCATGACTTAAAAACCCCTCTTACGGTGGTATTAGGATATATTGAAACCTTAAATCTAGACAAGAATATAAAGCAAGCTGAAAGAGAAGTACTGTTGTCTAAGGTCCATAATAAAATTCTTGAGGTTATTGAATTAATGAACAAGTTTTTTGACTTGGCAAAGCTTGAGTCAGGAGATAAGGAGATTGAGATTACCAGAGTTAATATGAATGAAATTTGCAGAAAAAGTATATTGGACTTTTATGACATATTGGATAATAGAGGTTTTGATGTGGATATAAGTATCCCAGAGGCTAATATATATGCCATGGGCAATGAAGAAGCTCTTTTGAGAGTAATGAATAATTTAATATCTAATGCTATCAGGTATGGAATTGATGGAAAAGTTATTGGGATTAGGTTAAGTTGTGATACAGAACTTATCTATGTTGAAGTTTGGGATAAGGGAAAAGGGATAGAGGAAATTCATCTAGATAAGGTTTTTGAAAGAATGTATACTATGGAGGATTCCAGAAATAAGTTCTTTCAAGGCAGTGGTCTTGGACTTACCATAAGCAAAAGGCTTATAGAACAAATGGGAGGAGAAATATTACTAAAAAGCAAACCTAATGAAAAGACTTCGTTTATCTTTAAACTAAAAAGAATAACATATTAAGAATTTTGTAAGATTTGCTTAATAAAAAAGAGAAGTTCAAATTATAAGATAGAATTATGGTAAATGAATCAGAGGAGTGAGCAGTATGAATTATATATTGAGAACTATAAATCTTACAAAAGCTTTTAAAAATAAAGAGGTAATATCAAATGTTAATATGAATATAAAAAAGGGTGAAATTTATGGCTTTCTAGGTCCAAACGGTGCTGGTAAAACAACTGTTATGAAGATGATCACTAATTTAATTAAACCTACTGCTGGTGAAATTGAGATTTTTGGTGATAAGCTCACCGATAAGGCCTATGAAGTTTTAAAAAGAATGGGAACCATTATTGAGTATCCTGTATTTTATGACAAGCTTACAGGAAGAGAAAACCTGGAGCTGCATTGCGAATATATGGGGTATTACGATAAAAATGAAATTGATAAGGTTTTAAAGCTAGTAAATTTAAAGAATATAAGTGATAAAGCAGTAAAAGATTTTTCACTAGGTATGAAGCAGAGGCTTGGAATAGCTAGGGCAATTATAACTAAACCTCAGTTTTTGATATTAGATGAACCAATAAATGGACTTGATCCTATAGGTATTAAGGAAATTAGGGATTTATTAAGAATGTTAAACAAGGAATACGGCATGACTATATTAATATCGAGTCATATACTAGGAGAAATGGAACAGATAGCAGATACCATAGGTGTATTAAACAATGGAAGACTTATAGAAGAAGTGTCTATGGAAAGCATCAGACAGCATAACACAGAATATATTGAGATAACAACTAAGGATTGCTCAAAGTCTGCGTACATTTTAGAAAATGAGCTGGGGATTTCAAACTTTAAGATTATTGATAATACAATTGTAAGAGTATATGATTTGAAAATATCTCAAAATGATATTTCTAAAGCACTAATTTTAAATGGAGTTAGCATAGAGGCCATTAATAGAAAAAATAGTTCTTTAGAGGATTATTTCTTAAATCTATTAAATGGGGGTGAGTTAAGTGCTTAGATTAATGAAACTAGAAATAAAGAAATTTAAAGTTCGAGGTTATATAAGAGGGACTATAATTGCGAATTTCATCATTTTAGCATTTATGCTTATGGCTGTTTTTAGCTTGAAAGGATATAAGGAAATACCACTGCATAATTACAGCGAAATGTTTTTAGCTACAAGTACTTTTGTAAGAGCTACTTTTTGTATATTTGCAGCAGTTATGATTTCAAAGTTCATAATTGCAGAGTACACAAACAAAACTATTAATGTTATGTTTATATACCCGATAAAAAGAATTAATATAATGCTTGCAAAGCTGCTTGTTGTGGTAGTATTTATATTTACAGCTATGATTATTTCAAATATATTTATAAATAGCATTTTATATATAGTTAATAGCTATGGTGGATTTTTTAGAGATACGCTAACTGCAGATATGGTATTTAATAATTTGGTTAGTGTTTTGATATATTCTATAGGCTATACGCTGTTAGCTTTAATCCCTTTATATATAGGAATGATAAAGAAATCCACTTCTGCCACAATTGTATCTTCAGTAATTTTAGTAAGTTTATTAGACAGTAGTGGAAGTAAGGGAGAATCATTAGGATCTATTATTATAATTCCAATGGTATTAGGTATTATAGGCGCAATTACCGCTTATATGGCTATTAAGGATGTAGAAACGAAGGATATAGCTAATTAACACAACAATATATTTTGATTATATAAAAAGCGAAGGTAGTAGTAAGATATAACCTTCGCCTTTTTTTAGCGTGGTTCTGGTATTGTCATAGCTTGCAAAGCTGGTGATTCGTCAACAAGGCCAATAGCATAAATGGAGTAGTATTTATTAGGTACCAGTTGAAGAGGGGGAGTAGCTGCTATTACGTTATTTGTACCAGTAGGGCTTACCTTAAAAATGTATGTTCCTGAAGTGGTGCAAGCATAATTAGATATATATTTATAACCTACATTATAAAATATTTTCATCCCGTTCTGAATAGTCACGTCAAGTGCAGGGGAGTTTGGGGATAAATTAATAAATCGAACGCAAGGTCTTCCAAAGTTTTGAGCAGTAGTCGGTTCTGGTATAGGGTATACTTCTAGATTAGGGGCTGTTCCGATAATAGCTAAATTAAATACAGTTTTTTCTGGGATAATTACAGTTGTATTGATTATAGGATTTTCATTCTGACCAACAGGGTAAGCCTTAAAACTATAATCGCCAGGTGCAAGAGGAATATATAGAGAATATTGGCTATAGGCTAAATTCTGAACAATAAGCTCATCATTAAGATAAATATTTACAGCTGGTGAATTTGGTGCAGCGTGTAAAACTCTAATATAGGAAAACTCATCAGCTCTCTTAGATTTACCGCAGCATCTTAAGTCAGATGAAGCATTTGACATAAGCAAATATCTCCTATACATTAATATTCACTATTACTATATATTAAATGGTTTCATTTGGTTCATATAGTTTTGAAAATCAATTCAGTTGGATAATACCATATAACTAGGTGAATGATAGTAATAAGAAGGTATTAAAATCAACTTGGAAGATGTATTTAGATAAACATTGCTGATTGCATATATATTTGCCTGGAGATGATAAAAATGAGGTTTAAGAGGTGCAGTATAGTACCAATATTTTTCACGGTTTTTATTGACCTTTTAGGATTAGGGATAGTGGTACCTATACTCCCTGCAGTGTTGTTAGATCCTATTGGAGGAATGTTACCGTTAAATTATCCCTATACTATTAGGATGATATTATATGGAACCTTAACAGCAGCATATCCTATAGCCCAATTTTTCGGTGCTCCTATTTTGGGTACTTTGGCAGATACAAAAGGAAGAAAAAAGCTTCTGCTGGCATCATTAATTGGTACTTTGTGTGGTTATATTATTTTTGTTGTTGGAATAATAAGAGGTAACATTTATCTATTGTTTATTGGCAGGTTAGTGGATGGTTTTACTGGTGGAAACATCTCAATTGCTCAATCGGCTATTGCAGATATTAGTGATGAAAAAACAAAAGCAAGAAATTTTGGCTTAATAGGCATGGCCTTTGGACTAGGATTTGTTATAGGCCCATATCTGGGAGGTAAACTATCAGATCCCAATATATTAGCTTGGTTTGATTATACAACTCCATTTTTTTTATCAATTATGCTTACTATAATTAATATAATATTGGTGGTTTGGAGCTTTCCAGAGACTTTAAATATAAGACATCAAGTAAGGATAAGTTTTCTTGCTGGGTTTAAAAACATAGGTAAGGCATTTATCTACAAGGAGCTAAGAACTATGTTTCTAGTGGTATTTCTACTTAGTATAGGACATAATTTTTTCACCAAGTTTCTACAGGTGTTTTTAATGACTAAATTTAATTTCACTCAGTCAAGTATTGGTGATTTCTATGGATATATGGGTATTTGGATTGCTGCATCCCAAGGAATATTACTTAAGCCATTAATTAAAAGATATAAACCTCACTCAATACTAAAAGTATCTGTGGTAATGGCAGCATTTAGCATACTATTTATCTTATTACCCAATAAGGTGATTCATTTATACATGATTATACCTTTCATTTCAATGCTTCAAGGCATGAATCAGCCTAACACCTCAGCAATAATTTCAGATTTAGCAGGTGAAGAGAAACAAGGAGAGATATTTGGAATTAATCAATCTATGCAGGCTATGGCTCAGGCAATTCCACCTATAATTGCAGGTATTATCACATCTATTAATATAGATTTGCCAATAATTTTGTCAGCAGTGTTTATAATGCTGGCGTGGGTAGTATTTGTATTATATTACCCTATAGTTATTAGCCGTAAAGTTCCAGCGTAAATAATGGGAATTTATAAACTATCTGTTGTTCGATAATTTATAAATTCCTTTACTATTTTTTTGTTATTGCAATTTGCCAACTATAGGCACGTCTGCTAATACAGAATTACCATGTGGTGACTGCCCTATCATATTAGTCAAGTCCACACCAGCAACCACACCTTGTTCATGCTTACCGTTTTTCCATCTTTTTGCGTTGGTGACATCGTAAACAGTTCCATTTACAGCTACATATGCTGGCTGGCCATTTTGACCATTATACTTTTTTAAATCATCAACTGTAAAGGTTTGATTTGCTGAATTGCCGGCGGTGTTTGACTGTGATGAAGTGTTTTGTTTGCTTGATTTATTGCTGGAACAACCAACAACTGCCACGGTTAGGGCGAAAGCAATAATAAAGGTCATAACTACTAAAATTCTCTTCATTCTATCACTCCTAGTAAGTTAATATGTAAATTCATACTTAGTGTACCCGTAACATTTAAATATATATCATTAGTAAGGAGTGTATTAAAAAACAATATAAGTTTATTGTTTTTCGATAAATATATATTGTAAAATAGAAAATAGTATGTTAGTATTAAATTGCCAAGAAAACATAAGGAGTGGTTTTATGAAATATTATGGGAAGAAATCTATGGCGTCAGTACTAGAAATTATATTAAATATTACTTTATTCATTGGAGCTATTGCTACGGGTTTGATTTTCTATAATACTCTTTTCAATGCTAAAGATAATATCGGAAGCGGAAAGAAGGCATTGATAATTTTATTGTTAGCGATAGGTATATGTTGTGTATTTTTAATAGTTATAGAATTGAAAAGGGTTATTAGTACTTTGGTAAAAGCAGATCCTTTTGTAGCTGCAAATGTAAAATCTCTAAGGAGAATTTCTGTGGAATGCTTTATAATTGCTGGCTGTTATTTAGTGAATTTTATATTTGGTTCTAATTTTAGAGAGTTTCAATTCATTTATGTTGATTCCAAGGGAATCCATACAGATATGGAATTTATAATATTTATCTTTGCAGGTTGTTTCATAGCGATACTTTCAAAGGTATTTGAACAGGCGGTACAATTTAAAGAAGAAAATGATTTTACTATATAGGGGAAGGGAGAAGTCTATGGCTATAATAGTTAATTTAGATGTAATGATGGCTAAAAGAAAAATATCTCTTCAGGAGTTAGCAGATAAGGTAGGTATCACCAATGCAAATCTTTCAATATTAAAGAATAATAAGGCTAAGGCTATAAGATTTTCAACGTTAGAAACAATTTGCAAGGAACTGCAGTGCCAACCGGGAGATATTTTAGAGTTTAAAGAGGATTAGGGGGGATTTATCATGGAGCAAAGTCAAAAAATTATAGAAACTAGAAAAAATGTTACGGTATTTATACTATTTTCTCTTATAGCAGGGGTATTATTCTCAGCCTTCTTTTTTGATTATGTGGGTATATCCTATGCTATATATGTGACCTATCTTACTGCAGGTTACTTTGCATTTTACAGAGTAAGGAATAAAAGTCTTATGGGATATTTTTTATTAGTGATTAGTTTAATCTTATCTGTAAGCTATGCTATATTTACTAACCCTGTGTTTAGGGTTTTAAATCTTCTAGTTATACCAGTTAGTTTATTTTCAAGTTTTTTATTACTTACCTATTCGAATATTACACTGGAATTAAAAAAGTTTACTAAGAACTTTATTGATAAGATAATTTTAGACTCAATTCTTACTTCCTTTAAGCTTCCTGGATGCATAATAGGCCTTGCTAAACATAAAGAGAAAAGGGATGATTCTACTGCTTATAAATCTGTATTAATAGGGCTAGGTATCTCAGCACCAATAGTTATGTTTTTGTGTGTTCTGCTATCTGGAGCAGACAGTATGTTTAGCTATTATTTAAGAAACTTAACTTATTCCTTAAGATTCTTAGATATGGGTATAGCCTTTTATAAATTAATCAGTGCTATTATTATAACCTTTTGTGTATTTGGCCTTTATCTGGGGCTTTCATATAAACTTAATAGTATGGAAGGTGAAGCTGCTTCTAAGAGAAGCTTTGAAGCCTTAACTGTTATAACCATACTTACAGTTATCAGTATGCTTTATATAGTATTTACTAAGGTTCAAGTTTCTTATCTTTATGTTGGAGGTACACTGCCTTTAGGAATTACTCGTGCAGAATACGCAAGAAGTGGATTTTTTCAGTTGGTGTTTTTAGTGGTAATTAATTTGATGATGATCACCATACTTAAATTAAAGACTAAAAATCAAGGTAAAAAGCAGAATCTAACTCTTGATATCTTATATACAATAATTACATTACTAACCTTTAATATGGCATTTTCTGCATTATATAAGATGAATTTGTATATAGCAGCCTTTGGATATACAAGATTAAGAATCTTAGTTCAAGTATTTACTATATTCTTATTTTTAGTATTAGGTATTCTTATTGTTTTCATATGGAAGAGTATAAATCTATTTAGGCCTATAATTTTCGTTGCAGCAGTAATTTATGTATCATTGAACTTCTTTAATATAGACAATTATATAGCTAGCAGAAATATATCAATGTCATCAACTTTAACAAATTTTGATAAGGAATATCTAAATATATTGTCACTGGATGCAAGTCCAGCTATGGCAGAGGCAGTGAGGGAGAAGAAAATATCCTCAGAAGAGTACTACAATTGGTTAGTTAAAAATCAGAATAATGAAAAGTATTGGTATGAATATAATTATTATTCTTCTAAGTTTTCAAAGTAATAAATAATTAAGTGCCCATGCAGTATGGTAATACTAACTTGGGCACTTAAATTTTTTTGTTACGAAAGTATTATTTTTTATTTAGGAAGATTAAGCCTACTATGCAGAATGCCATACCTAAAATTTTGTTCAGTCCAAAGCCCTCCTTGTAAAGTAATATGCCAATAGGCACAAGTAAAAGGGCAAGAAGAATATTCGCTACTAAAGAGCCTAGGCTTATATCCCAGCCTGCTCTATATGCCATGATATATCCAAACTCAAGACCCACTATGCAAACTCCAAGGGCTATGCTGGCCCAGTTTAAATCTTTAAAGGATTCAACAAATCCCTTATCAGCTCTAGAAAACCTATATGCGATAATAGTTATAATAGCTCCAGTAAGATATGTTATAAATAATGAAGAAAAGGGATTTGCTTTAGAGGATATTGATTTTGAACAAATATGATACATCATATTTGATATTACAATTATTAATATTGGAAATACATACGTAAACATAAACTATACCTCACTTATAATTAAATTATTATGCCTGGGCAAAATAAAAAACCGAGAAGATATCATTTAAATGACTTCTCGGGCTTATCCTTCCGTTTATATCTGACAGTTTATTAGATTATACAAAATTATATTGTACATTTCAAGTATTTACATAACTAGAAACTTTTCTGTTATTGTATAGGGATACTAGTGTAACAACAATGAGAATACCAATACTCCAAAGGGTTGCTTTAATCAGTAATAAAGCAAAGGCTGTTATAAGTATGGCAATGGCAATCCTTAGTCTTATATCATTAAGCAATCTAAAGCCAGCTGAAAGTCCAATAATTGCATTTGATAAGAAGAATACATCAGCACATGCCACAAGGCTATCAAGATTTAATATACCCGCAGCACATATTAGCTCAATAACAAAAGCAATCAGTTCTGTAGGTACATTTGAAAAAAGGCTGAAATTTTTTATAAAGCCGGAAGCTGTCATGACTACTGCCACTGGTCCAAAGCAGACAGCAGTAGTGAGAAAATTAGAAGTAAGTTCGCGCCAGAAACCTCCTAGGGTATCACCTACAGCAATGGCAACACCTTCATTTCCGGGACTTTTTAAAGTCAAAAATATAAATACATAAGCAAATACAGCACCTAGTGCCATTATTATAATCCATGCCAGTATTGCCCAGCTGCCAATGATTCCATAGGCTACAGGAGGCAGCAGTAGTATGCCTGAACCTAAAATAGGTCCAACTATAAGACCACAGAGAGTAATAATTCCTATATTCGAATTTTTATTCATATGAATCCCAGCTTTCTTGAATTTCTAGTAAGTTTATATTAACATAATAGTAATTATTAATAAAATTGAATTATTTGAAATTATATTTCAATTTTATTGAAGAGAAGAGGGCTGCAGCTATAGAACATCCTTTGAGGCTATGTTCCATAAGGAGGGGCTGAATCCCAATGTATCTCTAGAGGTAGGAAGTATAGAAACTATTAAAAGCTTTGCTGTAAGTAATCTGGGCATTACGCTGCTGCCTCTTATGACAGTTGGGAAAGAAATAGAACAAAAACAATTGACGGTATTAGACTTGCCGCAATGTGAATTCAACATGATGACACAAGTGCTTTATCATAAAAATAAATGGATAACAGCTGCAATGAAGGCATTTTTACAGGAACTGCAATTTTAAAATTATGATGTTAGGAGATGGTAATAATGTATATAGTAAGTGCATGTCTAGCAGGAATTAATTGCAGATATGATGCAAAAAATAGTGAGAATCAATTTATAGTGGATTTAATAAAACAAGGAAAGGCTATACCTGTGTGTCCAGAACAGTTAGGGGGACTAGATACTCCAAGAATAAGCTGTGAAATTGTTACAGATGAAAAGGGTAACAAGAAAGTAATAAGTAAGCAGGGAAAGGATTGTACCAAAGAATTTACTGAGGGAGCAGAAAAAACTCTGCAAATTGCAAAAATTGTAGGTGCAAAAAAAGCCATATTGAAGGCGAAAAGTCCTTCCTGTGGCTGTGATCTTATATATGATGGAACATTTTCAGGAAAACTAATAGAGGGAAATGGTCTAACGGCACAACTATTACTTGATAACGGAATTGAAGTAATAACAGAGAAAGATATACACAAATAATGAAAGAGTTCTGTAGCGAATGGCTGCAGAACTTTTTTTATTTTTGGAAAATTATTGACAGGGGGGTTGTAGTGTACTATAGTAGTAGTACACTAGTAATGCAGAAAGGAAGTAGAGTATGTGATTAAGTTTAATGAGAATATACCAATTTACATGCAAATAATACAAAAGATTAAAGCGGATATAGTATCGGGAAAACTTAAGGGCGGGGACAAAATGCCATCTGTAAGGGAAATTTCCGAAACCTTTAAGGTTAATCCCAATACAGTACAAAGAGTGTTTCAGGAACTAGAACGAGAGGGAATAACCTACTCACAAAGAGGTATTGGTACATTTATTGTAGAGGGTGATGAGATTATGAAACAATTAAAAAATACTCAGGCTCAAAAATATGCTAAGAGGTTTATAGATGAAATGAGAGAGCTTGGAATGGAAAAAGAAGAGATATCTAAATATTTATTAAAGGTATTGGAGGAACAGGAAAGTGGGAATTCTTGAGGTTAAGGATATAAGTAAAAAATATTTTAAAAAGAAAGCTCTGGATGGAGTGGATTTAACTATAGAACAAGGAAAAATTGTTGGAATACTTGGGCCTAATGGCAGTGGGAAAACAACCTTTTTAAAGCTGATAGCAGGCTTAATCAGACCTTCTCAAGGGCAAATTGAGATATGCAATACTGAAATTGGATATAAAACAAAGGAACTAGTTGCCTATCTGCCAGACAGCGATTTTCTATATCCTTGGATGAAAATTAGCGATGCCAAAAAGGTATATGCTTCATTTTTTAAGGATTTCAATTCTAAGAAGTTTGACGAGTTATTAGAATTTATGAAATTAGAACTGGATATGGGGGTAAAAGGCTTATCCAAAGGTATGAAGGAAAAGCTTGCATTGGCTTTAACCCTATCTAGAGAAGCAAAATTGATAATTCTAGATGAGCCTTTAAATGGTGTAGACCCAGTGGCTAGGGAGCAAATTTTACAGGCAATATTGAAGGGCTTTAGCTTTGAAAGTTCTATGATAATAACCAGCCACTTAATTAATGAAGTAGAGAGTTTGCTGGATGAGGTTTATTTCTTAAAGGAAGGTAAGATTCAGCTTTCAGGAAATACAGAGGATTTGAGAAGTGAAAGAAGTATGTCTCTTGATGAGATTTACAGGGAGGTTTTTGCATGTTAGTAAGTTTATTAAAATATGAGTTCACTAAGAAGTGGAAAAGTGTTAGATATCTTCTATTAGGTTATGGGGTTATCGAACTTACATTGCTGCTAATAACTAAAATACTTTTATGGAAAGACAGCGGAAGAGGATTGTTTATAAATAATACTTCAATGAATGATATTGGGCCTTACCCAGTGTTTACTATGGTGTTTTTCTTGCTTATTGCCGGGGCTATGTTTATTTTTCCGTTTCTTCAAGGGGTCTATGCGTACGAAAAAGATCTAACAGGAAAGCAAGCCACCCTTGAGCTTATGATACCAGTACATGCTTCGAAAAAGGTAACGTCTAAGTTAATAAGCACTGTTTGCGGTACTATAATTTGTGGCATAATTTCACTGTTTTCGTTGTTTATGTTTTTCTTTGTTATGAGCAATTTTAGTAAAAGTATAATAGACACTTTAAATAATATTTTAAGAGAGGTGCTAAATAACCCCGGAAAGACTCTTTATGTTATACTTGCCGCTTTCTTTAGTTATGCCTCATTATATTTGATATTCTTCTTTTGTATAGCTGTTTCAAAATGGGTTTCGCATAAGAACAAAATAGCAGTTCCAATAAGCATTGGTATATTTGCTGTATTTATTGTTATAAATGCTCTGCTAGAAATGAAGATAGATAGTAGTTTTCAACAAATTACCTTTACAGTAGCTGGCATTAAAAATAATTTAGCATCAACTGTGAGAGATATAGTGGTATTTGCTTTAGCATTTATAGGAACTTCTTGGGTAATGGAAAAGAAGATTGAGAATTAGTAAAGCATCTATGAAAATGGTGGAGCAATAGGATTTGACATTAAAAATAATTTAGCATCAACGGTAAAAGATTTAGAAGTAAAAAAAGAAGAGAATGTCCTCTTCTTTTTTTGTTGCTAAGAATTTCATACAGTTTTAAATTACTTCTTGATTATTTAAAAGCTTTTCTAATATATCTACTGTATTGTTTAGTAGTCCACCACAATTCTGTCTGGTATCTTTATTAGTACCTTTATTTTCTTCTTGAAAAGTATTAAGCAGTTCGCCACAAGTATATGTACCATAAAGCTCTTTAAAACCATCTATGAATTTATTAGCCAAAAGATTATTTCTATTCTTGCTATCAACGTCTTTAGCTTCAACTCGTCCATATTTCATACCCAATACCATTAAAGCAGCAGAAACTGCACCGCACAGCTCCTTTCTTCCTGCAATACCGCCGCCAAAAGATGATGATATTCTTAAAGCAGTTTCTTCGTCTAGGTTAAAATCCCTAGCATATGCAGCCATAATAGATTGGGAACAGCTGAAACCTTCAGAAAATAGTTTATTTACTTTTTCTAGTTTACAAGTTTTCGTCATATTTTCATTCATAAATATAACCTCTTCCTTTCACTTTGTTGGTAATTTCTATTATATCTATTAAGAGTAAAGTGGTAAATATCCAATTACTCGCTGTCAAGTATATATGTAATATTAATTGAATATGGGACTATAGGCAGGTTTGCGTGAAATCACAAACCTTCTATAGTCCCTTTTCTTAGTTAAATAACAAAGAGCAAGATTATTGTTTGATGAAACCGCCGTGAAAAGTACATTCATATACTTTTTTATTATTACAAAAAATCTCCTCATATCCCTGAAACCAGTGAAAATTACCATTTACAATGCAGTGATATTTATATTCACCATTTTGATATACCATAGGGCCGCGATAAGGGTGTTCCTTTGGTACTAAGGAGAGTGCTTCTTTTAAGAAATCTCCTGAAAAACCCTCTGATAAAATTCGTCCCATATAATTCATAGACCAGAAGGGAATATCATCCTTCCATAAGGCTTCTTCTCCAGCAAATTTCTCACCGCCTAGGTAAGTATCAATATATTTTAAGCTTCCTTCAATGTACTGTAGGTCATGAGAGTTTGGTCTTGAGGGCTTAATCTCAGCACCCTTTCCGGCGTAAGTGGCTTTTTTTGCACTACAGAGAAAGTCTATTATATCTTCACTAATTATCTTAGATTTATTATCTTCACAAAGGCAGCAACCCTCATCTTTTTTTAGCAATTTATCAATACTAACTCTAAATAAAGAGCTTAGTGAAATTAAATTATCTATATCAGGATAAGATTGACCAGATTCCCATTTTGCCACAGCTTGCCTTGATACACCGATACACTCAGCCAAGCCCTCCTGAGATAATCCTTTTTCTTTTCTTAGACTTTGCAATTTCTCTTGAAAAATCATTTCAATCACCTCTGAAGTTAAGTATACTAAGGCAAGAAGTTACTTACTACCAAGCAACGTTAACACACTTGTAAACTTATAGTTGCTCTTTTACTAACTGTGAAAGCTTGTTGATAGTTTTCCAGTTACGAACAGTAGAGGGCACATCTAATTTCTGAAGATTATTAGCAAGTTTGGAATTTCTAATACTATTACTAAATAGGAGATAAACCTGTCGTCCTTCTACATGGTATATGTCATGGTCGCTTTTATAGGTACTTAAACGATCTATGTTTTCTTGAGAAGGAGGCTGCAGTAATAGAGAAACGTAAAGGCATTCTGAATCTGAGGCTGCCTCAGCCGCTGCCACCTCTTCCTTTGAAAATGGACAGTTTTGAATAATGTTTTCTAGTTCTTCTGCGGTTATCAAAATAACTGCTATTGAGAAACCAAAGACTGTCTCAATTCCCTGTTCAATTTTATTTCTAAGGGCTTCTTCTGTTTCATTGGATTTAAATATAACATTGCCGCTTTGAATATATGTTTTCACTTCTGAAAGTCCTAGGTCCTCAAACATTTTTTTTAAGTCAGCCATCTTGATTTTATTTTTTCCGCCAACATTAATACCTCTTAATAATGCTATATAAATAGTCATAAGTTAACCTCTCATTTTCGCAGAATTTTTTAGTTGTTTTTTACCACAAAAGCACTCAATTTACCCTCATTTATTAGGTGGATAAATTCTTTATCCTCTATAAAAACTAATCGGGATATGCCATTAAAATGTTCAATTGCCTTGCCAGAGTAAGGAACCTCTACGGCTTTTTCGCGATTATAATCATTTAAGCTGCCATATAAATAAGCAGTTGTATCTACAGCTTGGTAATCTATATCGCTCTTTTTTAATGTAATTACTAATATGTCGTCTAAATTTAGATAATGCGTGTAATCAGTGCTGCTATAGAGCAAAGTATTACCTAGTAATTTAACCTTGTGATAAGGGTCACACTGCACTGATATAGCTGGTCTGGCTTTATTATATTCGGATAGATCCAGGTATATATTTACCTCTGATATTCTATTGGAAATTTCAATTTGTGAGTTAGAGCCATTTAAATTTGTTATATTAACCATAGTTTACATCCCCTTTTTATTAATTATCAGTATTTTCATCGCCCATGGAAACTTCTTTTACTTTATCCTTAAGCACATACACTTTATATACATTCCTCTTTATAGTTTCAGTGTCACTCAATTTGTAGGTTCTTTCATACATATATACCTTACCTAGTTTATCCTTATAATCCACATTGGTGTTATCAGCATAGGTTGGAAAACAATCAATATCAGTAACTTCAATATCAACAGAATCTTTGTTATCTGTATTTATTTTAAAACGGTAATAAGTTTTATCTTTTGATGAATTATATAATTCTGAGAACATATAATTATCTACATCTACTAAATTTGCTGTACCTATGAGCTTCTCGGTGTAGGGCGGTATATCTATAGTTTTATTATCACAGCCTACAAAAAGGATATTCAGTACAAGCAATATAGCAAATATAGATAGTATTTTCTTTTTCATAAATTATTACTTCCTTTCTATGAAAGTAGGAGTATACATACAGGCCATATCAGTTATTTCTTTTCCTAACCGAGTATATAATCCTGAAAACTCAGTACCGCATACATATGTACCAAACACAGGATATTTATTATTAATTGTTGTAGAGTATATGTAATCTTGAAATATATAACCTTCACTGTACTTGGTTATATCATCTACATCTCTTGATAACACAATACCCTTACCTTCCCGAGATAAAATTGGTTTTATGATAAAATCATTTGACTGCATTTTTTCAAGCTCTAAAGTAGTGAAAGGTATGTGTTCCTTTATAATATTTTTTTCTTCTTCATTAAAGAAATCAAAGTTTAGCAGTTCATATATAAGAGCAAAGAATATTTTGTTTTGAGATATTATGCTATTAGTATTATTTAATGAGATTATTGAGTTGTTCTCTAAGGCTGATTTTAATCGCTCCAAATCTTCAGTTTCTTTATATTCCAGCCAATCTAAGGGATAATACCTGAACACAGCGTCAATCTTCTTTCCATATAAAGACACTTCACTGCTGTCCTCTTTGACCTTTAAATCGTATATATTTCCTAAAGAAACTGTAACATCCTTCAATTCTGAAAGAATATTTTTTAATGTATTCATAGTAAGCCAATCTTCCCAATACAGACTACCCACTATGGCTATACTTTTTATTTCCTTAGACCTTGAATATTCTTCTAGCATTTTTTTAGCTTGAGCTATAATTTTAGCTTTAAAATCAGTGTTAACATCCACTAACCATGAATTTGTGTTAACCTTACTCAATAATTCTTTACTAATATAGGTTGTCTCACACAGACCTGCGGGTGTTTCAGAATTAATTTCAAGCACCTTCCACACACCATTATTATCTATAATCCAATCCATTCTTCCCAGCAAACAGAGTTCTTCGGTGTTTGAATTTGTTATAATTTTCTCTAGATAATCTAGGTTAAACAAATCTTTATATAAAGATATATTCTTTTTTGCAAAGCTTTGAACCTTCTTAAATATTACAGCCATCTTATTAGTAAGCGCTACTAATTCTTCATACTTATCCTTATCTAAAATCAGCGGGTCTGTACTTAGATATTTGGAATTTATAAAGTAACCGCCGCAGAAACCAAATCTAATCAATGAACTGGTAAAGTCCCTATAGTTAATATCTGTATTAATTAGTTTCATATATTCTTTCTTAAATAAAATAGGGGTTATCCAGGTATTGATCTCCTCTGTTAAATAAGAAGGATTAAATCTAGCACAAGTTCCTATGTAATCCTTAAGGGATATAAATATACCTAGGTTTGCAAAAGCACTTGTTGAATAATTAAATATGCCATTATAGTAAGGTGCTATATCCTCTCTAATTTCACAAAACTCTTGCAGTATAAAGGGTTTACCGCTTTGAAAGGTTTGAGTAACATAATCAATAACCTCAGTCCATTCCTCTTCTGAATATAGTTTTCCGATAAATACATCAATACTGTATCTGCCATACACAGGTTTAAGTACCCATCTAGCTTTATCTTTTACAGCGTTTTGTATATTATGAATGTCTAGTAATTCAGTATAAGGTAGGCAGGTTTTTATAACAGATGCTTCCCTAGGAGATAATCTAGTATCTCCTAACCTTACTAATTTCCAGAGATAACCATACAGATTCTTGCATTGACCAATTATTATTCTAGGGTCATTTAGCAGCAGTAGTTCTCCCTTTTCAAATAGATTAAGCATATCAGTAAAATGGCTAACCTCTCCTAAATATTCGGTGGGATACAGCCTTACAACTACATCGATTTTTTCACCAAAGGAGTATATGGAATTATCAATATACTGATAATTTGTGTTGTTAGATATAATAAATTTGAAATTACTATTTTCAAATAATTGTTTGAATAACATCATTAAATGAGCTTCTTCCACTCGTGTGGAGGAGCATAATAATGATATTGTAAAAGTGTTTTTAGCAGGAAAATAGCTTTTACAGATATCATAAAGATTATTTTTAAGTTTATCCAGAAAGCCCTTATTTATATTGTCATCACTTTGCATAAGGGCCTCCATCACCATGATTTCTCTTTCAGCACAGGGCTTATCATAGTTTAATTCACTATAGAAAACTCCTGTACCATCGCTTTTTACAAAACCGTCGTATCTTGTCCAAAGCAGAGGTGATAAAGGATTCTTAAGTGCTAATATCTCTTGTTTATATGGAAAGTCAGGAATATAAGGAATTAAATCACTAAATTCGCTGTTTATGCCCTGAATAATTCTACAAATTAGATTATTTAAGGTGGTAGAAGTAGTATTAAATTCAGTATGGTATTTCCTTTCTAAATAAAAAGGCTGTTTAGTATATATATCATGTTTTCTAGTGGAATGAACCATATGGTATTTAAATAAAAGTTCATTTATAAAATTAGTGTCCAATTAATACATCTCCTAACCTGTAAAGCTTGTAGTCTTTGGAGAACTATAGCTGCCGTCAGAGGATAGTTCAGCTGAGGCAGAAGAAGGTTTTGTAGACCAGCTTTTCCATCCAGAACTGGTGGAGGAATCATAGGTGCTGTTTCCACTGCCAGGAACATAATAAAAAGGGTTCCCTACATAACCACCTCTAAAAATGTGGTCCTTTTTAGCATCCTCATCTTCTTTGTCTTGATCTTTTATCATTTGCTTAAAGGCACTATAATCGTGGACGCTCCCACCAGCTGGGGTTGAACTAATTTTATTGCTCCCAGTGGTTTCAGATTCGCAGCCTGTTAAAGCCGCACTGCCGCTTACAGCCATAATTGTGGCTATTGTTAAGGATAACACTTTCTTATTGTTCAATTTTTATCACCTCTGCATTTTCCTTATTTAAATTAATAAAGCTTATATTTATATTTTCTTCTTGTAAGTAATCTAAATATTTTTTTACATCCTCTTTTATTTCATTTCTATAGATAAATATTAAATTTTTTATATGTGCCATTGCCAGGACCTCAACATAAGGCAATTCCTCTTCAGTAATTTCATACTGATTATTAAATACAAGAGGATTAAGATATTCATTGCTATTAAAGTATCTTCCGTTATCTAGTATGAAGCAGTAGGCTAGTACATTTTGTATATTTTTGAATTTAAAAGAGTAATTTACTAGCTTATTATGAATAAGACTATTGCCTATCAAGCCAAAATCGTGAGCTATGTGATTAAAGGATAGGATGGGCTTTATCTTCATACTGTTATTAAGAGCTAGGCTTAAATCCAAGTTTTCCTCTGCAGGTAAGTCACTTATCAAAAATGTATTATCTTTTAGGTCACTTGAAATCATTTTGCACAGGCTATTAATTGTATCAATGTTCTTAGGGTTAGTTTCGATAGTATTACAATAGTCAATTTTGCTAGAGTCCACTGTTGTTAATGAGGCTAGGGTTGTACTTTTAACATAGCACTCGAAAACACCGCTGTTTTTGCACCAATTATTATAACTAGCTATTAGTTTATCCAAGGTAATTCACCGCTTTCAGTAAAAAAATCATAGGAATAATATAGCATACTTTTATAAATTTTACACTGGCGTCATTATTTGATTTTTAATCAAAAAACACCAAACTTCTTTGTTCTTAAAAAGAAATTTGGTGTTTTATCAGGCAATCATTAAATTGCTTATGTTACGTTATTAAGGGTTAATTGATACCGTTTAATCTTGAAATTCATTTCTCAATAATACAATAAAATGGCTGCTTATGAAAATAAATTATCTTTAACAGTTTTCTCCACTTCAGCCAAGTAGCCTTTACGAGTAGCATCATCAACATATGGAACAGAGCCAAAGAAAGTATGAGTAACTTGATCTATACCGCAGAAATTAAATATACCCTGGTCTGATATCTGTTTCATTGAGTTATGCATACCATTTGAAGCATATACCTCATTTGGTGAACCAGTAGTTGAAAAAAGGAATGCCTTTTTTCCTTTTAGTAATCCTACAATAGTACCATCCACATTTCCGTAAGCAAAGCCGAAGGAAAATACCTTATCTACATAGCCCTTTAGCATAGCAGGGAAGGACGACCACCAAACAGGATAAATAAAGGTTATAGCATCAGCCCACTTTACATCTTCTTGTTCAGCTGCAATATCCTCTGGTACTGCTCCATTTGAAAAGGCTTCAAAGTCTGAGGCTCTAAGCACTGGATCAAAACCAATATCATATAAATCTCTTACTCTAACGCTAGCACCTTTCTCTTCAGAGGCTTTTACAACTGTATCTAATATTCCCTTGCAAAAACTTTTTGGATTTGGGTGAGCAAAAACTACTAAATGATTCATAATTAAATCCTCCTGAAATATAAAAAATCAAATATATTATTTACCTGTACACTAAAGTTTACTCTTAAAATATTTTTATATGAAAAAAAGGAGGCATCTGGCCTCCTAAAAAATAATATGGGGAAATTGCAAATACGCTAAACCTTTACCTAAAACTATCTTGTATTCTTTAAAAGATAAACAGGATAGAAGGTTATGTAAAAGTTTATTAAATTGTGGTTTGCTATTACATTTATTATAGCACTAATTCATCATAATGCATACAATTATACAAAAAATATACAAATTAGATTAAAATTAGTTAAGATGCACAGAAATACTTGACTTTATATGAAGGTTTTTATAAGAAAATCTGTAATTACTAAGCTTATTAATAAGAAGTCACGGTGATGCAGAGTTTTTGTTTTTTTTCACAAATTTGGGCAATATATAAACAGAGTTCTAAGTGTCAAGGACACTTAGAACTTACCAATAATTGTCCAGGGACTATGGTTTATAGCCATAGGTAAATAAAATGATTTATAAAGGTTAAACAGGGTGCAATTTATGTTGAGTATAACCAAACTTTTATGTGATTCTGAGAATTATGGTGATAGTATCCGATATATTAAAGGTGCAGCACAGCAAAGACATGGAGTAAGCGAGGGAAGAGGGCCTGTAGTAGTTTGGAACTGTACAAAAACCTGCAATTTAAAGTGTCGTCATTGTTATGCAGATGCTGACAATAAAAGTCATGAAGGAGAGTTGAACTTAGCTGAGGCTAAGGAAATGCTTAAGGATTTAAGAGAATTTAATGTTCCTGTGGTACTGTTTTCTGGGGGGGAACCGCTAGTTAGAAAGGACTTTTTCGATTTACTAACATATGCTTCGGATATTGGCTTAAGAAGCACTATTTCCACTAACGGAACTCTATTAACTAAGGATGTTTGTAAAAGGATTAAAGAAATAGGTGTGGGTTATGTAGGAATAAGTCTTGATGGTGTAGGTACAAGGCATGACGAATTTAGAGGAACGAAGGGCTGCTTTGATAGTGCATTAAGAGGAATAAGGAATTGTATTGAACTGAATCAGAGAGTTGGACTGCGCTTTACAATTAATAAATATAATTATGATCAATTAGAAGATATATTTTATTTAATAAAGAAAGAAGGCATACCTAGGGTTTGTTTTTACCATCTTGTATATTCAGGAAGAGGAAATGAGATGGTAAAGGAGGATATTTCAAAAGAGGAAACAAGAGCAGCAATGGATTTGATAATAAGTAAGGCTGCAGAATTTGGTCCTAAGGTCGAAATACTTACCGTTGATAATCATGCTGATGGCGCCTACGTATATCTTAAATCTAGGGAAATATATAAACATCGGACAGATAGGATTCTAGAATTGCTTAGTATGAGTGGAGGAAATAGATCAGGTAGTGCTTTTGCCAATGTAGATTTTTACGGCAATATACATTCCGACCAGTTTTCCTGGCAATATAATTTGGGTAATGTGAGAACTGAAAAGTTTAGTAAGCTGTGGAGTGAAGGAAAGCATCCTATTTTACAGAGCCTAAGGAATAGAAAAGAGCTTTTAAAAGGCAGATGCAGCAGATGCAAATGGATAAATCAATGTAATGGAAATTTTAGAACCCGTGCTGAAGCAGTAACAGGAGACTTTTGGCAGGAAGATCCGGCTTGTTATCTTTATGATAATGAAATTTAAAGTAATAGGAGAGGTTTAGTAATGATAGTATCTTGGAACACCACAAACAAATGTAATCTTACATGTAGCCATTGTTATAGAGATGCAGGTGAAAAATATAAGGAAGAGTTAAATACAGAAGAAGCAAAAACACTTATAAGTCAGATTGCAAGGGCTGGCTTCAAGGTTATGATATTTTCAGGTGGAGAGCCTCTTATGAGAGAGGATATCTTTGAACTGATAGAGTATGCAGCTAAATTAGGGCTAAGACCTGTAATGGGTACCAATGGTACCTTAATCACAAAGAAAATTGCTAAAAGGTTAAAAGAAGTAGGTACAGCAGCAGTGGGAATAAGTCTGGATAGTCTAGATTACAAAAAACATGATGAATTTAGAGGCTATGACGGAGCCTTTAGAGATACCGTAAAGGCTATGATTAATTGTTATGAGTTAGGGCTTAGATTTCAGGTTCATACTACGGTGATGGATTGGAACAAGGAGGAGATAATAAGTATTGCCGATTTTGCAGCGGCTATTGGAGCCTCAGGCTATCATATTTTCTTTCTCATTCCTACAGGCAGGGGAGAAAATATACAAAAGGAAATGTTAGGTGCTGGTGAATATGAAGAACTACTTATGAAAATAATGAAGAAGCAGCAGCAGATGGATATTGAGATAAAGCCAACTTGTGCTCCACAGTTTATAAGAATTGCAAATAAAATAGGAACAAAGGTTAGGTACTCTAAAGGCTGTATAGCTGGTATAGATTATTGCATTATAAATCCAAAGGGGCAGGTACAGCCTTGTGCTTATTTAAATGAAATTACAGGGGATGTAAGAGAGAAACCTTTTGATGAGATATGGAAAGAAAGCGCCTTGTTTAATGAATTAAGAAGCTTAAACTATAAGGGAAGCTGCGGTAAATGCAGTTATAAGAATTCCTGTGGAGGATGCAGGGCAAGAGCTGCTTATTATAATGATGGTGATTATATGGCAGAAGAAATCTTATGTATGTTATCTTCAAGGTAGAAAATACAGGGAGGATTACAATGGATAATTTGGATGTGGCAATTTTAAACGTTATACAAGAAGGTATACCGCTGGAATATAGACCTTTTAAAACTGTTGGAGAAAAGCTAGGGATTACAGAGAACGAAGTTATAACCAGGATAAACAATTTAAAGGCTAATGGCAGCATAAGAAAAGTCGGCGGTATCTTTAATTCCAGAAAGCTTGGCTATATAGGCACATTGTGCGGAATGAAGGTACCAAAGGAGAAGATTGAGGTGGCAGCCCATATAGTAAATAGTTTTCCAGAAGTAACCCATAATTATTTGAGGGATGATAGTTATAACATGTGGTTTACCATTGTATCTAATTCAAAGGACGGCCAACAGCGGATACTTGAAGGAATAAAATCAAAAACAGGTATAGAAGGTATATTAAATCTGCCTTCAAAAAAGCTTTTTAAGGTAAAAGCAGCCTTTAAACTTGGTGGTGAATAACAGGTGATAGATTTACTTGATGAACAGATAATAAGAAGATTGCAAAAGGATATACCAATAACTGAGGAGCCATATAGGATAATAGCAAATGAAGTTGGAATAGGGGAAGATGAACTAATAGACAGGATAGATTGGCTTCACAAAACAGGTGTTTTAAAGAGGGTTGCTGCTGTTGTACGTCATAGAGAAGTAGGTTTTAAGGCAAATGCGTTAGTACTATGGAAGGTGCCAGAGGAACGGGTGGAAGCTGTAGGTACAATTATGGCTTCGGTGCAGCAGATTAGTCACTGTTATGAGAGAGATACCTGTGAAAATTGGAAGTACAATATGTATACAATGGTGCATGAGAAAACAAGACAGCAGTGTGAGGAGGTTATTAAAAAGCTATCAAGGGATACAGAGGTAAAGGAATATAGAGTTTTATATAGCTTGAAAGAGTTGAAAAAGAGCAGCATGCGGTATTAAGAGAGTCTTTAAATACCGCATGTTTTTATGTTGCTACTTTGTGTAATATGTTATACACATTTGCTGTTTATGTTATAATGTACCTTGATTCCGAAGTATGTGTAATGTATATTAAGAAATATAAAAGGGGGATACCATGGAATTTAAAAATGAAGGTTTTACTACAAGAATAGAGAGCTTTATAGAAAAATATTATTATGGAATATTACTTTGTGCATTACTGCTGCCGTTATTTAACTTATTCTTTAAACTAAGTTCAAATGCTATACAGGATTGGGATGAAGCTAGGCATGGAGTTACTGCATTTGAGATGATAAAGAATAACAATTTCTTAGTTTCAACTTATGGAAATAGTGTGGACTATTATAATTTTAAACCGCCGCTGGGAATGTGGGCTATAGCTTTATCTTATAAACTTTTTGGATATAATGCTTTTGCTTTAAGATTTTTTTCTGCCATCAGTTCATTTTTTACAGTTGTTATTGTAAGTAAGATACTAAAAGATAATATAAGCAAATTGGCTTCAATAATGGGAGTAGTGTTATTGAGTACAAATTATCTTTTTGTGAATTGGCATACAGGCAGAACTGGTGATTTTGATGCAGGCTTAGCTTTGTTATTTACAATTTGTATGTACTTCCTGCTAAAGACAGACAGGTCGATAAAAAACTTTTATTTTACTGGACTTGCTTTTTCAGTTGCCTTTTTGTTAAAAAGCTATGCAACTTTTCAAATTGTAGCTGTTATAGGACTTATACTTTTGGTTACTGGTAAACTCTTTAGAATAAGCTTTAAAGAATATGTAATTTTCATTTTGTGCAGTTTTGTTCCCATATTTACGTGGATGACATTAAGATATAGATTTGACGGCATAAAATTTTTAAAATCAATGATAACCTATGATGTTATTGCCAGATCTACAAGCACTATAGAGGGTCACACTGGCAATATACTTTATTATTTTAAGTACCTCTTGAGAAACAATTATTACATAGTATTCTTTATGCTGTTTATCCTAATATGCTATATTTTACTTAAAAAAACTAAATTGCAGTTGTTAAATAATAAGTTTATGAAGATTTCCATTGCAGTATGGACAATAGTTCCATTTGTATTATTCAGTTTATCAAAGTCAAAATTAGTTTGGTACATAAACCCTGTACACCCTGCGTTAACCATATTAATAGTTTGGAGCGCTTACAAGCTATTGGGTGATAAGAAGGTTTCTAATAAACTAAAAGCTTCAATTTTTATTGTATTTATTATATGTTCTTTGTGCGGTGAAGCTTCTATAGTTCATAAAATAAATACGGATGCAATGCCTAGCAATCAAAAAGATTTAATAAGCCTAGCTAATAATGGAACTATAAAAGGTGAAGACATTTATACTGAAGAATGGTCTCAGTCAAATATGTTTATTGCAGAAGTTTTAGATGGTTTAAATCCTAAACAAATGAACAGAAATCTATTTGTTAAAAATAAAGTACAGGGCCTATATCTGCTAGATAACAATAAAGATAGTAAATTATTTATAGACAGCAGCAAATTAAACATTGTTATGATAAATAACAGCTATATTATAGTAAAACAATAATTATCAATATTAAAGCAACACCTGATAGCTTAAGGATTCAGGTGTTTTTTTACATACTGATAAAGTAAAACAAATAGTCAAATTGCTATTGACATTGAAAATTTAATTGTGTACAATTTAATTGTAATCAACCATGAGTGTTTAGTGGTGAAATAAATGAGTATATATGATTATACTGTTAAAGACATTTAAGGTAGATAGATTTGCACCCACTACTGTTCCAGCAAAATTAGAGAGTGCAATTGAAAGTTTAATGAATAACATATAATATTATAGCTAAGATATAAAACTTTATTAATAGGGGGAATTAAAATGAGTATAAAAATATACACTACAACAACATGTCCTTGGTGTGTTAAGACGAAGCAATACCTAGCTTCAAAGGGAGTTAGTTACAGTGAAATAAATGTATCTTTAGACAGAGGGGCTGCAAAAGAAATGGTAGAAAAATCAGGTCAAATGGGTGTACCTGTTTTAGATATAGACGGAAGTATTGTAGTTGGATTTGATAAGGATAAAATAGATCAATTGTTAAACTTAAGATAAAGGAATTAATTGCAAGGAGCTGATTACATGGGAAAGGCTTTAAAGGAACTGGATATGTTAATTATAGGCGGGGGTCCTGCAGGATTAACAGCTGCTATTTATGGGGCCCGCGCCAGGCTCCACCTGTTACTTTTAGAAAATCAAATAGTTGGAGGACAAGTGAGATCAAGTTATACTATAGAAAATTATCCTGGATTTAAGAGTATTGATGGTAATGCTCTTGCTGATTTGATGAGAGAGCAGGCTGTGGACTTAGGGGCAGAAATTGACGAATTTGATAACGTGCTTAAGGTAACTCTTAATGATGATGAAAAGATAATTGAAACTGAAAATTATATATATAAAGCAAAAACTTTGATTATTGCCACTGGAGCAACTCCAAAAAAACTCCCTATAGTTAGCGAGAATAAGTTTTCAGGGAAGGGAATTCACTATTGTGCAGTTTGTGATGGTGCAATTTATGGAGATGGGACTGTAGCTGTGGTTGGCGGCGGTAATTCTGCTCTAGAGGAGGCTTTATTTTTATCTAAGTTTGCAGCTAAAGTAATTATGATAAGAAGATTTGATTATTTTAGAGGTGAGAAGGCAACATTAGAGGAGCTGATAAATAATCCTAAGGTAGAAGTAATGTATAACTGGGATTTAGTTGATGTTAAAGGAGATAATTTTGTAAACAAGGCAATAATAAA
This sequence comes from Bacillota bacterium, assembly GCA_030706015.1. Taxonomy (GTDB): domain Bacteria; phylum Bacillota; class Clostridia; order Clostridiales; family Clostridiaceae; genus JAUZPI01. Next base: position 121,630 of record JAUZPI010000004.1, read on the forward strand.
ACATACAAGCACGGAGGAAAAAAAGGAAATAGCTTTAGATGCAGTATTTGGCTATATAGGTACAGAGCCTAAAACTGATTTGTTTAAAGATTATATTAAGCTAAATAAACAAGGATACGTTTTAACGGATGAAAATATGGCTACAAATATTAAAGGGGTATTTGCCGCTGGAGATGTTAGAGAGAAGCAATTTAGACAAATTACTACTGCTGTAGCTGATGGTACAATCGCTGCTCTTGCTGCAGAGAAGTATATTTCAGAGCTTAATAGAAAATAATGAACAGGTAATGAAAATAGTAGCCAGTGCTTTTTGTGGCTACTATTTTTTAGTCTAATATTGAGTTTCTGAATTGTACAGGAGTTAAGCCGGTCCAACTTTTAAAGGCTCTATGAAAAGCACTAGTTTCCGAGAAACCAAGAATAAATGCAATCTCATCTATAGAAATATTAATATCTTTAAGATATTTCTCTGCTGTTTTTTTGCGGAATTCTCTTATTAATTTCATATAAGTAGTATTTTCTTTCTGCAAATATAGTTGTAAACTTCTCACACTTAACAACAACTTTTTTGCAACGGTTTCAATGGAAGGGAAATTCCCTAGGTCTATTTCTTCTAAAACTATTTTGCTAACTCTGCCAGCATAGGTATGTTGATTATTTAAGCTTTGAAGGATTTCTTCAGTATTCCTTTCAAAGACAAATAGTAAATTCTTATTTGGTTCAATTATAGGAATATTTAATAAATCACGCTTAAATATCAAAGCATTAGTTGACTTTTTAAAGCATACTTCGCATTGAAATATCCTGTCATACTCTGAAGCATTCTCGGGTTTACTGTGAGTAAAATGAACCTCATCTATTTGGAGAGTTTTATTAGAAAGTAATTTAATATAAGATAGCATACCAGCAATTTTAAAATCTGAGAATTGTCTGTTATCCTTTAGTAATTTTTCCACAGTTGTATTACTCAATACAGCATAGTTATCCACAATTTTAAAGTGAGATTCACTCAAACTGTCGATAAGTTTTTCGTATCTGCAATATTTTGTCCAACATTCCTCTAGAGCAGAGCAATTCATAAGAACATATCCTAAAATATTAGAAAATCCCTTTGCTAGTCTTTCTCCCTGATGAAGACCAAGATTGTCATCCCCAGTTAAATTTGTTGCAGCTTCTATAATCATCTTTACTTCCAAGCCTGATAGTCTATTATCTGGTGATGATAAAACAAGGGAATCAACACCAGCGTACTCAACAACCTTAGCTGTATCCATACCATAAACATCAAAGTTATTTAAAAAAGCTGAGATTTTTGTAGCTGAAATTGATGAGGCGTATTTCATATGTTCACCACCAAAAATATAATTTGCGTTATATGTCAATTGTTTTGCGTCTGCCATCATTTGTGTTAATAGAAAAATAAGATATAAATATATTATCATAAAATGAGGGAGTTGGAAGTATATGAATAAAACGGTATTGATAACAGGAGCATCTAGTGGCATTGGTCTTGAGTTCTCAAAACTATTTGTTAGGAATGGTTATAACTTGATTATGGTTTCTCAAAATGAAAAAAATCTTGAAAAGGCTAAGAGGTTAGTTTGTATGGAAAATGACAATGCTAAGATTTATGCTATTGCAAAAAATTTAGCAGAACCAAGTGCCGCCGATGAAATATTTGAATATACCAAGAAAAATTCTATACAGATTGATGTTTTGGTTAATAATGCTGGTATACAAGTATATGGTAAGTTTTACGAAAATAAAATGGACGATCTCATAAATCTGATGTATGTAAATATGGTTGCGTTAACAAAATTAACTAGATTATTTATTGATGGAATGGTTAAAAGGAGAGAAGGAAAAATATTAAATGTTGCTTCTACAGGGGCTTTTCAACCATGCCCTATGAATGCAGCTTACTGTGCGTCAAAGGGCTATGTGTTATATCTATCAGAAGGAATGGGAGCAGAGCTTAAGGGCACAGGGGTAACAGTAACAGCCCTTTGCCCTGGAGCCACAAAAACTAACTTTGCAAAAAGAGCTAATATTGAAGATATAAAGTTATTTAGAGGGAGACTACTGGACCCCAATAGGGTGGCAGAAATAGGATATGAGGCATTAATAAAAGGTGAGTCGGTGGTGGTTACAGGATTATATAATAAGCTTGTTGCTGAATCTGTGAGATTTATGCCTAGAAAATTAGTTACTAAGATTGGTATGAATGTGATGGGGAGATAATTTAATGGATCATCAAAATTAAATGCTTCAGAAAAGAATGATTGTTTATTACAAATCCTAGATACATTTTTATCTGGACAAGAAGAGGGAATCACTGTAATAAGCATCACTGGAAGAGATTTAAAGAAGTATTGTGATGATATGATCTACGGTGAGACAATTTATATTTATAAAGCTTCTAGAATATGTGATGTTTTAATGGGTGCTTTATTTTATATTATATTTATGGATTCTTTTCGAGAAATTTTTAAGGCAATATTCTTAAGAGATATTAGTCTAATACCAAAGTTCATGAGTCTTGGAATAGGAGATCTTATTTTAGTATTAGGATATCTTTGCATTCCTAAGCTTATTTCTATAGTGACTAGAAATTATTTTGAGGATCCAGTACGCTGCAAAAAAGCAAAAAGGTTAATCTACTATGTAGTGTGGTTTATTACAATTATGGCATATTCATTGATAAAAGATTTATTAACAGATTATGTAATAGTAATTAGTTTTACAAGTATAGTTTTAATTCTTTTGTATTCAATCATTATAAATGTAGCAGTGTGGCTATTAACTGAGGGTTTATATAAGCAAGACTCTGAAGAAAATAAATTGGATAAGAAGCATAAATATCTTAATGTTTTGAGCAAGCAATATAGTATATATAAAGAGAGATGTGAAAAACGAAATAAAAGCACTTTGGACTGGGAGAAGTTCATAAGAATATTGATGGATTGGGGCTTATTCTCCTAATTGTTTGCTGTTTTTTAGATATATTATTGATAGGCGTTGTTAGAGAAGGGATTCTAAGAAATAAGCAGCTAATGGATATAAGATCATAGTAGAAATATTGTAAAGATAAAGAATGTGAAGGGGCTGTCGCATTAGCATAAAAAATATGCTGAGGCGGCAGCCTCCTTTTAACGTTTTGTGGAAATTTGTATAGTGATTTAAGATACGATATACTCTATAAATAAAAAATTGCGCACTTTAATAAGCCCTAGCTGATAA
>JAUZPI010000040.1 GCA_030706015.1 Bacillota bacterium
CAGTGTAATTGATATTTACGTAAATAATTTCAAGCTGGTTGATAATGGAGCGCCTGTTTTTACAGAAGAAGAGTATCAGAAGGCAGAAGCTTCTTTAGTAGACCGTAATATTGAAATATATATAGATTTTAAACAAGGAAATGAAAGTATCACAGTATGGACATGTGATTATTCCTTAGATTATGTAAAAATAAATTCTAACTATATATCCTAACTTGTTTATCCGATGGCTACCAGTCGTAATACTCCCGCTTCGCCCCTGGATAACGATTTCTAACCTTCAGATGGAGTTTAAAACTCCATCTGAAACTAAGAACTCTGTTTATAACGATGAAATATAGATGACAGCCTACTTGATACACTAAAAGTATATTTTTATGCGAATGATAAAAGGGGTGCTGCACAACTACATAATTAGTTGTGCAGCACTCCATTATTTTTTTGTAAAAGTTAAAGTATGGTGATAAGGAGCCTTACAAGTGTTGTATAATTAATTTAATAAGTATTTGAATGGGGGATGTAATATGGATTTAAAAACGGAAATAAGAAAAAAAACACCTTGGCATTTATGGATTATTTCAATATTCTTTATTTTTATATATGCATATGGTGTATATGATTATTTTATGATGTTAGGGCATAATGTGGACTACTACAATGCCAGAGGTTATGGAGAGAATGTAGTAAAGTATTTTACCAACTATCCAATTCCATTTTTGATTTTATATACTACTAACGTATTAACAGGTCTTTTAGCACCAATACTGCTTTTATTCAAGAAAAAAATAGCTGCTTCTATTGCATTAGTTTCTGCTGTCTCTGATACGCTTTTACTTATCCTTACATTTTTATTCCGTAATCGCTTAAATGTTTTGGGAATAAGTATTGCCATCTTTGATATTGGAATTGCCATAATTACATTTGGATTATATTTTTATTGCAATAAAATGAAGGAGAGGGATATTCTGCATTAAGTAACAAACTGTTTAAGTATTAGCATATGAATAAGCTTGAAATATCTCTTAACAAATTATCAAAAGTCATGAGGCTGTCTGTCGCATTAGCATAAAAATTTACTAACGCGACAGATTTATAAAGAATATAGCAATATCCCAAATTCCATATCTTTTAGGTTTTAAGAACTTCATAATAGTAGTCACATCCTATAACTACAACACATCTTGCTTACAGAAACCAATGAACTGAAAAGGGAGTATCCTCATAAATATATGAATCCTCACCCATATTCTTTGCATATTCAATTCCATCTAAATCGTATAGTAATTTTGAAAGTATATTATAAAATTTAATTGAATATAATTGAGAATGAATTAAAATGCATTTAATGTTAAATATAATAAAATTATAATCAACATTAAAATAATATATTTAGAAATAAAAATAAAATACGATAATGTAATTATATTGTTGTACATTTGCTAATATTAAGATTATGTACGAGGTGAAGTTGAATGTTAAATAACAAAAAAACAATATCAATAAGTAATCTAAAAGCAGGAATGATAGCTGCTGATGATATATATGAAAAAAACAATATGTTACTAGCAAAAGACCGTGTAATTACTGAATCAGTAATAGCTAAACTTAAACAGACTTATGTAATAGATAGCATTGAAGTATACATAGAAAGTGAATTACCTGAAAAGAGTTTAAATAATACCTTATCATTTAACTTGAAAACAATAGATGAACTGGAGAATATTTTAAGTAGTTTCTCGGTTAATTTGGAGAAGGTATTTGAAAGTATATCAGACATGAGGCAAACTGATATAGAAGAGTTGAGATCTTTTACGAAAAATATTCGAGATAAATTTACTGCAACAGAGGTAATTCTTAAAAATATTGCTCTTAACAGCAGCGGAGAGGAAAACCTTTATAGACATAGTATAAATGTTGCTGCCATTAGCTTTATACTTGGAAAGTGGCTGGGGATTACAGGGAAAGAGCTGAATTTTTTGATTTACTCTGCGGCATTGCATGACTTTGGTAAAACAAAACTAGATAAAGGTATAGTACAAAAAAGCAGCAAGCTAACGTCTGAGGAGTATAAGAAATTCAAAACACATCCTATCATTGGTTATGAATTTATAAAAAAATTTCCGTATTTGGATCCTTCTGTGGGCTATGGAATACTAATGCATCATGAACGCATGGATGGATCTGGATATCCCCTAGGACTTAAGCAAGATAAAATACATGAATTTTCAAAAATAATTGCCATCGCAGACTTATTTGATGATATTAGTTCAGGAAAGTACTCTAAGGACATTAAAGGCCCTTTTGAAGTACTTAATATCATCAGGCAAGAAAGCTTTAAAAAACTTGACTATAAATATTGCAATATGTTTTTAAGTCATATGATAAATTACTACATTGGAGAAAAGGTAATTTTAAGTGATAAACGTTTATGCAAGGTTGTCCAAGTTAATATGGATGACCTGTTAAATCCTATATTGCTTGACGGTAATGTTTTACTTGATTTAAGTAAAGAAGAAAACATATATGTTGAAAGATTTGCCCCATGAAGCAAAATATTTAAGGAGCTTTTTTATGATGATTTTGTTGCAGCTTTTTATCATAGAGAAGCTCCTTAGTTCTAAGTAACACCGCATACATATTACAGTTTTTATAATTTGCGGATTGGGGACCATAAGGCAATTGAAACCTCAACTCCCTTGGAAACAGCTGCGATCGCGAATACTGCAACTGGACTGATTGAATTCGAAACTAAACTACCTACCATCATGCCAAGCGGCATAGCCAGGCGGGTAACCACACGAGAGAAACTAACCACTCTTCCTAACATATTCGAAGGAATAGTTTCCTGACGTATGGATGTGCAAAGCGTGTTCCATGCCACGTTGCAGATTGTAACGATACCAAACGCGATCCCTGGAGCTAGCCAAAACCGAGTAACTAATGCATAAATAAAACCACATGTCCCTACAATTAAGAGTATAGGTATAAGTAATCCCCTTCTAAAATAGCGTTCCAAAGGAACTACGATAATACTTCCCACTAAACCACCAAGTCCAAGAAACGCATAGTTGTAGCTAATTTGAACCGCATTTAGATGGAGTGTGGAGAGAAGATAGAACATCAAAACTCCATAGGCTGCACTGTACCCAAAGTTTCCAATCATGGCCTGCAGAGAGAGAGTAAAATTCAACTTGTCGTGTATTAAAAAATGCAGTCCCTCCCCCATACCACGAAAAATCTCACTTAGTCCCGTTTTTGCAGTTGGTTTTCCCAATGTATGTATCCTCCATATAGCCCATAATGTGCCTGTGAAAGATATGACATCAAACCATAAGGTACGGTAGCCTCCGAAAGTGGTTATCGTAATACCGGCGATAATAGGACCAAGTAAATCACCGGCTTGATTTACTAATTGGTAGGAGGAATTTGCCTTAGTAAGGTTTTTATTGCCTATTATGTCGGGGATAACGGCTACAACCGATACGTCAAAAAGTAATGACAACCCTGACAAAAGAAATGATACAACATAGAGTTGCCAAAGTTGCAAGATGCCCAGCATTTGCATTAATGGAAGCAAAGCCACTAGAATCGCTCGTGTTACATCAGCGAACATCATCAGTCGTCGACGGTCCCAGTGATCAACACACACGCCAATGATTGGACCAAATAACACAATGGGCAATACACCGACTGCAAACATTGAACCCATAACAATAGCTGAATGCGTTAATTCGTATGAAATCCATGGTATGGCAAAGGTAAAAAGTGCATCACCTAGTCTCGAAACTAGCTGCCCAATTAGGAAAATAAGAAATTGAAGTGGCAACTGTTTAGAGATAGAATTGTCCAATCGGTGTGGAAGCAGTCTAAGAACGGAACTATCCTCATTCTTCAATTCTTTAAAAGATTCATTATTCATTTAATCACCTTGTATCTGGTCTGTTCCAATAAAATTACCCAACAAGAATCCAGATAATAAAAAGGAAAAAAATCACCTAATCCCATAAAAAACTCATTAATAAAATTGCTATTTAATAATAAAACTGATTCAAACATTCCTATTAAATATAATATTCCAAATGAAAATCCATAAAGCAACCCTTTAACTGGCTTTTTCCAGGGTAATTTGTTTTCGATTAATATAAAGATGAAGGCGAAAATACTAAAGGCTAACAGCTCCCAAATAACAACAACAGGCATAAGCATACCGCTTTTGACAAATATACTTGGTTTTAATAAAGATACGTTTGATGAATCTAAAGGTGATATTAATCCATGAAGGATAAAGTCAAAGGAAGCGCTAATTATAATAATTAATGAAACTTTCCACCATTCTTTTTTTAAGCTTACCATAAATCAATTCATCTCCTCATTAATTAATAATTTGTATAAAAATTTAAGATTTGAAATTATACTTTTTTTGGTTTCATCAATGCTTTTATTTGCATTACGATTATTAATCCATTTGCTCAGCTCTCCATGGAGATATGTAATTAAAATATCGCTGATTAAATTAGCTTTTTTTTCAGAAAGGGTATTGTTACTTTTCATTACCTCTTTTATAAAACCTTCCTTTGGTTTATTTATCATTGCTATGATTTTAGATGATGGAATCCCTTCTATATGTTCCAGCCATATTAGTCTATACCAGCCAGGGTGTTCCATTGAAAAGCTAATGATGCTAGACAAAAACAGATAAAAGTTTTCTTCACTGTTTATTTGAGAATGTGAATTTTCATCTACATACTCCATCATTTTCATCATAACCTGCCCAAGAGACTCCCAAAAGATTTCGTTTAGATCATGATAATAATTATAAATATTTGTGTGTGCACAGCCAATTTCTTTTGATATCCCTCTTAAATTTACACCTTTAATTCCTTGATTTTTTTCAATCAAACCTAGAGTTGTTTCTATTATGACTCCTTTATTTACTGAAATTCTATTCATCTTCTAACTATCACCTCGCATTATATTACCAATGGTAATTACCGTTGGTAATATTATACCGGTAAAATCCATTTTTGGCAATAAGGCTCCAGTAGAGGTAATCTGACTAAAAAGCTTTATTTCCAAGGGGAAAGTCTGTCATCATTGTGGTGCTGAAACTTTATCAAGAAATGAAAAATATTGTAGAATAATAATTTTGTTATTTGTGGGATTATAAGGATTTCTTACGTCTAAATATTTATATAAATAAAAGGGGGTGAGTTTATGGGTATACTTACTTGGGACAGGATTCAGGTGCTTGAAAAAAAATTAGAGGTTATTGAGAAACATTTGGTTAGTTTAGAGGAGAAAATTGATACTATCAGCAAAGAAAATAACTCAATTAAAGGTTTAGAAGAAAAAATGATTGAAATTAGAAATCAAGTATTTGAATTAAAGAAATAAATTAATAGAATGAGTTAAATATATATGTACTCTAAATAATTAAGGGAAGTCAAAGCGGCTTCCCTTAATTATTTGTATCTTATCAATAATATTCTAAAACATAGCTTAAATAATAAGTAATGTAATTAAGTAAAAATATACATCAAATTTATTTACTCCATAAAAGTAACTATACCAGTATCAAGGTCATATTTAGCACCAATAACTTTTAATTTTTTTTCATTTTCTAATTTTTTTATAACCGAACTTTTTTTGATTTCTGCAATTGAATTCTTTATATTTTCATCAGCAGTTTTCTCATATAATTCAGCTTTGGTGGCATTTGGAGACTCTGCTTTGGCCTTTTCAAAGGAAGGGATTATCTTTTTAGTAATTGCTCCAATGCTTCCAGAGGCTTCTCCACCATCAACAGCAGCTATTACAGCTCCGCATTTTTCGTGACCCATTACCACAATTAGAGGGGCATTTAGATGCTCAGCTCCATATTCTACACTTCCAAGGGTAACAGCATCAATTACATTTCCTGCATCACGAACTACAAATAAGTCTCCTAAAGCCTGATCAAAGACTAACTCAGGTGGTACACGTGAATCAGAGCAGCTTACAATGATTGCAAAAGGATGCTGTCCTTTTTTAGAAAGTTCCTCCCTTCGCTCACTGCTAATATTCTTCATTGCCGCCTTATTTGCCGAAAATCTATTATTACCCTCTACAAGCAGCTTTTTAGCCTCATCATATGAGGTAATGACTTCAGCTCTTTTATATGTTTCAGGTACAGTGCAGGCATTATTGTTTACATTAGGTTTCTGAACTGAGTAGCCTGTAACTAAAGTAATTGAAAGTGTTAAAGCAAGGAATAAAGAAAACTTTTTTATTACTGCCAATTTACACGACTCCTTTTCTTAGTAATGAACTGATTGTTATAGATATAAATTAATATTTGAAATTCTTATCTTTAATATTCATTGCTTTGACTTTATTTTTAATAGTTTAGTTTTTCCGTATTTGTAAAAAGTTATCTAAAAGACAATTCAATCAGTGTATAAGCCTATTGTTACATAAATAATGAAAAATGTAACCAAATGTAACCAAAATGTAACCCTATAGAGGCCTTGATATTACTTACTTTATAATAAAAAGTTACATAGTTACATAAATAAAAATATATATACGCGTGTGAGAGGTTTTTAAATTATTATAATTAAAAGATAGGTATATAGTTTTTATAAAAATGTAACCAAGCAAAAAAGTGCCCCAAGCCATTGAAAATAAAGGCCTTAAAGCTATTTCAAAAATGTAACCTAAAATGTAACCGAAAGTTTAAAAAATCAGCTGAAGAGCCAGATATACCAAGGGCTAAAAGGATGTTTTGTCTGCAATAACTTAAACCCCAAAAAGTATGAAATTATTGAATAATTTCTATAAAATTATACTGATTCTATACAATATCTTAAATAAAATGCAATTATTTATGTGATTTAACGTTAGATATTAGAATGATATAAGTGATTTAAACTATAAAAATAGTTCTAAAAGACCTATTTTAGAGTTTCAAAGCGTTGGCATGGATGAATTTATATGAAAAAATAGTGATTATTTATGATAGGATGGGATCATGGAACAAGCTTTTAACAGAAAAGAAGCTTCTTCAACAGCTTATAATAAATATATAAAAGTTTAAAAAATGAATATCTAATCAATAGAAAGAAATATACACACTGAAGGCTATGTATACATTATATTGAATTCTATGATATAATTAACAAATAGAGTTATTGTTTTATCTAATCTTACTGGTATTATGAAAAAAACTAGCAAAGGGATTGATGATAAATGGTTAAAGATGAATACATTATAAGACTTGTAAAAGGTGGAGCACAGATGGCGGTGGCTCTGCTGGCGGGAAAGGATGCTGTTAAGAGTGATATTGACATTGAGAATTATAATATGACTCTTTCGGAAGAGGAAGTGTTAGAGTTTGTGATAAGAAAATACATAAGTGAGGGCAAAATTAACGAAGCTGAAAATACTTTATTTCAGGCTCTAGAAGCTCGGAAAAATAAAAAAAATTTGGAAACGGCATTATTCTTCTATGAAGAACTTAGTAAGTGGGAGGAGGCCAAACTTCTCAAATGTAATTTTTCAAAATCTGAAATCGAACAAGGCTTAAAAGATATAAAAGAGCTATATGAAATAGATTAGTTATTTGGATGGGGGAGGAATTTAAAATGGAGATTGAAAGACAATTTATTCAAGGTAATGGGTTTAAAATACCAAGTATTATATTAAAACCCGCAAATTCAATAGGTGCAGCTGTTATTGTACATGGATATGGCGGCTGCAAAGAAGAGCAGCTTGGATTAGCATGGAGAGCGGCTGAAATTGGAATTACCACATGCGTTATAGATCTTAGAGGTCATGGAGAACATGAGCTGCCCTTAGATGAAAATATTCCTTTGGATATTGAAGCTGCTATTAAATACTGTCATGATTTTGGAAAAGTAGCTGCAATAGGTCATTCTTTAGGTGGGCGCCTTTCACTATTTAGCGATGCAGATTATATTATTGCCATCTCTCCAGCATTGCGTAAAACCTTTAGCAGTCAAACACAAGAAACCATAAAGGCATTAAGAGGTTATAGGGTAAGAGAAATAGATCCTAATGTAAACTGGGATATTCTTAACAAACTTCCTCAGTGGGAGTATAATGGTGGGGACAATGTCAGAATTATTTTTGGTTCTCGTGATGTGCCGGATATCGTAGCTGCTTGCAGCGGGTTAAAAGAAAAAGGTGCCCCAGTAATACAGATAGATGGGGCATTGCATAATGATATATTCTTATTAGAAGAGACTTTTGATAAAGTAATTAATCAGCTAAAAGAGTGGTTTTCTCAATAGGCTGCTTCAGTAAATTTGTACCTATTTCTAAGGCTTTTTCACAGTCTATTGGGAACTGTACTCTTCTGTGCTCTGCTTTTTCCTCTTCAGAGAAGCATTCTACTTTATATTTTGAGTAGTCGTCAAATTGATAAGTATTATGGGAATACATTACTAATGGTTTTGCAAATACTTTTTCAAGACAAGCTTCTATTTTTTTAAGGGTTGATAAATAACCACTTTCCTTCAGTACTTCTTCTGTTACATTCATTGTATAAATAAAGGCTGTTGGCATTCTTTTAGGTGCAATTGAAGAATAGCCTTTATCATATACAAAATAAGGGAAGAATACTCTTTCTAAAAATGACTGTAATTGTCCGGATATATTACCGAAATATATTGGGGAACCAAAAATTAGTCCATCAGCCTTTGAGATTTTTTCTAAAACTTCATAAATATCATCCTTCACAGCACATTTTCCATAGCTTTTGCCTCCAATTAGCTTGCAGGCAAAGCAGCTTTTGCAGCCAGTATAGCTTAAATCATATAAATTAATAATTTCAGTTTCAATTTCTTGATCATTTGCTGATTGTTTTACTCCCTCTAAGGCTTTTTTTAGTAATGTAGCTGTGTTTTTATTTTTTCTTGGGCTTCCGTTGATAGCATAAATTTTCATAGTAACACTCCTCTTTTACCATATTAATTATGGCGTTTGTTTTTAAATTTGATATAATTAATATAACATGTGGGAATAAATGTACAAGTATGCAGTTTTTTCTGTGTTAGTATGCAAAAGGATACTATTGGATTTAAAGGAGTTGTTAAAATGGAAAAGGAGATAGATTATGATATAGATTTGCCTAGCCAAAATATCTATGAATCAAAATGTCCTGTACTATATGCACTTGATATTGTGGGACAGAAATGGAAGTTGCCTATTATATGGTATTTAGCTAGAAAGGATGCTATTAGATATAATGAATTGAAGCGCACCGTGAAAGGTATCACTAATATGATGCTTACAAAATCTTTACAGGAATTAGAAGTAGATAAACTCATTACAAGAACTCAGTATGACACTATTCCTCCTCAGGTTGAATATTCTTTAACAGAAATGGGTAAAGCCTTACTTCCAGCTTTAAATGAATTGTATAAATGGGGGACAGAACAAATGGAACTGGATAAGTAGATGTTAATAAATTGAAGACTTTGTAACCTTGTTTATTGACTAATGAAAAATTTCATGCCATACTAGATATATAATTATAAATGGTTAATTCGGTTGAGCAGATATTAATATCTGTTTCAAGAGATGTTAGTTTCTGGGGTGGGAAACTCTTAATTGAGTTTTCCATCTTTTTATTTTTTGATGGATCAAATAGAAAGGAGTTAATAAAATGATAATTGGTTTAACAGTAATTCTAATGATAACCCTATTTCTACCATTTGCTTCGAAAAAAATTGAGCATAACCTAGAATTCTTCCTATTCTTTATGGGGATAGGTTCGGTTATTGTAACCAATGTATTATCGAAGCATTTAATTTTAGAGATTTTTGAGAATAAACTTATGTATATGATAACGGCAGCGGTTCTCATAGCTGGTGTAATATTCAAATTACTAAAGAGCAGAATTAAGTACTTAGTAGCTTCTGTCTCTAAAGTAATGTCGGTAAAAATGTTTGTTTTTCTTGTAATAATCATTCTTGGACTTTTATCAAGTGTTATTACTGCAATAATTGCTTCGTTGATTCTAGTTGAAATAGTTAGTGTACTACCGCTTGATAGAACGAAGAAAATAGAAATAACCATTGTTTCATGTTTTTCTATTGGTCTGGGAGCTTCATTGACTCCTATTGGAGAACCAATAGCTACCATAGTTGTATCAAAACTAGGAGAAAGCTTTTGGTATATTTTTAATCAAATTGGAATTCTTGTTTTGGTTGAAATTATACTGTTAGGGTTAATAGGGATGTGGCTGGTAGAAAATAAAAAACTAAAGTCCATATTTAAGATTTCTAAGAGAAACTTAATTGAAAAGGAAATAGATGATATTTTTGGAGCTGAAAATTTTGATATTGATGAGGATGATATTTGGGGAATCCTTCATAGAACCTTTAAAATCTTTATATTTATTATAGCTTTGGAGCTTTTGGGAGCTGGATTTAAACCACTTATAGACACATATGTTATAAGCTTAGACAGCAGTATTTTATATTGGGGAAATATTACTTCTGCAGTTCTTGATAATGCAACCTTAGCAGCTGCTGAAATTAGTGTAAGGATGACACAAACTCAGATAAAATCTATCCTGCTAGGTCTATTGATTAGCGGAGGAATACTTGTACCTGGTAATATACCAAATATAATATCTGCTGGAAAGCTTAAAATAAAGAGCAGCCAATGGGTAAGGCTGGGAGTACCTTTAGGATTGTTTTTATTATTGCTAAACTATGTTCTTTTATTTATCCGATGACTACCAGCCGTAATACTCCCGCTTCTTTAAGCGGGAGACCTAGCGCATTTCCTGTTAAGCTGAACTATAATTCTAGGTTTCGCCTTTCCAATACTTTAATGCATCACTGAAAAATTGAATTGCTTCATCTTCTGATTTAAATGAGTTTTTAGGAATTACGTGTGCCGTGTATTTCTCTACATAAATGTAGACATAAGAATTATCTTGTTTTATTTTAGAAATACCACTCCACAAATACAGGCTATTATTCACTTTAGTTATCTCTCTTAATCCATCTTCACAAATCTCTATTGTATGTTCCCCGATAATTCCTTCATTTCCCTTTACACGATTTTTGATTTGCTGCTTCATTAGAAATAGCATTAAATAATAGCTCATAGGTATGGATAAAATGATTGTTGGCATTATTTTCCGTATTGGCTCTTTATCTAGAAATGACGTAAAAGCAATTAAAGATATTACTGCAATAACATTCAAATAAAATTTTAATTTGGACTTTGAATCATATTTAATATTATATTTAGTAAAATTCCAACAATCATCTGGAGTTATGTTTACTACCACTTTCAATTATTCTCTCTCCTTTAAAGCATTAATTTATATAGCAATTTAAATAATATGCAGTATATTACTATAACTAAGTTAATTATATATTAAGTGGGAAATTTGTGTATACTAAAAATTTAAATTTGGACATCATTCTTTAACACAGTTTTGAAAAGGTAAAAGGGGGTGAGATAACTTATATAGTAAATTGAAACGAAGAATAGAAAAATAGGGCCTACTCTTATAAAGTAAGCCCTTCATTCTAAATTAATACAAAATTAAATAAAAGACATTTGTCCCAGAACAAATGTCTTTATAATTGACGATAGAAAATAAAAGTGATACAATAAGCTTAATGTCACTTTTGAGATAGTATAATACAATTACTCAATTATATTATACACCTTTACAATATCAATGTCAACAGGGGTTGAAAAAATTATTTAGTTTTTCATTATAGGGGGGATATTATGAACAGAAATGACTTTGAATGGAAGTTAGAGAATGAATGGCTGCAAGAGGTACTTAAGGAGGCTGAAAAACAATTTAGTGAAAAACGTGGCACTAAAGAAAAATTTAAAAGTGATGCCATTGAAACTCAGAGAGAGCTATGGGAGGATGTAGGTTCTGTTTCTATAGCTAATGGACTGGATCAGATTGTAGACTTTATACAATTCATAAACACTATGAAAATTCAAAAGAGAAGCCATGAGTTCACAAGAAAGCTTGAAGAAAAATATGAGAGAATACTTTTATCTCCTTATTTTGCAAGAATGGATTTTCTGGAAAATGGCGAAGAGAAGGCTGAGAAGTGTTATATAGGAATTTCTAATCTTATTAATGACAATTTTGATTTCCTGGTATACGACTGGAGAGCGCCAATTTCAAGTATGTTTTATGATTACGAAATTGGAGAAGCTGAGTATATATGTCCTGAAGGAACCGTAGAAGGGGAGCTTACCTTAAAAAGACAGTACAAAATTAATAAGGGTGAAATTGAGTATATGTTTGACAGCAATCTTAAGATAGACGATGAAGTGCTGCAGGATATTTTAGGTAAAAGCACCGATAGTAAGATGAAGGCCATAGTAACAACTATTCAAAGAGAGCAAAATAAAGTAATTCGAAATGAGGAATATAAAAATTTGATTGTGCAGGGGCCTGCTGGAAGCGGTAAAACCTCTGTTGCTCTTCACAGAATTGCTTATCTCTTGTATAAACATAGGGATAAAATAACCCCTGAAAATATAGTAATATTTTCACCAAATGATGTTTTTAATGATTATATTTCTAATGTATTGCCCCAGCTTGGAGAAGAAAATATGGGGCAGACCACCTTTAAGGAATATATGCATAAAGCCCTTGGCAATGAACTTAAAAAGGAGAACTATGGAGAGATGATGGAGTATATCCTTGCAGCTAAACAGGAAGGCAGCTATGAAGAGAAAATCAGTAATATAAAATTTAAGTCCTCCGTGGAATTTTTAGATATATTAAAGGGCTATGTAGCTCACCTTGAAAAAATGGATAGAGATTTTGCAGATATTATATTCAGAGGTCAAGTGATAATTTCTTCTAAGGATATAGAAGAATTATTTTATAAGGATTATGCTAAGCTTCCACTTAAAAAAAGACTTGAAAAGATAAGAGATAGAATTTTGTTCCTTATAGAACCTTACACAAAACAGTTTATAGAAGAAGAGGCTGAAGAGCTTAGAAATTCAGGCTCCTATATAGATAAGGCAGAAATTATGGAACTTAGTACAGCTAGGATAAAGAATGAGCTAAAGGATATTTACTATGAAATCGATAAAATGACAGAGTTTGATTTAGTGGATATTTATAAAAAGCTTTTTGAGAACCTGGAGTTTTTCTTAGATAGGTCAAATGCTGAATATGGGCTGAAAAACCTTGAAGAAATAAAACTATATACTCTGGAAAACCTGAAGGCACGAATACTTAATTATGAGGATCAGTCGCCTCTTTTGTATTTAAAAGGTGCCCTTGGGGATATTCCAAAAACCTCAGAAATTAAATATGTTATTATTGACGAAGCGCAGGACTATACGCCTCTGCAGTATGAAATCCTTCATCAGCTTTTTCCGTCTGCCAATATGACCATACTAGGGGATTTGCAGCAATCCATCAATCCATACATGAACCTTGGGGATTATAGTAATATCTTAAGTATATTCCCCAAAGATAATACCTGCATAATAAATCTAACTAAGAGCTACAGGTCCACTATGGAGATTACTAGGTTTGCAAGAAAGCTGCTAAATAAGGAGATTAACGCTGAATGTGTAGAAAGAAGTGGGGAGGAGCCGTTGCTTCTTGGCTTTCCAAATGAAGAGGCTATAAAAGAAAAACTGCTTCAGGATATAAAAATATACAAGGATAAAGGACATAAATCCATTGGCATCATCACCAGGACTTTAAAGGAAGCACAGGAAGTATATAGTTTCTTGCAGAATAAGGTAAATGTTAAAGCTATAATGAAGGATGACGATGAATATGTAAGTGACACCCTGGTAATCCCAGCCTATCTTGCTAAAGGATTAGAATTCGATGTGGTGCTTATATATAATGCAGGTGATGAAAATTACAGCTGTCAGGAGGAGAGACTGCTGCTTTATACTGCCTGCACTAGAGCTCTTCATCTTTTAAGCATATACTATTCCGGAAAATGTACACCATTGATTACCGGAGAAAATTTAGCTTATTAAATTTCAGATGTGTAGTAGAAAAGAGCTGGATGACCTCCAAAGGAAGGGTCATTCAGCATGTTATAATGCTTAATAGTTTGTGCTTTAGAATATATAAAAGTGATTATAATTTTAACTTAAAATTAATTATTTAAGATTAATTTACTCTACCCTTAGGGAAAGGGTTATAATTAATTTGAGCAGGCTATAATTTAGAAAGAACTGTGTAAGGAGAAGAAATATGGAACAAGAATATATAGAGATAATAGGCGCCCGAGCTAATAACTTAAAGAATATTAGTTTGAAAATTCCTAAAAAGAAAATAACAATTTTTACTGGAGTATCAGGGTCAGGAAAATCATCCATTGTCTTTGATACCATTGCCCAGGAGGCTGGCAGGCAATTGAATGAGACCTTTAGTAAGTTTGTTCAAATTTATTTACCTAAGTATGGTCATCCTGAGGTTGATGCAATTGAAAACCTATCGCTGGCTATTATTGTTGATCAAAAAAGAATAGGTGGCAATTCACGTTCAACGCTGGGAACAATAACGGATATTAATCCATTACTCAGGCTGCTGTTTTCCCGAATGGGACAGCCGCATATAGGCCCTTCCCAATATTTTTCCTTTAATGACCCAAATGGAATGTGCAAGACCTGTGAGGGTATAGGCAGGATAGTAACACTTGATCTTGATAAAGCTTTAGATAAAGAAAAGTCGCTAAACGAAGGTGCGATTTTGCTGCCGGGTTATAAGCCTGGTAATTGGCAGTGGAAAATGTATGCCTCCTCAGGATTTTTTGATTGTGACAAAAAAATTAAGGATTATTCGAAAGAAGAATACGATAAACTTGTATATTGTAAACCAGTAAAAATAAATTCGGCTCTGGTTGAAGGAATCAACAGCACCTATGCAGGACTTGTTGAGAAATTCATAAGTCAGAACATCAAAACCGAGTTTGAAAAATCGGAGGCGTCGCAGAAGAAGATTGCTCCCTTCACCACTGAAAAGCAGTGTCATGACTGCGGAGGCAGGCGTTATAATGAAAGAAGTTTATCGTCGAAAATCAAGGGGTATTCCATTGCTGATTTTACGGCTATGCAGGTGGATGAGCTTCTTAAATTAATCCAACAAATTGAGGATCAAAACGTTAGGCCAATTATCAAGAATCTATCTGAGAGATTACAGGATTTAATTCAAATAGGACTTGATTATGTCAGCCTTGACAGAGAAACCTCCACATTATCTGGCGGAGAATCTCAACGTGTTAAAATGGTGAAACACCTTACAAGCAGCTTGACGGATGCTTTGTATATTTTTGATGAGCCAAGTATCGGCCTACATCCAAGAGATGTGCATAGGCTTAACGAACTGCTGGTTAAATTGCGTGATAAAGGTAATACCGTGATTGTGGTTGAGCATGACCCTGATGTGATAAAGGTTGCAGATCATATTGTGGATGTTGGGCCAAAGGCCGGTACAAATGGCGGTAGAATCATGTTTGAGGGCAGCTATAGAGACCTTTTGAAAGCAAACACACTTACAGGAGAATTTATGGTCAGGAGCCTGCCAATTAAGAGTAAGCCAAGGACAAGTGATGATTTCTTTGAAACGAAGAAAAGTAGTTTACATAACTTGAAAAATGTGAGTTTAAGAATACCTAAAGGAATATTTACTGTTGTTACAGGAGTTGCTGGTTCCGGTAAGTCTACCCTTGTAAATGGTGTCTTTGCGCAGGAGTATAGTGATGCCATTATTATCGATCAATCCCCAGTCAGCGTAAATTTACGTTCCAATCCAGCCACCTTTACTGGAATAATGGATAAAATACGTAAATTATTTGCTGATGAGAACAAAGTAAGCGCTGGATTGTTTAGTTATAATTCAGAAGGTGCATGTGAGGCTTGTAAAGGGAGAGGCTATATTGAGACAGATCTTTCCTTTATGGATTCAGTTGAAACCATCTGTGAGGAATGCGGCGGTAAACGGTTTAAACATGAGGTTTTGGAGTATAAATATAATGGTAGGACCATAGTTGACGTGCTTGAAATGACCATTGCGGAAGCTGTTGACTTTTTTACCCAAAAAGAAATCAAAAGCAAGCTGAAGCACATAGTGGATGTGGGTTTAGATTATATGACGCTGGGACAGCCGTTAGACACCCTGTCTGGTGGAGAGTGTCAGCGCTTAAAGCTCGCGAAGGAATTAAGTAAAAAGGGCAATATCTATATAATGGATGAGCCTACAACTGGTTTGCATATGTCTGATATAAGCAGCATTTTGACCATTATTGACCGTCTTGTTGACAAAGGCAACACAGTTGTTGTCATAGAACATAACCTGGATGTAATTCGTAATGCCGATTGGATTATCGACGTAGGTGTTGAGGGAGGCAGCAGAGGCGGACAGATTCTATTTGAAGGTACACCTGGTAACCTCAGGAACTGTAAGGAGTCTATTACAGCGAAATATTTGTAAACCAGCGACGGTTTAGAGATTTTATTATGTTCCCTCAGATTTATATAGTTGAGGGAACTTATGGTTACCTGGCGAAAATTGAACTATATTATAAGCTCCGTTCTATATAAACAAGAGAGCGTATCCTATCTTTTTAATGACCAAGGTGATGCAAATGAGAAGTTTTTATATATAAGTTTAAAGGATGGCAACCAGGTACAACTAAGACTTTTTAAAGAAGGATATGTGTCTTACACTAGTTCGCATGTTTTTTTCAAAATGCAGGATGAAGTCTTCCATAGGCTTTGGAATGAATTAGAATAGCAATTCATCAAGCATTCCTATAAGTAGAAATTTCAAAGAGGTGTGTAAGCTGGATATACTTGCAGGAACCTCTGTTTGATTTTATATAATTTCCTATATCAATAACTAATGAAGATATTAACTTTTGATGTATTCTACTAGGAGCTGGCGACATTGCATAAATATGTCCGGATATTATCTCTATTCTTTCATTTTCAGAATAGCTCATATAGTCAGCATAGGTATACAGTTTGCTTTTGGATATATCATCCATTACAATTATCTCCTTTTTTTAAGTATAACTATTCTATATTTTTAGATTTTTTATTATATTGAAATTATAACCTCAAAAATAATTATAAATCAACACTAACATAATGTGCAAAATAATCATCAGGGCTAATACACTATTCATAAGATTATATAAATTTCGTATGAAAGCCTATTTGTGGAGGTATATATGCTTTATATAATTACAGGAGACATTAATTCAGGTAAGACAACAAAGCTATTGGATATTTATAATAGATTAAAAAGGGGAGATGGATTCTTTAATAGAAAAAAATATATAGATGGTCATTATATGGAGCAGGGTTTCATCATTTATTTAAATGCTGTATGGAATCAAAGAAGGAATTATATGTGGTGATTAGAAAGGGATGTCTTAAGGAGGTCCTGGATAAATATAATATTGAAGACTATGTTATTATTTGAGAATTTATTAGGGAGGATTGTGGCCTAAACCTCAATCCTTTTTCTTTTTTGTAAAGAGAATTGCACGATCCCAGATGATATCAAAAATATATGGACCAACCATAGCTATTTTATCTAAATAAACTCTAAAGACTATTCGAACCTCCTTATTATTATCAACTCCATATGCTTTTCCCAGGGGATTCCCAGTGCTGTAAGGAATGACAACAACATTGTTTTCATCAGCCTTCCTTGCCATTTTATAAACATAATAGTAACCTGCATTTCCATACCCTTCAGGGAAATATTCTAAGGCAGTATCCGGAAATTGAACTGTACTGAAGGCTCCTGCAACCCCATTAAAAAGCTCCACCCCGTAAAAACTAGCGTTTGAGTATATTGCTTTTCCAGTTCTTTCGTGATTAATGCCATATACTATCAGAAAATCATCATCGCTTGTCAGCTTAAAATCCTCTGTTTTAAAATACACTGCATCTCTATCATCCCCATAAACATTAAAATCCCGCAATATAGCATTGTAATTATCAGGGATACCGATACCCAATTCCAAATCTATAGGATCGTACTCTGTACCTCCATATTTTTTAATAATCTCATTTCGCAGATGATCAAAATCACGTCTGGAGTTAGGCACAACCTGATACTCAGTAATGCCTGTTTCCCTGATTTTAAGGGTTGGCACCGGCCAAGGGTTTATATAAGTTAGGGGAATTTTAGGTGTGATGCGAAATACCTTGATAAATTTATCAATATTATTAATATACTGGCTGCCAATATTTTGGTCAGCCCATAATGCAAATCTCATCATGAATATGAAGGTGTCCCTTCCTTTCTCTAGTCCCATGTTCACTAGTTCTATAGGGATATTGTCATCATTCATAATGTCTGGGCTATATCCAGATGTACTTAGAGCATCACGGATTTGTTTGTTTATGTTTCTGTCAGCAGTGCTGATAATTACTGTGGAACTGTTATAAGGGTTTCCGGGAGCTCCACCAGGAGTATTATCAGTCCAAAGATTATAATTATTTAATTGGTCACCAAGGCTGGCAAAGAGCATGTGATATAGGCCAGTATAATCATCACCGGCGGTAGTATCTTGGCTGTAGTCTTTTTCTGGTTTATTTTGAGCAAACCCTATATAACTTCGGAAGCAATAATACAAGGCAGGAGGAGGTGTCTTTCCGATTAATACAACTGCCTCGTCAGGACGCAGCTTAGAGTTAACTCCAGGGGCTATATAATTTATATTAGCTGGATAATTATTGGGGCTGTTTGGATTATATCCTATTGGAGGCTCCTGTCCTTCTGATGGATCCTGGTTTGGGGCAGGGGGAAGTAAGCAGGTCGCATAGGGAGCACCAACGTTGTTGCCTAAACAAGAATCAACTTTACCTTCACTGCACAGCTTTATTATGTCTATATAGCTTAATTTTCCTTCCTGAACAATAAAACCTCTATTATTCAATGTTGAAACAAAATCCATTATGTTTCTATCCTCAACATTTGCATAATTAGTGAATTGTCTCGAGAAATCTGAGTTATGGATTGGAGCATTTATGCAGTAAGGGCAGGAGTACATTTTACAGCCATCACACATAGGATATAAGCTATTCATAGGAGTGTTAATGCAGTAAGAATATTCGTTGTACATATTGTTCTTTCCTTTCACAGGCTTTACAACATAATATGTGAAAGGATTAAAGAATGTGCTTTAACTTACATTACAGAGATGCTATATCCTTAAGCGATACACCTACAGCAAAAATGGTTCCTTTATGGGATGGGCTATTGACTCTAAAAATTATGGAAGATTCTTAAAGCAAAAAACTGAAGTGCCTAATCTATATTTATGCGGTCAGTGGGTATTCCCGGGTTTCGGTGTGGCAGGTGTAATGGCCAGTGGATATTATCTTGCAAAAGATCTACTGAAATCGAAGGGTATTGATTTAGAAAGAGATTTTAAAAATCATTTTATGTAAGCTTAAATAAAAGAAATATTTGAATTACTGATAAAAATGATAATTAACTCTGTACGCTTTATTTGGTACAACCTTGTAAAGAATGTGGAGGAGTTTTTATTGAGAAAAAAGCAACCAGAAATAGCACTATATTTCTGGTTGTTTTTTCAAGATAAATTATTCGGCTGAAATTGCACCAAAACCACAAGAATTTAGACAAGTTCCACAAGCTACACAAACATTAGCATCAATTGCATAGCTTCCATCTTGCATGCTTATACAAGATGTAGGGCAATCACTTTTGCAAGCACCACATGCTTGGCATTCATCAGCATTAATAACATAAGCCATAGTTAACACCTCCTTAACAATTATTTTTTTAAATTAGGATAATATATCATAATGTTAGAAAATAATGAATTCGCAATATGTAGGGGTTTTAGTTGCGTATTCTACAAAAAAACTGTTGAAAAATTATTATATACCGTTTTTTTTAAAAATACAACAATTATTCGAGGCAAGTACCAAAGATTAAATTTATTTATATCATCTAGACTTTCTTAATTTTCATTCTTATTTTTTGAAAATAAAAAAATGCCAGCAGGATGCTGAACCATAATGAGTATTTCTGAAATCTTCAATACTTGCAATAAATACAAAAATATGCAAAGTTGTTGTAAAAAACATGGTAATTGGATATAATATCCTAAACGTAATGCAATCATGTACGAAAAGTTTTTTATGGTTTAAAAAGGACTGGGATGGGGGAATTCAAATGAGAAAAATAGTAATTGTTTATGATAGGATGGGCATGGGACACCTTCGGATGGCAAAAATTATTGAAAATATTTTAAAAGAAGATAACAATGTTGAAATAATACTTACAGCAGCAACTGACTTTATTGATACAGCGGATTGTAGATTTGCAGTTAAGTTTTGGAATTATGGAATTAAAAAGAATTGGATTACAATCTTGGATTTACTAATTAATTTCGGCTTAAGAAAATTTCTTATGCCAGTTATGGATGTTAAGTATACAAAGAAAGTGTACACTCATCTTGATGCGCTTCAACCAGATATAATAATATCAACCTTTAACGTAATAAATAAGGCATTAGGTACATATGCAGAAGAAAAAGGCATACCATTTCATATTTTTGTTTTAGATATTGCAATATTTTTGGACCTTGCAAATCCCTATGCAAAGCATATCTGTTACTTCGATGAAACCGCAGAGGCAATTCGTAATTATGATTTCAACACCACATATTATACCAATAAGATAAATGAAAAAGTGACACCCTTAGAAAAAATAAAATATGTAATAAAGTATTATAAAGATTATGTATTTAATAGTGCAAAAATCCAATTTACATAAACCCTAATAGATCATTAGAAAGCAGAAACCAAGCACAAATCAGTACAATAGGTGTGCTGGCAGAAGAGAAACACTTTGCAAAAAAGTCTGTTTATGAAATTAAACAAAATTATAATATACCACTTCAAGGTCACTGTGTACTGCTTGCCAGCGGCAGTATAGGAGGAAAACTTCTTGTTCAAATAGTTAAAACCATCATAAAAGAATGTCAGCTCCCATTAAATTTGATAGTAGCCTGTGGTAAAGATCAGCGAAGTTTAAAAGAAGTAAGCTCCTTGGAAAATAAGAATACTAATATTCATTTGATTCCAATAGGATATACCGAAAAATTCGAAGAGATTCTTGAGGTTTCAGATTGTATAATAGGCCGTCCATCCGCAGGAGTATTTATTGAGAGTCTTATTCATGAAGTACCTATGTTGACCTTTGAAAAAACACCAGCTAATGATAAAGGCACCTTAAGTATTATAAGAAAGTATAAGATAGGAAAAGTGTGTGAAGGTAGAACACAAATAGTTCAAGCTGTTAACAGTGTTCTAAAGGATAAAGAGTACTATAAGAATAATATTAGTCTATTATTGAATAAATATGGAGCAAGCTTTCAAGAAAAAAAGAAGTTTCTTCAGCAGCTTATATTAGGTGTATAATAATTTTATAGGGGGATGATAACAAATGTTAAAGGTCACACCGGCTGATTTACCAGAAGTCCTAATTTTAGAGTATGAAAAACATTTGGAGGTCAGAGGTTATTCATATTCAAGTTTTTCAAAACGAGAGTTAAAGGAAGTTGGAATAGAAACTGATTTTGTTGAGGAAAATGTGTACTGTCCTAAAAAAGCAGGAACATTATATGGAATACATTTTCAAAACGATCCAATGGCACAGACAAAATTATTGTATTGCATCAAAGGAAGAGGACTTGATTTTGCAGTTGATTTAAGGAGAGCTTCAAAGACCTACAAGCAGTGGGTATGTGTGGAACTATCCTCTGATAATCGAAAGCAAATATATATTCCCAAAGGATTTGGTCATGCCTTTTTATCCTTAGAGGATAATACAAAGGTTGTAATGAGGATTGATAATTATTTCCATCAGGAATATAGAAGGGGAATAGCTTGGAATGATCCAGATTTAAATATCCCTTTTCCTATAGATAAGCCTATATTGGCACAGCACGATATAGAGGCACCATTTCTGAAGGATAGTGATTGTAATTTGTAATTGATATGCAATGTATTGACACAGAAATTAAAGTAACCTCATACCTATAAAGAAATACTAAATGATTTTTGGTGTTAACTTTCTAATGAATGCAGGTTTATATGAAATATAAGGCAGAAATTTTTGATTATTTACAAAACTTGTATGAGATTTACATGCTCTAGAACAAATGAAGAAACGGGACCACAAATCAAAGTTTGTCTCTGGAAGTCTCACAGGGATTCTCTTTCAATCATAGTAAATCACATGGTTACTGATGGCCAGGGAATTAAACAGTGTGCCTATCTTCTTGCTGATATTTATTCAAAAATTATAAGGAACAAAGAATATGTGCCGGATTATATCATCGATGGAGATAGAGGTTTTAAAAAGATTATTTCGGGAATTCCTTTTATGGATAAAGTAAAGATACTACTTTTTAATAAAAAAGAAAATAACCAAAGTAATAATCATAAGTTTCCATTATGTAGTGAAGAAGAAAAGTCGCCGCTTATACTCACACATGAAATATCCTCTGAAATGTATGATGCAATACGTAATTTCTGCAAAAATAATAAGGTAACTGTTAATGATGTTATACTTACTGCATATTTCCGTGTAGTTTCAAACATGCTTCAGTTGAGAGGACAAACCCTTAGCGTTCCTATTATGATAGATATGAGAAGATATTTAGAGGATAAAAGTTTTTATACACTTACAAATTTTACTTCTACAGCGGCAATAAGTATAGCAGTGAATCCTGGCGAGGATTTTTGTAAGACATTGGGCAAGGTTAAACTTGATATAAATAGCAAGAAAAACAATCATCTAGGGATGAACGGCTTTTTAAAACTTGATATGTTATTTGGAATTTTGAAAGACAATTTAAGCTATAAAATTCTGAAAAAATCATTAAAAAACCCGAAAATAAGTATGACCAATATTGGAGTGCTGGATTCAAATAAATTAGTATTTGAAGGCTGCAATATTGAAAATGCTTTTGTTACAGGGTCAATTAAGCGCTACCCATGCTTTCAGCTGTCCGTAAGCAGCTTTAAGAATAAAATGACCTTTTGCGTTAATCTGTATGGAAGTCAGCAGGATTATGATATAATTTCAAGTTTTTTTAATAATATGGACAATGAGCTGAAAGAAATACCGTCTATAAGCGTAATCAAAAATAATTCAGCTATTTAAAGTAATAGATGTAGAAATATTAAAAGATAAAATCATAGAGATAACTACAGTTCTTAAAGAATAGTGGTTATCTCTTTTGTATGGTAAATTATTTCTTTTCATTACCTCTAGCACATTCACTGGCTTTCCCAGTCAAAATATCAATTCCATGAGTTAATGCAGGCAGCACTACTTGCAAATTCTCCACTGCTCCTTTAGGACTCCCTGGCAGATTTATAATCAAAGTCTCATTCCTTATACCAGAAACTGCTCTTGAAAGCATAGCTTTAGGAGTTATTTTAAGCGATTCTGCTCTCATAGCTTCCACTATCCCTGGCACCTGTTTTTGTATTACTTTTAATGTAGCCTCAGGAGTTACATCTCTTTGAGAAAAACCAGTTCCTCCATTTGTAAGCACTAAATTTACTTTTAATTCATCACAAAGATAAAGCAATTCCTCTTCAATAATATCCTTTTCGTCAGGTACTACTTTATAGTGATCTATAGTATATTCCTCTGATGAAAGAGCTTCTTTTATAGCTGGACCTGTGCCGTCTTCTCTTTCGCCTCTAGAACCTTTATCACTGATTGTAAGTATAGCTGTTGTAATCATTTTTTCCTCCACACAAATATTCTCTCCCAATCTCAGATTGGGCTTACATTCACTAACCTATACGGGGTGAACAATAACTAATAGTATAATGCATATATAAGGATATCACAACCTTGTAGATTTCTTTTCAACATAAAATCAATAAAAAATGTAAATAATAATTTAATGATTGGGGAGCTAGTTTCGGAATATCATTGGAACTTCTGCCTTCTTATTTTAGGTTAATTATAAAGCGTTTATTTAACAAATATATTTATAGAATGTAATTAATGTGGACGAAGCTTTGGGAGGAGCACATGGTGAAGAACTATACAATGTATTGTGATGAATCCATAAAAACTGGTAAGTGCTTCGGAAATTTTTATGGCGGTGCTCTTATAGATAATAGATATTATGATATGATAGTAAAATCTTTAAACAGAAAAAAAGATGAGCTGAACCTTTTTGGAGAGCTTAAGTGGGCGAAGATGTCTGCTCAATACTTGGATAAATATGTAGAATTCATAGAACATTATTTTTCCTTTATAAGAGATAACAAGATTAAAGTAAGAATAATATTCAAACATAATTACCGCGAACTAACGGGTCTTACAAATGAACAGCTAAAAAATAAGTTTTATATTTTATATTATGAATTTATTAAGAATGCCTTTGGATTCCAATACTGCAACAATTCTAGTGAAGATATCTTCCTAAGAATATATTTTGACAATCTGCCAAATACCAAAGAGCAAAATGAGAATTTTAAAAATTATATTTTTGAATTACAGAGGTTATCAGAATTTAAGCATAATCACATAAAGATAAGAAGGGAAGATATTACAGATGTTGATTCACATAAGCATGTGATTTTGCAAGGTATGGACATCATATTAGGATCAATTCAGTATATATTAAATGATGAACATATGGTAATTGACCCAGCCACGGGTAATAGAGGAAAAAGAACAATAGCAAAAGAGCAGTTGTATGGGGTTATATATAATAACGTAAAAAAAATTTATCCTTCTTTCAATCCGGGAGAGCCTACAGATATAAAAGGAGATATAAGCAACCAGTGGGAGCAGCCCTACAGACATTGTGAATTTATAACATAAAAGAATACATAAAATTAAGCCCCACATCATCTAGATAAACTCCCAAGTAGGAACTTGGGGCTTCGAATCAGCAGGGCTAATACTCCAATTATGATATAGTATATGTTAAAAAGTTAGAAAAATCAATTATTTTTAATTAAACCGGGTTTATATTTACAAATTAATACTTGACTTGAAGTTAACTCTAAGTTGTATAGTATAATCTGGCTAAGACATTAATAGGAACTATACTTAGGCAGAAAATTTTATTATTTAATGCTGTAATTAGATATAGCATATATTGGGACAAGCTTGCTATTCAGCGAAGGTTGTGGTATAAATTAACATAATATGATAGGTGTGGAGGTTTGGAAGATGAAAAAATTAGGATTTGGATTTATGCGTTTACCTATTACAGATAAGGAAGATCAGACAAGCATTGATTTTGAACAGGTAAATAAAATGGTAGATACTTTTTTGGAAAGAGGGTTTACTTATTTTGATACGGCTTACATGTATCATAATTTTGCAAGTGAAACTGCTCTAAGAGAGGCCTTAGTAAAACGTCATCCAAGAAGTTCTTATACTGTTGCAACAAAGCTGCCTACTATGTTCCTAAAGGAGCAATCAGATTTAGATAGAATTTTCAATGAGCAGCTGGAGAAGGTTGGAGTTGATTATTTTGACTATTATCTGCTTCATAATCTTGGGGTATCTCATTATGAAATTGCAAAGAAATTTGATGCTTTTTCCTTTATTCAGAAAAAGAAAGAAGAAGGAAAAATTAAAAAAATTGGTTTCTCCTTTCATGATACAGCCGATCTATTAGACGAAATCTTAACTGCCCATCCAGAAGTAGATTTTGTTCAGCTGCAGCTAAACTATCTTGATTGGGAAAATGAAAGTATCCAATCTAGGAAATGTTATGAAGTAGCAACGAAACATAATAAGCCTGTTATTGTTATGGAACCAATTAAAGGAGGCACCCTAGCAGCAGTACCTGATAAAGCAGAAAAATTATTTAAAGAATATCATCCAGATATGTCTGTGCCATCCTGGGCAATTCGATTTGCTGCAAGTCATGAGAATGTAATGGTGGTATTAAGCGGAATGTCTTCTATGGAACAGCTGATGGATAACACTGGTTATATGCAGGAATTTAAAGCTCTTGTTTCTGAAGAATATGATATTGTGAACAAAGCAGTTGAGATTATAAATGAATCAATTGCAGTTCCTTGCACTGCATGTCAGTACTGTGTGGAAGGATGCCCAAAGAATATTGCAATACCAAAATATTTTGCATTATACAATTTACACAAATTATCATCAAATCAGGGATTTTCAATACAAAGTGTATATTATTCTAATTATACTCAAACCTATGGTAAGGCATCAGATTGTATTGGATGTAAAAAATGTGAGGTAAGCTGCCCGCAGCATATTGAGATTACAAAGCACTTAAAAGATGTAGCAAGTGCATTTGAAAATCAACAATGGGGTCCAAGCAGATAAGTAGTAATCATAGTTTAATAGTGAAGTAACTGAATATCTAAAGTACTAAAAGCAAAAGTGATAGCAGTATCAAAAACTGTTCATCACTTTTGCTTTTTTCAAAATAAAATACCTTACATAGAAAGGATTATTAACTTGAGTTTGGTTATTACAAGAGTTAACATATTGACATGGATATGGAAAAGTGTAATAATGTAAACTAATGAATTATGAAAGGTGTTGATTTGTGTGAAAGTTTTGTCTGATAAGGTGAGTTTCCTATAATTTAATATTTGTGTAAAAGGTTTTGCAAAAAGCAGGTATTATATCTGTTTATTTGTGGTGCCATTTACTAACTAGGAATAATCTTTCAGACTGCATATTTCATACAGGCAGCACGATAGAGTATCGTGTTTTTTTATACCTATTTTTATTAAAATATTGGTATAGAGCCTTTAAGCCCGCAAGAGATTATCTATTTGCGGGTATTTTTGCGCCTTTTTTTAAAACTATATGAGGTCTGAAAGAAGTGGAAGTGTTCATGTACAAGAAGTAGATTTAATAAAATGGAGGAACAAGATGATTATTGAAACTAATAATTTAACAAAAACATATAAACTTTTTGAAAAGGAAGCTGGCCTAAAAGGCAGCATAAAATCCTTATTCAATCGAAAATTTACTTATAAAACTGCGTTATCTGATTTTAATTTGGAAATAAAAGAAGGAGAATTTATAGGGCTCATTGGACCAAATGGGGCAGGCAAAACTACTCTTGTAAAGATGCTCACTGGAATTATTGCTCCCACCTCAGGTAAATTATCTGTACTGGGATACCATCCAAATAAACTTGAGAATGCTTTCAAAAAGCAGTACGCAGTGGTTATGGGGCAAAAGAGTCAATTGTTCTTTGAATTATCCTCTGCGGATACCTTCTTGTTGTTTAAAGAACTCTATGGTATACCAAGGGAGGAATTCCAAAGGAATTTGGATTACTTTGTAAAGATTTTTGAGGTAGAGAAGCTGCTTAATGTTCAAGTGAGGACTCTTTCATTGGGAGAGCGAATGAAAATGGAATTGATTGTTGCCCTGCTGCATAACCCTAAGGTTTTGTTTTTAGATGAGCCTACCATCGGTCTTGATGCTGTGGCGCAAAAACAAATACGTATGTTTTTAAAGGAAGTAAATGAGAAAAGGGGAACTACCATTATTTTAACTTCACACTATATGGAAGACATAAAGAGCTTATGCAAGCGCTGTGTGGTGGTGAACAGAGGAGAGAAAATTTATGATGGCTGTACTGATGCCCTCTTTGAAAAATATCAGACTCACAGGAAAATTTCTCTGTCATTTTTAGAGGAAACAAATTTTGTAATACCTGAGAATTGTACCATGGTAGAACAGAATCCTTTGAAAGTTATTTTCATGGTACCAATATCAAATTCTCAGGAGATTATCTATTCGTTAATGAAGAAATATACCTTAAGTGACATCACCATTGAAGAAGATGAAATTGGAAGTGTAGTTGAAAGAATCTATAACGATAGGCTGGTGAAGCAGTAATGAGGAAATATATTGAAATAGCTAAAATATTTTTTAAAACACAGATAACATATAGGTTCGATGTTGCCATGACAGTATTGTTTACAGTATCGAAAATTTTATTTGCCTATATTCTTTGGGGTGCTATTTTTGGAAAGAATGAAACCGTTGGCGGATTTACTTTTCCTATGATGCTGTCCTATTATATTGTCAGCTCCTTCCTAGCGCAGATAGATATGTCTGAGGGTGTAAGTAGAGAAATCAGTGAACGTATTCAAGGAGGAACTTTTTCAAAATATATGGTTATTCCTGCAAATACCCAAGGATACTTTATTGCCCAAACCTTTGGAGCCTTGGTCTTTTATTTATTATTCATCCTAGCAGCAACCTCACTATGGGTATTTGTGTTTAACATCCAGCTGACCATAACAGGAAACATACCATTAATTCTAGCAGCGATGGTTATGGTTATTATAGGACTTCTTTTTATGATTCAGCTTAATTACTTTTTGGGCATACTTGCTTTTAAGTTTCAGGATATTTGGATATTCTTAATGATAAAAAACAATGTTATAGGATTTATTACAGGGACTTTGGTTCCATTAGCATTGCTGCCCGCTGGAATTATCACTGTAATGCGTTTTTTTCCCTTTTACTATGTAACCTATCTTCCTTCTATGCTGTTAATTGGGAAAAATGAAAGTGAAGCCTTAACTGGCATTATAGTTTTATCAGTTTGGCTTCTGGCATTTTGTTTACTTAATAAATTTGCTTATAAGAAATTGAGAGTTATCTTTGATGGGGTGGGAATATGAGGAGAAATCTACGTTTTATAATAATGCTATTTAAAATGAAGCTGTCTAAGATGATGATGTACAGGCTTTCCTTCTTTGGGGCAACCTTTGTGGACGGCAGCTTATTTATTCTTTGGCTTCTGATGTTCAACGTCATATATTCACAGGTAGATTCCATTGGAGGATGGAATAGAGGACAGGCAATTGTCTTCCTTGGAACCTTT
Organism: Bacillota bacterium; assembly: GCA_030706015.1. GTDB lineage: Bacteria > Bacillota > Clostridia > Clostridiales > Clostridiaceae > JAUZPI01. Next base: position 28,923 of record JAUZPI010000040.1, read on the forward strand.
TCATTACTTAATGCTATTAATATGACAATCTACTTTTTCGGGGTTATTGGTATTCCAGGCAAAATTAGAAGTGGTGAGCTTGACCACTACTTAACAAAGCCTATTAATCCACTTTTACGAATTACTTTTGAAAATATAAATATAGGTTCTGCGCCTCTTATTCTTTTGAGTATAGGCATTATTGCATATGGAGTATCACTTCAAAATATTGCAGTACATTTAGGAACAGTGCTGCTGTACATTATGTTTATTATTTTGATGGCAGTACTGTATTATGACATGGAGTTAATTATCAGAACGGTACCATTTTTCGTTATATCTGCAAGCAGCATTGAGCGTATAGAGATAGCTGCTTTAGACTTAACTATGCGTGTGCCTGGTGTACTTTTTAAAGGAGTGTTTAAAATTTTATTTTACTTTATACTTCCTTATGGAATCATGGCAACCATTCCAACTCAGATCGTTACAAATTCAGTATCACCGTTAAAAATAACAGCATCTGCAGGAATTGTGTTTGTATTTACGGTATTTGCACAGTGGTTTTGGAGGTTTGGGTTGAAAAACTATAAAAGTGCAAGTAGTTAATTTACGGTTTAAATATTAATGAATTTACAGGATTTAATTATATACAATAAAACAATAACGAAAAGAGAAGCAGCCTATGTGGATTTCCATAGCTGCTTTTCTTTTGCTAATTTATTTAACTAAAATTAAATTAGATCATTTAAGCCGTTAACTGTAGCTTGTTCATTTTCATTAATAGGAATGATTATGCATTTTTGGCCGTCAATTATTTGAGATTTTATTTGAGGTACTTTTTCAGGATTTACTTGAAGTATAACATCATATTCAGGGGCAGAGGTATTATCCTCTTCTTCAGCAGCCAGAGCTTCTTCCAAGTTATTTTCTACAGGGTTATCTAAAGCCGCATTATCCTCATCATCAATTGTAGAAGCTTCAGGATCCTTGTCCACTGCCGCCTCCTGTTTTACTTCTTCAAGCCTTTGTGTTAAAACTTCTACTTGCTTTACAAGCTGTTCTTCCCGTTTTCTTTGAGCATTTGCCTTAAGTGCTTTTGAGTCAATTAAGCTTTCTGCTAAAGGAAGATCATCACCAAAGCTTTCTGTATAAATTTTTTCGATTTTAGCAGCAGCTTCTTCAGGAACTCCAGTTTCCACCAAAAGATTTTGCATATCCTTATTTGTCAAAGTTATAGGTTCAATATCTGTATCATCATACATTGCATTGTGTTCTTCTATCATAGTATTTAGGTTTTCTTGTACATCCATAAAAATTTTTTCAGCTTCTTTTTCATCAATACTAACTGAATCTTTAATAATTGCTTGAAAGGTTTCTTTTTGTATAGTGGCAGTTTGTCTTGAATAACAGCCTAAAGCATATTCCATCAATTCAGGATGTGGCTCTTTTGCATTTTTAGTATAGTACATAATAGAGTTAACATCGGAACTACGATTAATAAAAGCAGGAAACACAAAGCCAATAGCTGGAGCCTCCACTACCCAATCTCTAATACGTGCCTTAATTGTCCTTTCTTCTTCAAAATACCTAAGACCTGCATCTGAAAGTGAAACAGGACATATAGCACATAGAATATATTCATATACTTCTTCAGATTCATCTACTTTAATATTATCAGTAGTTTTAGTGATAACATCATAGGCATCATGAAACACTACTATTAAAAAATTACCTGTATATTCATAGCTGTCTATAATTGATCTGTAAAAGTCTTCAAGCAGCATATCATCCTTTAATTGGCTGTTTTTTAGCTGCATAAGGAAAATCTGTTTTTCATTTTCGAGATTTTCATCTATTGGAAAGTTAAGTTCTAAAATATTATTATTTATAGTTCCGGATAAGACTTTTTTAGCAATTTCTAAGTACTTAAAGTATTCATCTTCCTCTAAATTTAAAAAGCTTTCTCTGAAATTTAAAAGAATATTCTTTTCACCATTTACATAGCAGCCGCACATTTGGGTGAAGGTACAATGGTCTTTCTTTAAACGCTTTTTTAATTCAAGTATATCTTTTTTTCTCATAAATTAACTCCTCAATATATTCTTTTTTATTTACAGATTGTAATTAATATATTATTAAGTATAATCTTTTTTATATATTAATTAAAGATATTATTAGTTGAATATTGTTATGGGGGAATGAACAGATTCTGCGTTTGTGTGATTGAAGTAATACTGATTTTATCTCTAATATTCCAATATACTTAGGCAGAAGTAAAGCAGTTTTCCGGTAAAATAAATAACCGCACACCTAATAATTATAGTGTACGGTTAAAAAACGGGAGTTACAAAGAATATTTTTTAGAATCATTACTTTCAAAGGATTTTACAAGTCCGTAGATTAGATTATCTTTTTCAATTCCCTCCAGATGCATTACATCAATTACTTCTACAAGCATACGATTGCTGGCATCATCTATCAATATAGCAGAATCCTTTACTGTATATTTGATATTTGTGAACTTATCTGTTTCATCAGAATGATTAGCACCTAACGCTTCCACTACATCCTGTTGATTTTCATTCAGTGCGCTGACTCCAATAATATCACCTTTGCTAATATTTTTGCCAGTTACACTTTGAGTTCCCAGCAGCATTAAAATCTTATCATAATCTGCCTGCATTGCCCAGGCACATATCATACCATATTTTTTATCGTTTTTTATGAAGGCAACGGCATTAGCTCCATAGTTAAAAGCACGAAGTTCCATATCTTTAGCTCCTTACAAATTTTTTCTTTAAATTATACCAAATTGTGTGAAAAAGTCTACTCCCTTAATAAATTTTCACTACATAAGATTAGTAATATTAAAACATAAAATAGAATGTTGTGGATTAGATTATGTTGCCACTATATCTCATTAAATTAGTTCCATTTGGTACTTTTTCAAATCCAAGTTTTTTATAAAACTCAACATTTCCATCAATACAATATAACTCTATTCTCTCTACGTTGATAAAATCCTTGTGATTTAATATACTATCAACTATCAGTTTTCCAAACTTTAGCCCCCTATATTCTTTTGCAACTATTACATCATAGATAAAGGCTCTATAAATGAAATCCGATAAAACCCTTGAAAAAGCAATTAGTTTACCCTTGTTTGAATCTATTATTGCAATTATCCAACTCTTCTCAAGCATTTTAATTATACCGTCTCTTGTTCTATTTTTAGACCAACTTTCCATTTCGTAAATTTGCAGCAAACTCATCACTTGTTCTTCAGAAAGACTGTAGATAAATTCATAATTAATACTTTCCATTTTATAATCCCCCATTAAGCCTATTACTTTTATTTGTTTATAAGATATTTTAACATTTACTTAAAAAGTATCATAGTAAGCATTCATAACTTCATACCGGATAATTTCAGTGTGCGGTTAAAAAATGAGAGCTTTTGAAAAAAGATTATTTAAGGATTATTTAATAATTGGTGATTTATAATGAATTCATGGCCATTAAATAGTCTATGAGAGGTAAGAATTATGTTTTTTAGAATATTAAAAAAAGATTTAAAACGAAAGAAAACAATGAATATTATTCTTTTAATATTCATCATATTGGCAACAACATTTTTAGCAAGCAGTGTAAATAATTTAATTGCAGTATCAAAGTCTGTTGCGTATTTTATGGATAAAGCTAAAACACCGGATTATATTATTTCAGCTTATGATAGGGGAGGAAATGAAGAGCTTGATAAGTGGCTTAATACCTCCAAGTTTATAAATTCTTATGAGATTGATAGAAGTACTATGCTTTCTAAGGATGCTATTAAGATAAAGACAGGGGATAGCACTAGAGCGTTTGAACCTTTTGGACAAATACTTCTTCAAGCGCAGCCAAAGGAGTATGGAAAATTACTTGATAGCAATGGAGAAGAAATTAATCTAAAGGCGGGAGAAATTGCTTTTTCTATAGTTGATAAAAATAAAAACAAATTAGAAATTGGGGATAAAGTGCTTATTACCCTGGGTGATATTAAAAAAGAATTTATCATAAAGAAGTTTACCAAGGATGCTATTTTTGGTTCAAGCATGATGGAAATGAAAAGGGTTTTAATTAGTGATGAGGATTATCAGATTTTCAAAGCTTACAAAGAAGCTAGTGTTATGGCTAATTACTATATAAAGTCTAATGATACTGCTGCATTAGATAAAGAATTTAAGTCTGTATCCTGCAATTTAATAATTAATTTCGACAAATCTACGCTTAAACCTACCTTTATTTTAGATATGATTCCATCAAGCGTTTTAATAATAGTAAGTCTTTGCCTCATTTTAATTGCATTTTTGATTTTGCGCTTCACAATAATTTTTACTCTTCAGGATGACTTTAAAGAGATAGGAGTTATGAAGGCTATCGGTCTTAAAGACTTTGATATTAAAAAGATGTATTTGATAAAATACCTTTCAATAACAATGATTGGAGTTGTAATTGGTTTTGCAGCAAGCTTTCCCTTTGGCAATATATTTTTAGATCAGTCTAAAGGAAACATGCTAATGGAATCTGCTTCTGGGAATATACCTGTTAATATAGTATGTTCTATTTTTATAGTTATAATAGTTCTTTTATTTTGTTACACCTGTACAAGAAAATTAAATAAATTTTCAGCAATAGATGCCATTAGAAATGGAAGTAATGGTGAAAGTTTTAAAGGTAAGAGGAGATTAAAGCTTAAGAATAATAAAAGCATAAATATACCTATTTTTATAGCTTTAAATGATATATTCTGTAATGTAAAGAGGTTTGCAGTGTTAATTTTAACCTTCTGCATAGGAACAATTTTAATCATCATTCCTTTAAACACAATAAATACCTTAAAAGACGGAAATATTATCAAGATATTTGGTATGGAGAGCAGTGATGTCTTCATAGAGACTGATAAAATGGATAAATACACCATGGAGGCTGACAAAGAAGAGTATTTAAAGGATATTGAAAACCTAAAACAATCCTTTAGTAATATCGGAGTAGATGTGAAGCTTCATGGAGAGGTAATGTATAGACTTAAATTTTATGCCGAGGATAAAGATAACGTTTTACCCTTAATGGCTGAACAATCTCTAAATAATGATATTGATAAGCATAGTGTTCTAAAGGGCAAGATGCCTGAACTAGAAAACGAAGCAGCTATAACTGAAATGGTAGCTAAAAAATTAAAGGTCTCAATTGGAGATACGATTTATACACAAATAGGAAAGGATAAAAAGGAATTAATAGTAACAGGTATATACGAAAGTATGAATAACATGGGTGAATCAGTAAGACTAAATCCCCAAATTGACATCGATTTTAAATATTTAGCACTTGTACTGCCTTTTCAAGGTGATTTTCAAGGAAAGGAAGCTCCTCAGGTACTAATAAATAGATTAAAAGATAAGTATCCAAGTTATCTGATTCAAAATTCGCAAGAATATGTTTCAAAGTATATAGGAAGCTCCTTAGAACAATTTGATACCATGAAGAATTTAATAGTTCTTGTAGTAATCTGCATCAATGCTCTAATTACAATTTTAATGATGAAAACTTTCATTACTAAAGAAAAAGGTGAAATAGCAATGCTGAAAAGTGTTGGCTTTAGAAACAGCTCCATTAGATTTTGGCAAGCAGCCAGGATAAGCATAGTTCTTGCAATTGCAATTGTTTTAGGAATTATAGTGTCTAATTTCCTTGGACCTTTTGCTGTAGGTGAGTTATTTGGAATGATGGGGGTTCATAACATTACTTTTAAAGTACAGCCATTAGAGGTATATGTATTATATCCTATTATATTACTTGCAGTAACAACAGCTGTTGCATACCTAAGTGCTGGAGCCGCGAAAAAAGTAGATTTAAAAGAAATTAATGATATGGAATAAGGAGGGGTTTGAGATGAGTTCATTAAAAGTTAAGGATTTATGTAAAACCTATATTATAAATAAAATTCAAAATAATGTTTTAAGAAATGTGAGCTTCGAAATTAATGAGGGTGAAATGGTTGCTATTATGGGGCCCAGCGGTTCAGGTAAATCAACTCTTCTTTATGTAGTCAGCGGAATGGATAATTTAACTGCGGGTAAGGTGGATTATTTCGGAAAGGAAATGGAGACTCTTACACCAAATGAAATGAGTGATTTAAGGCTTGATGAGATGGGATTTATTTTTCAGCAAATGCATATGTTAAAAAATCTTTCAATATATGATAATATTATATTACCAGCATATCAGTCAAAAAGAGGCAAAGATAGAAAAGAAATCAATGACAGAGCAAGGGAGCTTATGCATAAGCTTGGAATAAGCGAAATTGCAGAAAATGATACAAATCAGGTTTCTGGTGGACAGCTTCAAAGGGCATGTATTTGCAGAAGTTTAATAAACTCACCAAAGATGATTTTTGCTGATGAACCTACAGGTGCTCTAAACCAGCAGAATTCTAGAGAAGTTATGAAGGAACTTAATAGAATTAACCAGGAAGGTACAACGGTTATGCTTGTTACCCACGATATGAAGGTTGCAGCAAAGTGCGGCAGGATAATGTATATTGAAGACGGAGTAATAAAAGGTGAAATTGCTTTAGGAGAGTTTACCCTAGAAAATAGTATTAAGGAAAGAGAAAGAAAGGTCAGTAATTGGCTAATTGAGATGGGATGGTAATATGATAGACTTACTACTGGTAGAAGATAATTTAGAGCTGGCAGATTTGATTTGCACTTTCTTAAAAAAGGATGGTTTTAGTATTATAAATGTGGATAGTGGAGAAAAAGCCTTACAGTTTTTTGAAAAGGATACTGCTAAGATTGTGCTTTTAGACATAATGCTGCCTGGTATAGATGGTTTTACAGTATGTTCAAGCCTTAGAAAAAATCATAACACACCAATTATTATAATGAGTGCAAAGGTTAATAAGGAGGACAAGATTAATGGTTTTACACTTGGTGCTGACGATTATATTGAAAAGCCAGTAGATGTGGATATTTTGAGTGCAAAAGTTTCAGCATTGATGAAAAGAAACTATGAGCTTAAGGAAAAACGGACTATTATAAATTCTGGCGCTATTTCAATTAACAAGCAAGCAAATGAAGTGTATCTTAATGGAAAGCTGTTAAGCATGACCTCCAAGGAGTTTGAGCTGTTACTTCTACTAGTAGAGAATCCTGGTAAGACCCTGAGAAAGGATTATCTGTTTGATAAAATTTGGGGAGCGGAAAGCTTTAGTGAAAATCAAACACTAACTGTTCATATAAAGATGCTCAGGGATAAGATTGAAGATGATCCCAAAAAACCGAAAAGGATTGTTACACTTTGGGGAGTAGGCTATAAGTATGAAGAAATTTGATAAAATAATTGCAATTGTTATTGGTATTTATTTAATGACTTCACTTGGGTTAGCTGCCTTATTTCAAAGGGTGAATAACAAATCAAACAGTGAATATAAAGTAGAGATAAATAGAATATACTCAGGCTTAGGGGAGGGCGGCTCCTTTTCTGAGCCTGATTTAAATTCTTATAAATTTGTAAAATCAGTGTCCTTTTTACCTGAATCTGCCCTGACAAGCAAGGCGGATAATGTTAAATTCTATAAAAGTACAAATGGATTAGAATATGAAGTACGACCTTTGTATACTGGAGATAAATTAATAGGTTATGTTAGATTTAATTATAAAGATTGGAATTCAAATAATAGCAGCTTATTAAAATTAGAAATTGTATTATTTATCTATTCAGCAATAATAGTTTCAGTGCTATTGTATATTAGAAATTCAATTCTTAAACCTTTTAATATTTTAAGTGAGATGCCTTATGAATTATCAAAAGGTAATTTTAAAGAGGGGCTTAAGGAGAGTAAAAACAGATATTTTGGTAAGTTTATCTGGGGAATCAATATGCTTAGGGATAATTTGGATTATCATAAGATAAAAGAAATTAAGCTTGAAAAGGATAAGAAGCTTTTATTACTTTCCATTTCTCATGATATAAAAACCCCCTTAAACTCAATTAAGTTGTACGCCAAGGCTATAGAGGAAGAGGTCTATGACACTAATGAAAAGAAAGTACTGGCAGCAAGGCAAATACAAGAAAAATCATTAGAAATAGAACGCTTCGTAAAGGAAATAATAAAAACCTCCAGTGAAGATATACTTCAAATCGAAATAAAGAATAGTGAATTTTATTTAAAAGATTTAATTGATAAGGTAATAATAGCCTATAAAGAAAAATGTAACTTAAAAATGATTGATTTTATTGTTGAAGACTACAGTAATAAATTAGTTAAAGGCGATTTGGACAGAGTATTTGAAGTTATAGGAAATATTATAGAAAATGCCTTTAAGTATGGTGATGGGAAGGAAATAAAATTATCTTTTTATGAAGAGGATTATTGCCAGCTTATTAAAATATTTAATAGTGGAGAAACAATAAGTGAAAATGAATTTAATCATATTTTCGACAGCTTCTATAGAGGCAGCAATGCAAAGGACAAACAAGGAAATGGCCTAGGGCTTTATATCTGCAAATATACAATGGAAAAGATGGACGGAGAAATTTTTGCAGAGTGCCACAGAGAAGGCATGTGCTTTACATTGGTATTAAGATAACTCAACAGTTAGAGGACTTCATACACTTATTCCTTTCTTTGGATAAGATGTCATCCTTTTAAGGCATTTGTAATACTAGAAATTAATATAAATAACCGCACATCTGGTAATTTAAGTGTGCGGTCAAAAATCGTGAGTTATAAAGTATATTTCTTAGAATCATTACTTTCAAAGGATTTTACAAGCCCATAGATTAGATTATCTGGCTCAATTCCTTCTAGATGCAACACATCAATTACTTCAACAAGCATACGATTGCTGGCATCATCTATCAATATATCAGAATCCTTTTATGAAGCCAACTGCATTAGCTCCATTTTATAATATCCAATTAACCTTATTACCAGGATAACCCTAGATTGCATCTAGGTTACATTAAAGTTCAAACAGTGAAGTGCGATAAACAACTGTAGTCATGTGACTAGAAAAAAATGAGTACAAGTAAGGAGAGAAGTGTAAATATGAAGAATTATCTAAAAAAATTACTAAAGAAGAAACTATTATTGTTACTCATTATGCCAATAATTGCACTAGGCATTACTTTATTTGGGCTGTATTATTTGCAAAAAGTATCAACAATTCAATCCCTAGAAAGAGATCATATAGAATTACTTTGGAAGAATAAATATTATCTAACTCAGTACATTGAAAAAGGAGATAAGGATTCACTAGAAGAGTTCCTTAGTGGACGAGATGATATGGAAAAACTGCCGAAAGAAGTAATCTCTATTGTGAATTGGTTAGATAAAACCCTATTACCAAAGGAAATGGGTCAGGCTATTGATTTGTGTAACAAAGATATCGATGAACTTGAATCGAGTTTGAAGCTGGTTAATGACTATAAAGCAGGAACTATTGATAATCAAAAATTTGTACAATCAACAGATGAAAACTTTAAGAAAATGAAGGAATATAGTGATGAATTTCATGGGGTATTTATTCAAGTTGAGACTAAAGTAGATGTTATTGTTATTGTATTGATAGTTTTAGCAAATCTTATAATGTTAATTATAAGCTATAGGATAGTTAAAGGTATGAAAAGAGATATTAGGTCTTTGTCAAAAATATGTTCACAAATTGCAGATGGTGAACTCACTACTATAGAAGAAAAATTTGATTCTGATGAAATGGGAAGTTTAGCAAGTGAGTTTAATATTATGGTAAATGATCTTAAAAACATTATTAGTAACATTAGCGGACATTCACTTCAAATGACCCATATGGCTGAAGATCTAAATCTAGGTGCTGAGCAAAGTGCAAAGGCTACGGAAGATATTTCTTTTGCACTACAGAACATATCTTCTGGAGCAGCCATGCAATCATCAAAAGTATCAGATGCATCTAGCTTAATAAACAAAACGGTTGATGCAATTAAAGAAATTTCAATTAGCAACAGCGAAGTTGCTAATTCTTCACTTAATGCTTCAACATCAGTGAATCATGGCAAGGAAAAAATAGAAGAGAGTATTAAGCAAATGAATAAAATTCATGATGGGGTCATAGATTCTGTTGGGCTAGTAAGCCAGCTTGGTGAAAAAACAAAGGAAATAGGAGGTATCTTAGATATAATTAATGGTATATCAAGCCAAACAAACTTATTAGCTTTAAATGCCGCAATTGAGGCTGCAAGAGCAGGAGAAGTAGGAAAAGGATTCAGCGTTGTGGCTGAGGAAATAAGAAAGCTGGCAGAACAATCATCAGAGTCTACTAAGAGGATTAATGGTATAATTAGTGAAATTAAGGATAATACTCGTATAGTTGTTGATTCAATAAACAGCAGTACAAGTTCTGTTAAAGAGGGTATCAATATTATTAATATGGCAGGCAGCTCATTTAGTGATATAGAATCTGCTATGGACAAGGTAACAAGAGAAATACAAGCCGTTTCAAACTCTATAAAAACAGTTACTCAGGACAGTGAACTTGTGAAAGCAAATATAGATGAGATTTTTGAGGTTGCACAAACTACATCAAATAGCACAATAGCAGTTGCAGCAACTTCGGAAGAGCAGACTGCTTCTGTACAGGAGATAGCATCATTATCAAGTAATCTTTCAAAAATGGCAGAGGATTTAAAACTTCTAATCTCAAAATTTAAAGTTTAATAATTTTCATAGAGAGAATAATAAACAGAGTTCTAAGTGTCAAAGACACTTAGAACTCGTTATCCTTTAGGGGAAATCGTTATTCAGGGGTGTAACAGCCGTTATCTCCCGCTTACAGAAGTGGGAGTATTACAGTTGGTAGTCATTAGATAAAAATTAAAAACTAAAGAGGGGTTCAAAATGAAAATTAGTAAAAGAAAGGTTGTCATAGTTGGATGTGGACTTGTAGGTTCATCAACTGCTTTTAGCTTAGTTACACAAGGAATTTGTGATGAGGTTTTAATGATAGATATAAACAAGGAAAAGGCCCTGGGCGAAGTACTCGATTTGAGGGACAGTATCCAATATTTAAGTCATAATGTTAAAGTAAAGGTGGGTACCTATGCTGATTGCGGAGATGCTGATATTATAGTAATTACTGCAGGAGCACCGCCTAAAAAGGGTGAAACCAGATTGGATTCATTAGAAATGGGCGTTAAAATATGTAAGTCTATAGTAGAACCTATAATGTCTAGTGGGTTTGATGGGATTTTTATTATAGTTTCCAATCCTGTTGATATTATTGCTCATTATGTATATAAATTATCAGGGTTACCTAAAAATCAGGTTATTGGTACTGGCACTGCATTGGATTCTGCCAGACTAAAGAACTATATTGCGGAGATGGTAAATGTTGACCCAAGGAGTGTACACGCATATTCAATGGGTGAACATGGAGATTCTCAGATGGTGCCCTGGTCAACGGTTACTATTGAAGGAAAACAGTTTTATGATGTAATTCAAGATAATAAAGGACTTTTAGGTGATGTGGATTTAAATGAACTTGTTAAGAAGACAGTAAAGGGTGGTTGGGAAATCTATAACCGCAAGGGAACAACCTGTTATGGAATTGCTTCTGCTTGTGCTGGCATAATTACAACTATTTTTCAGGATGAAAACAAAATAATTCCAGTATCTACATTACTTGAAGGTGAATATGGAGAAAAAGAGGTTTTTGCAGGAGTACCAACTATTTTGAATAGAAAAGGTGCAGCGGATGTATTAGAGATACACATGACTGAAAATGAGTTATCAAGCTTCAAAGCTTCTGCTGCTGTGATAAAAAAATATATTGAAAAAATAAATGAATTAGGAATTTAAAAAATTACAGCTTATACTTCCGATGTCTTTATAATAGGAAATTATAAATAAATTGCACAAATCTACAGATAAAGGTACAAAATTTTATTATTTCTTACTAATTTCATGCTTAATTAAAAAAAATCGATAATTTGTGTATTGACTATTAATGGTTATGGGTTTAATATATTTTTGTATAATTATTGATTCTAAAATTATTACAAGGACATTCTGGTTAGATTGAGGTGTTATCTTGCAAGCTGAAACTCTTGAAATGCAAGAAAAGATAAGAAAATTAGCCGTTAAGATTATTAAGCACTACAGAGGTAAAGGGCCGGATAATGTTAAGGTTAAAGTTGAAAATGAACTAATAACTATACATATCAAAGGTATTCTTTCTAATTTATCAGAGATTCTGGTAAAGGAAGGAGCTGCCGAAAAGGTAGTGGACTATTGGAGTGTTATGAAGCCTTACCTTGAAAAAGAATTTTTAGATGAGGCTGTTGAAGTAATCGGATGTAAATTTGATTACAGCTGGGAAATATGTGATTTTGAAAAAGAGAATAGAACTATAACCATTCTAATAAAGAAATTGGTCACGG
>JAUZPI010000041.1 GCA_030706015.1 Bacillota bacterium
AAATTGGCATGATAGTTGTATTAACATACACAATTTAATAAGAGGACTAAGTGCGTGGCCATACAAAAATATGAATTCATGGCCGACTGCGTATACAAATTATAAAGATAGCCAAATTAAAATATATAAATCAAAGGCATTAACTATAAAAACTATAGAACCACCTGGGTATATCATAGATGCAAATAATGATGGAATTGCTGTGGCTACTAAGGAAGGGGTTCTTGTTATAGAAGTATTACAGTTTCCTGGAGGAAAGCCTCTTCTAGTTAAGGAATTTTTAAAAGGTAATAAAATAGAAAAAGATAGTATCTTATCATAATTGTGACTATCAATTGGTTAAATGCATATCGAATTTACAAAGTATTAAATAGGATTCATCTACTAACAATTATATATTTTGAAGGAGATTTTTTAAATTGTTTGAATTAACAAATGAACAACGCAAATATTTGGGCATAACACTTGTTTCTTCTGGATGGGATTTTATTAAACTCATTCCGAGTTCAGGAACGTCTTGAATGCGGAACGTTAGATGACACTTTAAATCTAATTAAGTTTATGTTTACACATAACATTTTTAGAAATAAATTAGCGTTACCGAAGGAACGTAAAGCAGAACTAAAAGATTTTTATATTTGCCATAAAGGTAAATAGTATTTTAAGAGGCAGGTTTTCGATGCTAAAGGAGAATATTGAAATGAAAATTGAGACAAAAGATTTGATTATCCGCAATTTTGAGCTGAGCGACGAAAATGATTTATGTGAATATATGCTGCAGCGTGTTAATGCTGAATTTGAGGCATATCCAGATTTCACTTATCAGAAAGCAAAAAAAGAGATTGAATTTAGAGCACAAAGCGATGAATTCTATGCAATCGAGTTAAAAAATGAGCATAAGGTTATTGGAAATATTTATCTAGGAAAGAGGAGTTTTAATACAAGAGAACTTGGATATGTATTAAACGAGAACTATCAGTATAAGGGCTATGGAAGCGATGCCGGCAAAGCGGTAATAGAATATATGTTTAATCAAGGTGTTCATCGAATTTATGCAGAGTGCGCTCCTCAAAACACGCCTTCGTGGAAGCTACTGGAGAAGATTGGAATGATAAGAGAAGCGCATTTTAGAAAAAATGTTTCTTTCCATCAAGATACGAACGGAAACCCCATATATTGGGATACCTATGTATATGCAGTATTAAACACATATGAAGAAGCTTATTCTGACTAACAAATTCTAATTGCCTTATTGAACAAAACGATATATTGTGTTATTGAGCTAATTCATATTTTTCTTGTTTTTGGATTAATAGGAAGTTAACATGGTTAGGGATAATATTCCAGCACATTGTAGAAAGAATGCTTTATTATTTATCAAAAATGTATTCAGAATCTATAAAGTCTTGTGGTAAGTATAAGGATTTAAAGAAAACAATTGTAATTGGAATTCTAGACTTTGATTATTTTGATATTTCTAAATTTCATTCAACTTATCACTTCTATGAGGATGAATTTAAAGACTTCATGTTAACAGACAAGTTTGAACTAAATTTTGTTGAGATGCCTAAGTTTAGAAGAGCATCAAAAGACATAAACAATCCTTTACACAGATGGTTGCTTTTCTTAGAAAATGACATACCTAAAGAAATGCTTAAGGAGGTAGTTGAAATGGACCCTGTTATCCGTAAGGCAGAGGAAAGACTTGAATGGTTGAGTAGTGATGAAGAAACAATGAAGCTCTATAAAGCACGAGAAGAAGCATTAATTGAGAAGATGAGCATGATTAATGAAGCTGAAGAAAGAGGAGAGCGTAAAAAAGCTATTGAGATTGCTAAAAACTTAATAGATGTTCTAGATACTGAAACAATATCACGGAAAACTGGACTATCAATTGAAGAAATTGAAGAGATTAAAAAGAATTTGCATTAATTTATAATGTAGTTGAAAGACACGACATCTAACAATGTATGACAGCAAGAGCTGTGCCACAAGGGAGAGGTTAAGATAAGATATATCTAAGCCTCTCCCTCATCGGTCATACGAGAACGTTATATGAAACCACATGTAATGACATTGTATTCTGCAATTCAAATTTTGTTAAAAAGAATAAATAAAAGAGTTAGAGAAGGTGAGGATATTAATGGGAATATTTGATCTCTTTAAAAAAGTAAAACAAAAGGATGATATAACAGATTTAATTTATCAGGTAATTAATGTCATGGAAAGTTACACTGAATCAGATAATGAAGAAGATATTGTAGAACGAATCGAAACGCTCACCAAAAATTCAACCCTAACCTGGGAGCTTTATTGCTTTATCCCAACTGTTTATGGTAGGATTTTATTTCCGGAGGTAAAGTTCTCAGATGAAGCAATAATAATTATGCCCGATGGTTCAGAGCATACAAAATTATTGTATGATTTTTTTACATACAATCATGTAAAAAAGGTAGTAGTTGAAAAACTTAAATTAAAAATTTCTAGGGACAAGATTGAAAAGGTTTTATTACTAGGCGCGGAAATAAATGCCTTGAACAATGCGCTAAATGATGGCAGTCAACTTAGTGATCTTATAATGGGCCCGTTAATGTTGAGGGCACCAGAGAATTATATTCTAACCGATGGTTAATTATGTAGGTAAAGTGATTTGTTATAGTGTGATGTCAAGGTCATCTCTTGATACGGGTAGCATGTGGCATCATATAACTAGACATTCCAGTTCGCTTTGTCATGAAAAAACGGACAAAGCTACATCTGAGAAGCTAAGAAAAGATATTTCTAAGCTTCTCGGTGTCGGGAGTTAGAAATGTTAGCCGAAATTCTATTTAAACTGAAGGTTAGGGGGGATTTTATGACTAGTAAAAGAGAGTGTTTAAAGTATATAGAGGGTAAAAATTCAGATGGTGATGATGTAGCTGGAGTAATTATTAGTACTTTTGAAGATAGAATAATAATTGGGGTTACAGAACGTAACGGTGGTGATTCTGAGATTAGTATGGGCAGTAAAGAGGTAAAAGAAATTATAGAAATTTTAAATTCTGCTATCAGTAAGGTTGAGAAATATAAAGGAGAATAATTCAGAGAGAATGTTTGATAGTATATATTGGAAGGGTTATTTTAGAGTTAGTTCACCGAATAAGGTTGATATCATGCTTTGTAAGTTAGAGAAAATTATAGGACAAAACATATTTAAGGGTGAATGCAAGCAGTACTGGAAAGATAGTTCTTTATTTGAGGCATATTTTAAAACTTCACTGGAAGTTGATGATATTGAGAAAGCAGTATTTAAAGCTTTGTTGATTTCAAATTTAGTTGGACATGATTGCTATGTAACGGGGCCGAATTCTTTCAAAGGAGGAAAATGGCAGTTTGAAGGAATAATTAATAAAGCGACTTTGCCAGGATTAGAATGGATACATTTTAGGTTGCAAAATTTCTAATTTGAAAGTAATGGTTTAAAACTTCAACTAACAAAATACTACCGCTCGCTTTGCACATTTCCCAGCTTAAGATAAGAGTTATCTAAGACTAGGAAACGCCGGGAGTAAGGAGCGTTATATAACATTTTAAATCTATGTGCTTATGTTTACACAAAAACATTTTTGTTGATGGCACGTAAGGTATTAGGCGTAGACTTTTGTTAAGTTTAGATAATTTATATTTGTTAAAGGGGGATATAAATGGGGAAATTTAAACTTGTTTGTTTTGACTTGGATGATACTCTGATTAGAGAAATACACTCCGTTATGTTGCCATGCATTTTAAATGGGAAAGAAAAAGAGCACTCTTTCATTCAAGAACAAGAAGAAAAAGGTCTGATTAACTATATATCAGCAGATTATCTTAGAGCAGAGTTACTTTTAGGTCTTGAAGAACGTAAAATTGCTCAATCTTTTTTGGAGATTGCAAAACCTTTAAAAAATATTAAGAATGTAGTTGAAGTATTACATGGTCAAAATATAAAATGCATTGTTGTTACTGTCGGCCCAAAGCAAGTAGCCAAAGTTGTATGTGATATTTGGGGATTTGATAATTATTATGGTAGTAATTACGAAGTAGTTGATGGATTGTTTACAGGAAAAATTCTTAATTATATTGGAGCTGAACAAAAAATAGAGTGTTTGCAAGATTTTTGTAAGAATAACAGCATAAAGCCTAGTGAATGTATTGCTGTTGGAGATGGATCAACTGATATTCCAGTTTTCCAGTATTGTGGAAGATCTATCGCTATAAACAGTTCATCGAAAGTTAAACAAAGTGCAATGTATTCAGTTGATACTGATGATTTAACAGACATCATAGGGTACATATTATATACATAATCGAGAATATGTAAACTTGGGAAATTTAAGATATAGTTATTATTGAGAATTAGAGTATGCGAGGGACCTGCACCGCACATATATAGCGAAAGATTTAAAACATCATATAACAAAAAGTTTCCGTTCAGCTTGGCTTGAAAAGACAGCCAAGCTACACCTGGGAAGCTAAGAAAAGAGCTTTCTAAGCTTCCCGGCGTCGGAAATTAGGAACGTTCTACGACATTAATCTTAGCTAGGATATTCGTATACTTCTAAAATCAAATTTGTTAAGAATTAAGGAGAGGTAACAATGTTTAATAAGATATTAAAGAAATTTTTGGGTTCAAATGAAGAAGAGGAACAAATTTCGCAAGGAAGTTTCATGGTTATTCAGCTAAATGAAAAAATTATGCCAATTGACAGAGGTGAAATTTATCAAGACCCACTTGGGGAATACTTGCGTGTAAATGCATATGGTGAGGTTGCAGGTGGAGGAACTATGCAAGCGAAATCAGGTGAAATAGAGTTTTGTGACATAGAAATTCTGGTTTACGAAGGAAATGATATTAAGAAAATTATAACAGAAATAATAAGCAAGTTAGAAATTTGGGGATCACCTAAAGGGTCACACATTAAAATTGAAGATACCGAAGAAGAAATAACATTCGGAAGGAAAGAAGGATTAGCTATTTATCTTGATGGTGTAAATCTTCCCGAAAACGTATATAGAGAGTGCGATTCAAACTTTGTATTATCTGAAATATCAAGACTTATTGGATATAAGGGTGAAGTTGAAAGATACTGGCAAGGAGAAAGAGAGACTGCCTTATATTTCTACGGGGATTCCTTTATTGAGATGAGGGCTGCTATTTTAGGATTTGTTAATACATATCCACTATGTCAGAATTCAAGGATAGTTCAGATTGCTTAGATAGGAAAAAAGTCATTTAAGGAAGTTATATAAATGCACAGTTTAAATAATTATACTAAACCACATAATAGGATTAATGCTAAGCAGGAAACGCCACAGAACAGAACACCCAAGTTGAGGAGATAGCCAAAGAACATTCCTTCACCAAGCCAAGTCTGGCTAAGTATCTCGGGGCGTTGAGCACAAAACGTTAGCTGAAACAAAACCGAGGGATGGTCTAAAATTAAGTATTAGTGGTATAATTAGTATTAGCGAATTTAAAGAGCGGAGGCGATAAGATGGCAATACCAGAAAGAAGAAATAATATAAAGTACACATATAAAGATTATATAAATTGGCCCACTGAAGACAGATGGGAGATTATAGATGGTGTGCCTTTTAACATGAGCCCAGCGCCAACAAGAAAACATCAGAAGATATCTGGGGAATTGTTTGCCTCAATTCACAATTATTTAAGGGGGAAAACCTGTGAAGTGTATAGTGCGCCTTTTGATGTTAGGCTAAATATCAATAATGAATCGGATGATGATATTACTAATATAGTGCAGCCTGACATATCAGTTATTTGTGATTCTAGTAAACTAGATGATAAAGGATGTAAGGGAAGTCCCGATTTTATAATAGAGATAGTATCTCCATCTACATTAAAGAAGGATTTAAAAGAGAAGTTTTATTTGTATGAAAAAGCAGGAGTAAAAGAATATTGGATAGTATATCCTGATGAAAAAACAATTGTATCATATACATTAAATGAAAACGACAAATTTGGAAGACCAGAGGTATACTCAGAAGAAGATAATATAAAGGTTGGTATCTTCGAATCCTTGGAAATAAATTTAAATGATATATTCGTTGACTAAAACATTGAAATAACAAACATCAGCCAACAAAACATTACTGTCCGCCCTGGCTAGGCGGTTTTTTAATACAATTTAGTGTATATATATTACTGATTAATTTGTGATTTATGTACTGATTTTAGTGATGGATTTACAACTGTCAAGCTTAAGAAAAAAAGAAATATGGATTTATTAATAAAGAAGATAGCTACTAAAGAATTAGTTCCAGTAGTATTTTGGGCTCCAAATAGTTTGGAGAATGAACCGCCAATGAATTAGCAGGTTATGTCAATTCAAAAATAATTATAAATGAATTTCTTGGTTTTACGTCGACTAACAAAATTTTGTCGTCCGCCTTGGCTGGTGGATTCTTTTTATATAGGATTATGTAAGTTTATGGTTTATAATCAATACATAGGTTATGGAGAGAACTATAGCCAAGGTACATTTCTTCAACGGTGCAAGCACACTCAAGGGTATACTCCACATCTTGAGTGCGAAACGTTAGGCGAAATTTAATTGTAAATATATAAAGTTATCTAGAGAATATCTCAAGTATTGATTAAAGCATCGTTTATTAAATATTTTATTGAAAGGAGTAAGGGGATGGAAGTCTACGGTTTCTCGAATATTATTGAAATTGATAAAGATAAATTAAAGTATACAGATAAAAGTGGTGTGGCCAAATATGTTTATTTTGATGAATGTCGAAGCAATTGGGTGAAGCATGTGAACCAATCGGGAGATTTTGTAACATGGGATGGGCAACCATATAAAAATATTAATGAAGAGGACACAAATTGCGTGGGTCAAAGAGATTGGTTTGCGGATAAACCGTATTTTGAATTTTTTACAACACCAGTGATTAGATTTGAAATAATACCTAAAAGACGAGTTTGGGAAATTTTTATGAAACATTGGAAGCAAAGATATTATCAAGAATTTCATAAAATTAGTTCAAAGTTAAGTGACTGTGGCTGGTCTACGCTTGATTTAGGATAGTGCTATTTTCATTGTTGTGAAAATAGAGTATAAGAAAAGCTTTAAAATCATTAAACTAATTTTACTGTTTGGGGAAATTATATTCATTGATGCTTGTTTAATAATTAATAAAATGCTTTGAGTTAGAGTTTAGGAAAAGAACTTCGCCTAACAAAGCACTCAAGTTCGCTTTGGCTCGGGAAGGGTTTGGACAAGTGGTTTGAGTAAGAGGAATTTAATTATGAACTTCTGTAGTGACTAAAAAAGCGACAAAGCACATTCCTCTGGGGTCCGGTTCAGGAACGTTTTGAATGCGAGCAGTTATACGTAATTTTATATTAACAGAGTGACAATCTAAAATTCTTGGATTTATCTTTAAATGCCATAAGTATGAGAAATCAGCTTGTTTTAAAAGATTGTCAAGCTACACCTGCGACACTAAGCCAACTGTGGCTAAGTGTCTCGGCGTCAGAAATTAGAAATTTTATATGACATTTTAAATCTAATAAAGTATATGTTTGCAGGTAACATTTTTTATTTAAATTACATAATGCAGCGTTACATGTGCAAATTAAAACTAATTAACCAATGGAGGCGTATAAATGGAAAAAGGAAAGTTAATTGGACAAGGTAGAACAGCAGAAGTATTTGAATTGGAACAAGATAAAATTTTGAAACTCTTCAGATCAGGTTTACCTAAAACGGTGATTGAAAAGGAATATGAAATCAGTGCCAGCATTTGTAAAAAGCTTGATTCAGTGCCGAAAGTTTATGAACTTTTAGAAATTGATAATAGAAGTGGTATTATATATGAAAGAATTAGCGGAAAAACTATGATGAAAGTAATAGCAATTAAGCCATGGAGAGTAAAGAAAGAAGCACAACGATTAGCAGAATTACATAAGTCAATCCAGCGAAAAGTTGACTTTGAATTACCTAATTGTAAGACAAGACTAAAGGATAATATTTCAAAGACAGAATTATTAGAGGATGATGTAAAGGCTAGGTTGTATGAATATATTGATAGGCTTAAAGATGATAACATACTCTGTCATGGAGATTTCCATCCGGATAACATACTCATAACAAAAAATAAGGGAATAATAATTGATTGGATGACAGCAACTGAAGGGAATCAGTTAGCTGATATTGCAAGGACATCAGTAATGTTTAAATTTGGAGTTATCCCTAATAAAATGTTTATAGAAAGACAAATTATTAACTTTATTAGAAATAAGTTTTATTTAGAATATATAAAACATTATATAAAGATAACAGGAGCGAGTATTCAGCAAATTGAACAATGGGAACTACCTGTTGCGGCAGCACGACTCACTGAATGGATACCTCAAAATGAAAAAACAGCTTTATTAAAGTTTATTAAAATAAAAATGGGAGAAATAAAATAGAGTATACATTTTTAACGTCAGTAAGATGATGAATATAGTGTCGGAGATTTTGTTGGATTAATTTTGAAGAATCAAGTAAGTTAGACATTATCAAGCCTTAGGAGTTAGCGGAATTATTATACTTAGGGCACAAGCAACGCCAGCAAGACATTTCTTTTTTTCAAGGACTACATAACTTTTATTGTTGCTGTGGGCATGATGATGGATGATATGTATAATAATCATAAGAAATTAAAGTATAACGCACAGTTTAGAGGGTATCTCAAACAAAAAACTAAGGAATGGTCCTTAAGTGAAAAGTTATGGTAGATTCCTTCGCCTAACAAAATGTTGCTGTCCGACTTGCTGGGATAGTACCAGGATTAGACAAGTATTAGATTAAGGTATATTTTTCAAATAAAAAGAATCTTGAACAGACGCCAAGGCACAATTCCAAACCTAAGATAAGAGCTACCTATGGTTTGGAAACGTCGGTAGCACAGAACGTTAGGCGGATTTTGAAATGCTTTATTAATAAAAATTGGAGGTTAGATTTTATGGGGTTAATTGGACAATACATGATGATTAATAATCAAACATTTAAGAGTTTAGTTGATTTAGAAAATGATGATTTAATTGAGATGATTGAAGATCTTAGTGAAGATGAGAAAAATGAAATATATGATATAGATAAGCTTTGGGACGGACTTCACTTTTTTCTTACAGGAATATCAGCATGTCAACCAATAGAGGGAAACAAATTAAGTGAAGCTATTGTTGGTGTTAAGGTATTTAATAATGATGAAGATGCTGACTTTATAGCCTATACTATGAGTGAGTATTTGCATGAAATCGTAACAGCTTTAAGCAATGTAGATATTGAAAAGTTAAGACTTAATTTCGGCTTATCAAAATTTAGAAAAGCAAAAATTTATCCTGATATTTGGAGAGATAAGGATAAGGAAAGTTTATTTGATGAACTTATGCAAGAATATAAAAAAATACTTAATTTCTATACGAAAGCGTTAGAAAGAAAGGCTCATGTCATAGTAAGCATATACTAAGTGTTTAGGGAAATTGATGTGTTAACAACAGCATTTATTGATATAATAACAGGCTATTTGAATAGGGTTAATATAAATTTTCTAGTGTGGTGGTGCGAGCATCCACTAACAAAAAAATCCGTGTAGCTTGTCTTGAAAAGATAGCCAAGCTACACCTGCGACACTAGGCCAAGTCTGGTTGAGTGTCTCGGCGTCGGAAATTTGGAATGTTATACTGAATAATCTGTTTGATGAAAAGAGGTAATTGAAGAAAGAGTAAGTAAGAACATGAATACAGTCAGAAGACTATTTGTAATTGGCGTTATAATATTGGTTTTAGCTTTGGTTTTAGGGTTGATTGGAAAAATATTATCTAATACTATGGAAATAGCGTCTCACAATTTAAAAGGAGCTTCAGGTAATACCGTATATATATCGGAAGATGGACATAAAGAAGCAGTTTATGATGTTAATGGAAATTTAGTAACAGACCCTATCAACATGGGAAGTTATAATAATTATTATTATAAAGAATACCCCTATAGGCATTTTTTCTTTGATACAGTGCCTTGGATATTTTGGGGTAATGCAAAGAATGATAATTCGACAGTGAAAGAAAGAATTGTTGGTTTTAATATGGACTTCAATAGAGGTGTTAGAATAACATTTAAACTAGAATAGAATAACTACGTATAAACGACATTAATACGTTATATGAAATATACTCAAACAAAGTGGAACTAATAAAGGGTATTAATATGATTTTAAAACTATGAGTTAGGAGAGAAACATGGATAGTAATGAAATACATGAACTCATAAAAAATTTGAAATGGAGTACTTCGGAAAATTTGAGGAATGATGCTGTAAAAAGGCTAACTAATATTGAGGAATCTGAATTACATATGTTGCTACAGCCGATTTCAAAAAGTTATTGGGAAAATGCAGCCATCGTCTTAAAGAAAATTGGATACCCTAGGGTTAAATCAGTGATTCCTGGTCTCTTAGAATGGATTCAGGATATAAATTGGCCTGGAGCTCAGCACATAATAGAAGTATTGGCTACTGTAGATTCAGAAGCAATTACATATGTAAGGGAAGTATTTAAATCAGGAGATGGTATTTGGATAAAATGGTTGTTATCTGAAGTCATTAGCAAATGGAGTATAGAGTTAATAAATGAAATTAAAGGTGATTTGTTAAACTTAGCAAATGCCTTGGATTATAATCTAATAATTGAGGATGTCGATATACAATCAATGAAATTACTTTATGAAAGTAGGATTATGACGACGGAAGAAATATCAAATATTATTGAAAGAAAAAAGGGGATGTATAGGCAACTATTGGAAGGACTTCAGGAATTAAGTGACCTAGTAAATAGAAGTGAAAACTAATTAAGATGAGCCAAAGCACATTCCTTCACCGGTGCAAGCGCAGCCAAGGGGTATTCCTCTGGGGTCTGATTCAGGAACACCAGCAATCAGAATCGTTATCGGGAACAAAATACTAAGGTGAGTTTAGTCTAGTAAACGACAAGGGGGCTAGTGTATAATTAAAATACAAAATATTGAGACGTATGTAGAGGATAAAAGTGAATTTGAGGATTGTATAATGAAAGAGAATTTATTAGAGGAAATTTATAGACAAGTTAATGTTAATAAAAAAACTCTTCCACTTATATCTTTGGAGCTGTTTTTTGAAGGAAACGATGATATTGGTTCTATAGGGTGCAACCTGCTTGATCATCCTGGAACCGAAAAATTCTATTCAGTCCTAAAAAATATAAAGGATAAAGACTAGGTACAGGATGTATTGATTGAAATAATGGAGTATGACGAAGATGAAAGTATGTGGCCTTTCTCAGAAAGAGTATATATTTTAACATCTGCAAGTATAGAAGAAGTAAGCGATTGGGTAGACGAATTAGAAGTAGATGAAATTGGCGAAGGGTATGAATATGGCAGACCGATAGCTGCACCAAATTTAAAGGACGGATATAGTGTTTATTCATTATGGTGGGATTAGTCCTAAATAAATTTATATAAATACATAATTTTAAAGGAAATGAGATAAAAGATTCTGGTGACTATATTAGAATCAAGTCACTTTGGTATACTAATTTGAATAATAAAAATAGACTTGAGATTCTACCTTTTGGTGAATTCGATATAAATGACACTAGAGTAATGGGGAAGTACTTATACTTTATTAAGATTACTGATAAAGACAATGATGGATTATTGAAGGATGATTATTATAGCGGAGATATTTATAGAATTAACCTCAAAGATTTTAATTTGGAATTTTGTTGCAATACAGTTCCATATATTTTCCATGGATTTGAAGCAGCATCCGAAAGATATATTGTTTTTCGCTCAGAAGACCGAATTTTGGATACTACTGAAATTGTATTTTATGATTTGGAGGATAAGAAGAAAGCAGTTCTTACAAACTCTTGGGATACGGATGAGATGGATTACAGATTTATACTCGATGAAAATCAAAATCCAAAATATATATTAATTAAAAAATTCATCTTTGACGGAGAAATAAGTTCTGATAAAAATAAGTTAATGTGTTTTGAGTGGAATAATTTTTTGAGAAAATTAGGATGGGATGAGCTAAAGTAGTACGTCGATTAACAAAACATTTAAGTCCGCTTTGGCCAATTAGGGTCAAGCCTTCGAAATATATCAATTCGAGATAAAAGTAATTTTAAGGAAAAGAGGGGGAAAAGATGATACCACTAGGAAATGCACTTATTCTTTTAGCACTTGTAATGGCTCTATTTTTAGCTGTTATTGCAATAATACGAGGATATAAAGGTATGAAGATGAGCAAACGTTTTGATACATCTAATAAAAAAGTAAAAGTTGGTTTTTGGTTGCTTTCAGCTATACATATGTGGGTGGGGATTTTAATAACCTTGTGTTATTTGATTGCAGGAGTATTGATTTTGAATAAATTATAAGGGATGTGATCTGATGGGATTTTTAATTTTTCTACCGTTTATTGCGGCTATAATTGGAATTATAATTGCTCTTATTTGTTTTATAGGAATATGTCTGATAATTATCGGTGGTACAGGCATAGCAATGAACAAAATATACTTGAAACAAATGAAAACAAAAAATAGTATATCAAAACCTTTATTTAATACAAGCTCAATAATTTTAGGAATTATATTTATGTTATTCCCTTTAGGATATGTTTTATTTGGGATTATTTCTTCGTTACTATCAAAATAAATATATAAGTATCGTTTATAGTATAAGCATAATCTACAGTAAACTTAATATGCAAAATACATAATTTATGCATCTTGTGTTTTTACTGATGTAAAATACTATAACAATGTAAGATAGTAAAGATTAATTAAGGTTGAGAAAGATGGATAAAAATTGAGTTAAGAAGAATTAATAGACTTGACAACAAAAATATGTAATGTTAGCGTCAATGAAAGCGAAATTGATGAATTGAAGTTACATTATGCAAAGTAGCAATTGTAGATAGTTGTGTAATAAGAATATATTGAGCAAATCATTTTGGGAGTGATAAAATGAATGAAAATAGGATTTGGGCACTTAGTGAGATTTATTCAGGCGAAAGCACACGGATAGTGAATGGATTATTATCTTTAGCGTTTTATGATGATGATTATGAGTTTGTTGAAAATCTATGTATTGAATATAGCAACCATTTTGATGATCGGGTTAGAGGTTTGGCAATTTTGTGTTTTGGACATTTAGCAAGAATACATGGTAAGTTGCATATAGATAGGGTTGCTCCTATTGTAAAAGGAGCACTAAAAGATAAAAGTGAGTATGTTAGAGGACAGGCTATATGTGCAAAAGATGATATTAATTTTTTCCTAAAGATCGAAATTTAATATAAGACATTGCAGAGAGCTTAAATGGGTATCATTCTCATTTTTAAATTATTACCTAAAGGAAAGAAAAGAGCATTTTAAGCTTTTATAGATTCGATATCGAAATTTTTCATTACTTAATAATCAAAAATAAATTTATTACCTAACTTTGGAAAAGTGTTTTAAGTTATTAAGTTAATACAAATTACTATGAAGAAGCTTCATACAGCTAGATAACAAAATTTTGCCGTCCGCCTTGTTGGAAGGCTCTTTTTATATAGAAGTATGTAAGTTTATGGTTTATAATCAATATATAGGTTGTGAATAAAGCTATCGCCAAGGTACATACCTTTACTGATATAAGCACGCTCAAGTATATTCCTTTGAGATGAAGGTGGAGATGACTTATCTGAGAAGTAAAGTGTTCAATCAAAATACTAAATTTTATGAATTAAAGTTCCTTTTATTGAAAGATAGAACCAATAACTAATGAATTACCGTAATTAAAGGGGGATAAAAGTATGTGTATGATGCTTTATACAGCTTCAGACGTAAAGCTTCCGTTAGTTCCGGCTGGTCAGCAGGATTATCAGCCTATTTATGTAGATGAATTAAGTGAATATAATTTAGATGTCAAAAAACAATTCACAAAAAAATATGTTTATTACATTGGCTCGTATCAAGGATGTGGTTGCGGATTTTCATATGGACAATATGATATTGAAGATAAAGAAGTTAATGAATCCTTCATAGAGATATTTAATGCTGAACAGGAGAAAAGAAAAAGATCTGTCAGGGAGTTATTTAATTATATAACTAACAATCTAAAAAATGTTAGTGAAATTGAATTGTATTCTTGTTGGGCAGGCAATGAGAAGAATACTTCAAAGCATAAATTACACATCAGTTTAGCAAATTTATCATTACCAAATAAATTTAGTTTTGAGGAAGACCAGTTAATTATAGTTCATAAATAAAAAAATATAAAAATTGGGATACAAAGATTCTAGTGAGGGAGTATTAATGGATAGTGTTGTTGTGGCATGCTTTGATGTTTATTATTATGAAGATTATGCAAATGCAAGTTGTATTGTTTTTAAAAGAGATAAGCAAGACTACATATTGTCTGAGTATAATGAAATAATTAATGGGATAAACGAATATATACCGGGTCAATTCTACAAGAGGGAGTTGCCATGTATATTGCATCTATTTAACAAAGTATCGGAGGCAGTAGATTTTATTATTGTTGATAGCTTTGTTTGGTTAAATGATGGAAGTAAAGGATTAGGCGGCTATTTATACGATGCTTTAGAATGCAAAATACCTGTTATTGGAGTTGCCAAAACATTTTATAAAGATAGCACAAATTATATAGAAGTATATCGCGGAAAGAGCAATAAACCATTATATGTTAGCTCTGTGGGCTTAGATCCTGATTACGCTGCTGAGTTTGTAAAGGAATTAGATGGAGAATTTAGAATTCCACAAATGCTAAAGCGAGTTGATCAATTATCAAGAAAAATGATATAGGACATTATCATATGCACATCTTTCCAAGGCACAAGGGTGATGGATCTTTGGGGAAGCGAAGTCTCAAGGTTATAAGAAATATAATTAGTTATGAATTAGAACATAGCAGAGAGTAATTCACTATGTGAAAGTGTAAGTAGAAAGGATGATCTAAAATTAAGTATTCATGTTATAAATGTAAAGCTGAAGTGGAAGAGGAAGAAAGGTTCGTTACATATTACGGTGAAGTTCTATGTCCCAAATGCTCCTAAGGAGTAGAAGCATGTACAAATTATATAAAATATGCAACCATTAATTAGTAGGTGTGTTTCTGTAACATTAGTTAAAAATGTGAATACGGAGGGATAAGGATGATACGGCAGATAGAACGAGATGAAATCGAATTATGTGTACAAGTAATCAGAAAAAGTTTTGAAACCGTTGCACAAGAATTTAATTTAACAAAAGAGAATTGTCCAGGGCATACAAGTTTTATACAAATAGAAAAACTATATGAGCAGTATGATGAAGGACGACGACTCTTTGGTTATTTGCATAACGATATCATTGTAGGTTATTTTTCATTGGGCAAGAATGATGGTGGTAATTCTCAGTTGGAGAATGTTGCTGTATTGCCAGAATACCGTCATAAAGGCTATGGAAAAGAAATGATTTTTTTTGCAATGAGTAAAGCTAGGGAAATGGGAAGTAATAAAATGGTTATTGGGATAATTGAAGAAAATACAAAATTAAAGGATTGGTACAGTAATATAGGATTTATACATATTGGTGCAAGGAAGTATAATAATTTGCCCTTTAATGTTGGCTTTATGGAAATTCAACTTTAGACTTATAATATTTACTATACAACACTTTGGTGTTTATTAATTAACAAAAAGCTAAGCAATTAAGTATTGAAATGACGTTTAATTTACCTGATTCTGCAGGCTAGCTAAATAATTGAAATATTTGAAGGAGATTTGCCTTGCCAAAAGATTATTTAAATAATATGGAGGAAATATTCATGAGTGCTACTTCAATGAATGATTATATTAATAATTTAGACGAGAATGGAAAGAAATACGTTTATGAATTTGTTGCTTATATGAAAACTAAGTTTCCACAAATCACACCTAAAATCTGCTTTGCTATGCCAATGTGGTGGTTGGGTGCGAAAATGTACGATGGATATGTAGCAATTTCAGCTGCGAAAAAGCATTATTCTATACATTTTCACGATGAAAACTATATTTTAAAACTTAAAAAAGTCTTACCGAATTGCAGCTTTGGGAAAAGATGCATCAATATTAAATATGGTGATGAGCAATCTATTTTTATTGTTAAAGAAAATATAGAGGACTATTTTAACAGTAAATTATTATAAAAATTAAAATGGAAAAGAGGGGTATTGAAAGCATTAGTGAAAGCTAATGTACTTAACAAGGGGCAGATATATGCTTGTTCAGACATGGAAGAAGGTAAGACTTGGTTAGTTAGTGATTCAAATTAATAGTAAGTACTGATTATATACGAAAGAAAGGGGATTTTCTATGCCTGATATGTTAGTTAAATTATATAATGTAAATGAAGAGACAAAGCTTTTTAGAGATTTACAAGAGCAGGGAATTACCATTAAGAAAGTATTATCTCCTGACAGAACAAAAGTCTTAGAATTTGTTAAAGAAAATTTTAATAATAATTGGGTAAATGAATGTAAAGCGGCGTTTTCAAACAATCCTATAACTTGTTATGTTGCAGTTAGAGATAAAGAAGTTATTGGCTTTGCGTGTTATGATGCTACAGCTAAAAATTATTTTGGTCCAACAGGTGTATTAGAATGTGAGCGAGGGAAAGGAGTAGGAAGAGCATTATTAAATAAAAGCTTATTATCAATGTGGGAAGACGGATTTGGTTATGCAATAATAGGTTGGACAAATAAAGCAATTGGATTTTATGAAAAAACAGTTCAGGCTGTAGTAATAGAAGACTCGTCTCCTGGTATTTACAAAAGAATGATAGAAATGGATTAAATTTATTAATTCTCTTCTTAAGGTGTTAATAACCATACTTTGTGCTGTAAAAGGGACTAAAATTAAGGTGGGGAATATATTGCAGGAATAGAAAAAAACAATTAAAGAAAGTGAGATTAATAGTATGTATGTTGAATTAATACAGGATGAGTTTATAAAAGTAAAAACTTTTTTTGATAAAAATAAATACCAAATTCCTGCTCTTGCAGTTATTAATAGAAATTTCCCCGGAAGAATATTTGTAGATAACAAGAATAAACCTGAAATTGCGCTTATTTGGGCTATTTCTAGATGGTCCTATATTTCATGTGAAAAGTTTTTACCACAACATATGATTTTTATAAGAACTGTCTTAAATAATGAAATTATTCCTATCATAAGGGCAGTTTCTGAAAGACGTTTTGAGGTTTATGCAGATAACAATATAGAATGGGACGACATGCTAAATAAGTCATTAGGTGAGTATCAGGTTCATAAGCATTATGAAAACACTTTTGTTTTAAATAAAGAAAAATTAAAAGAATTTTCTTCTAGGTTAGAAGTGCCTAAAGAAATCGAAATAAGTGAAATAAATTATCCTATTGTCCCTGAAGAGTACGGCAGATATGTTATGCATGATGAATTTGAAAGGGTAGTTTACGGTATGACATTAAACAAAAATGATAATGTAATATCTCAATGCTTAAATAATGGATTTATTTGTGAGAATAACTATTTCATTGATATTGATACCTTTGATAATGAAGAAAGAAATAAGGGTTATGGAACAATTATTGCATACAGCTTAATAAGTAATCAATTAAAAAAAGGTTTGATACCACTGTGGGAGACTACAATTAATAATTTGCCCTCTCAAAGAGTTGCAAATAAATTAGGCTTTGAGAAAATAGAGGAGTATCCAGTATATTCTATAACGGGTTTTGTATGATTCATAACAAAGATATAGTTTGTACCACAAGACGAATATAAAACTTGTCGGGATTGTGATCCTTGGGTTTTATATTATTTGTATCTTGATTCTTTGCACCCTGCCTTCGTACATTAAGCTGAGAGATAGAGGAATAACAACCATAAGAGATAGTGTGTCAACTATAAATGATGCTGTAGCATACCTTAAGAATAAAAAAGCTAAAAGAAAAGAATAGGTAATACAAATTTTTATGGCGGTGATAAACAGTGAAAAATAAATTAACACTTGATATTCTTTGTAATCCATATACACATAATAAACTAGAGAAAATATCAAAGGATAAAGATGAATTTCTTATTGATGTTGAAACAGGGCAAAAATTTTTAATACAAGATGATGTTCCTGCTTTTATTAGTTCTTCAGATATTAATGGTGCAAATGAGGATAGTACAAAGTTTTATAACTCATTTGCTCCTTTTTACGAATTAGGGCAGAAAGTTTACTATTCTTTTTTTGGTGGAGAAGAGAAAGCAAGAAATGATTATTTAAAATATCTTAATATAAAGGAAGGAGACAAGGTTCTTGAAGTATCTGTAGGTACGGGGGCAAATATTCGTTTTCTTCCAAGAAGTGCACAATACTTTGGTTTAGATATTTCACTTGGTCAACTTAAACAATGCAGTAAAAATAGTGAAAAGTACGGCCTTAATATTGAATTATTTTGGGGGAACGCAGAGTACTTACCATTTCGGGATGAAGCTTTTGATGTGGTTTATCATATTGGCGGCATAAACTTTTTTAATAACAAGAAAAAAGCCATTGAAGAGATGATTAGAGTTTCAAAAAAAGGAACAAAGCTATTGATTGCAGATGAAACAGAAAAAGTCGCAAAATTCTATGAGAAAATCCCATACTTTAGAGGACCTTTTAAAAATAGGGAAGGTACAATTTCTGCTCCGGTTGACTTGTTACCTGAGAATGTTAAGGATATTAAAGTAACAGAAATCAGAAAAGGTACTTTGTATTGTCTGGAATTTATAAAGATATGAAAATAATTACTTTTATAAAATCCATAAGGACAGCCCGTCAAATAAAAAATGTTTCTACCCGCTTTAGCAGGTAGATTTTTTTATATGGCAATATGTTAATTTGTGGTTTATAATCTATATATAGGATGATGAGCAAAAGTTAAGTGATTTTTTATAAATGTGGAGGATATCAAATGCAGTGCTTAAAGGAAGAAGATTTGTATAGAATTACTCCCATATTTGATGGTTGGAACGAAACCCTTTTATGGTCGTGTCTGCAGGGATATATGGGAAATGCCTGGGCTGATGATATTGAAAATCCAAAATCGGCGCAGATTATAACTGGAGACTTCTGTTTTTTCGCAGGTACTCCCAATATTGAACTGATAAAGAATATACCTGAATACTTTTCATCACAGTGTATTTTAATGATACCGCAAAGTGATGAATGGGGAAGTTTGATTGAGCAGCAATATGAAAATAACTATCAGAAGTTTATGAGATATGCTATTAAGAAGGAACATGATATTTTTGATACTAAAAAACTGCAATCATTTATTGAAAGGCTGCCATCCACATATAACATAAGCCAGATAGATGAAGGGATATATAATAAAATTATGTCAGAGGACTGGTCAAAGGATTTATGTTCTCAATTTCCTACTTACAATGATTATAAAAAATATGGACTTGGTTTTGTAATAATGCATAATGATAGGGTTGTAAGTGGTGCATCCTCCTATACAGTCTATAACAAGGGAATAGAAATTGAAATAGATACACAAGAGGAATATCGTAGAAATGGACTAGCACTTGTTTGTGCTTCAAAACTAATTTTTGAATGTTTGAATAGAGGACTTTATCCTAGTTGGGATGCTGCAAACAAAGAATCAGCTGCTTTGGCAGCAAAACTAGGTTATCATTTAGAAAAAGAGTATACTACATACTCAATTACTGGTCTTAGGTAATTAAATAAGTAAATTGGTGGTTCTCTATATTTAAGACAAGCCTTTAAAAACAAAGCGACATAACTGCATAGGGTACTAGACAAGTTAAAGAATAGTTTTTATATTGAGAGGAAGATTACTATGGATTCAAAGAATATTAATTTTCAAAGTGAAACAACTAATGAACACTCTAGTTCAGAAAATGAAAGAAAGGTTAAACAACCTCCAGTATTATTTAACAGCACTCAAGATCTTATTGCACAAGCAGAAGAATTGCTTGGTCATAAAATGATAGTTTATTGGACATCTGGTAGAGGAGCTGTGTGTCAGAATGATATATTAGCACTTTATGAAATTTTTAAAATAATAGGCAAAAACGAACAATTATCAATTTTTATTAAGTCTAATGGCGGGGATGTGGAAGCCGCACTTAGGATAGTAAATCTTATAAGAACATACAGCAAAAATGTTACAGCACTTATTCCTCTAAATTGTGCATCTGCTGCAACAATGATTGCACTAGGTGCAAATGAAATTGCTATGGGACCATTATCATATATCACTGCAATAGATTCATCAATTAGACATGATTTATCGCCTATAGATGAATGTGACAATTCCAGAGTAAGAGTGAGCCAAGATGAACTTCAAAGAATTATTAATCTTTGGGGAGAGAATTCAAAGGAACATCATGGTCATCCATTTACAGACTTATTCAAATATGTACACCCGTTGGTTATTGGAGCGCTTGACAGATCAAGCTGCTTATCCATAAAGATATGTCAGGAGATATTGTCCTATCATATTGATGATGATAATGAATGTAATAGAATAAGCAATCATTTAAATTCCGATTATCCATCACACGGATATCCAATAACGGCAAGGGAAGCAAAACGTATTGGATTAAATATTGTGGAGATAGATGAAAATGTTAATAATGTTTTACTTGAATTAAATAAATGTTATTCAGAAATGGCTCAGAAGGCTTTGACAGACTACGATGAGAATAACTATCATGATAATGAAATTTTAAATATTCTTGAAGCTAAAGATACTCAAATATATTATCAAAATGATAAGGATTGGAATTATGTTTCTAATGAAAGAAGATGGCAAGTACTTAATGATGAAAGCTCTTGGCGTAAAGTTAAAGTTGAGGATGAAAAGGTTGTAAATGAAATTTTTTATATTACATAGAAGTAATTATATCATTTCTTTACAACATAGGCTTAGAATATTTGCTGAAAATATATAAAAAAGGGCAGAAATAAAATGCTTCCGTCAGCTTAAGGCTGACGGATTTTTAATATAGCAAGGTGTAAATTCATGGTTTATAATTTATATATAGGTATTAGTCGAAAAATAACACATATTATCTGGTAGTATATGCACATGCTTTGGCAGAGTTTTCGGTAGTGTAAGAAAGTGAAGGGAAGATAATGAATTTAATGTATGATATTAGTTTAATAAGTTTTAAAAGATTAAGCATTTCTGATTTAGGGCATTTACATAAATGGTTAAATTGTGATTATGTTACAGAATGGTATAGTAAGAAGAAATGGACCATGGAGGAGATACAAGAAAAATACATACCATATATAAAGAATGAGAAACCAACTCGAAGCTATCTTATACTATATAATAATGTCCCAATAGGCTATATACAAACTTATAAGATAAATGACTACCCTGATTATGCAAGCGTTGTTGATGTTGATGAAAATGCTGCAGGCTTAGATTTGTTTATTGGTGAACAGAAATATTTTCATAAGGGATTAGGAAAACACATAATCAATAAATTTCTCAGAAATATAGTATTCTCATTAAGTGATGTAGAAAGTTGTATCTTGGGGCCTGAACCCCAAAATATTGCAGCGATAAAAACATATGAAAAAGCAGGTTTTAAATATATCAAAACAATTCAAGTGGAGGATGAAGATGAACCCGAATACATAATGAGAATTGGTAAAAATGAAATCGCCGAAATTAAATAGTAGGTATTATTTTATGTATCGGTGGTAACAACAAAATAATCTGCTGGTTGCATTTGAATATGTACAGGAGGTGTTTACAGCATTTAAGGGAGAATACACAAAACTAGTTTTGTGGGGATGCAATCCATATAAGGAGTTATAAACTGTGAATTTGGAGATATAATTAAAAAAATAGATATACGGAGGTATAATAAAAATGAGTTTTGATGAAAGTGCAAAAAATTGGGACACTGATAAAAGAATTGCTAGAGCAAAAATAATAGCAAATGAAATAAGTAATTCAATTGATATTAGTAAGGATTGCTCTGCTATGGAGTTTGGATGTGGAACAGGACTTGTGAGCTTTAATCTTTATAGTAAATTTAAGAGTATTACTCTTGTTGATTCGTCAAAGGGAATGATCGATATACTTAACTCTAAAATTGATAAAAATGAAATGGAAAATATGTCAGCTCTTCATTTGGATATATTAAAAGAAAAATATTTAGATTTGAAGTTTGATGTTATTTATAGTTCTATGGTGCTGCACCATATTCATGATACGAAAGGTATAATAAAGGAATTTTATAAATTGCTTAACAAGGACGGTTATCTATGTATCGTGGATCTAAACGAAGAAGATGGAAGTTTTCACAGGGAATACCCGGACTTTGATGGTCATAATGGTTTTAATCAAGAAAAGTTAAAAAGCATTTTATGTGATAGCGGTTTTGATGACGTAGAATCAAATACCTTTTTTTACGATAAAAAGATTATTGAAGATCAAAAAGTTGACTATTCTCTTTTTATAATGAAGGCAAGGAAGCTCCCAAAATAAATTAATTAGGGGAGGATAAAGGTTGAGGTGAAAATTTTAATGGGCAAAAAAGAAAAACTATTTATTTTATGGGCAGTAAGTGCACTTTTTTTAGTAATTATAATTTCAACATTTTTTGGAACAAGTTTTCCGATGTTCACTATTATTTGGATTAGCGTGCCCTTAATAGCTGTTATTCGTAAAAAAGATGCTTCAATCACAGGATTTAGGCAAGTACCAATTAATGAACTTATAAAATTCACTTTAATAAATTTAGGATTAACTCTATTAATTTATGGAATTTTTGAGCCATGGTCACATACTTATCAAGAACTTCTAAAAATAATTACCGGTAGTAGAACTCCTGATGTTACGTTTATATGGCTTACAAAGTATAGCGGGACAAAAGCTTGGTTAAGTATGTTGTTGTTTAGTGGATTTGTTACACTATTTGGAGAGGAGATATTTTTTAGAGGTTGGCTGCTCCAATATTTAAAAAAACGTATCAATACTAATTGGGCAATTATAATCCAGTCAGCAATTTTTATAATACCAAATACCCTAGTGGCATTTTTTATGATTCCTCTACAAGGAGTATTATATACAGTAATTTATACTGGTGTGGCCATTGGTATAGTTGGGGGATGGACAGCAAAACGTACTAACAGTATTTGGCCAAGCTTAATATCTGCCAGTATTGTTAATCTGCTAGCAGTTTTGCTTCTTAATTAACTAAAATTACTATTGGTTGTTAGAATTTGGAGGACAATATGAATGCATATGAATTATATAATCTTTTAGAAAAAGACTTTGAGTTAAATACCTGTACTGATTCATGGAATATGAAATTTAGTGAATATATCACAGATGACTTTAAAAATAAATCTATGGGTCTAGTATTAGACAATACTAGTACAGTTAATAAGGTTTATACTGCCGTCTTTCCAACATACGAAATTCTAGATAAAATTCTGTCTTCTGGAGAAAAAGATATTCTTTTATTTACGCATCATCCTAAAGTATGGGATATTACAAAAATACCAGCTTTCATTGACATAAGTGAAGACTATCTAAAAGAATTAAAAAACAATCAAATTTCAATGTATACCCTTCATACTCCATTAGATAAATGTGGACCCTTTTCAACCTCAGTTAATCTTGCAAAGCAGCTAGATATAAAGATCGAGGAACAGTTTTGTAAAGATGGAGGTGTGGACATAGGGGTAATTGGAACCACAAACTTAACTCGGGTTGATCAATTACATATGAAAGTTCGTGATACTTTGGGGCATCAAGTTAGATTATTTAGGTACGGTGATAACAAAATTAAACAGTCCAAGGTAGCTTTAATAGCTGGAGGAGGCAATATACCAGGTATCTTACTAGAACTTCATGTGAAAGGCATAAACACTTTTTTAACGGGTGTAACCCGTATAGAAGAGAAATTTGAGCCTTCAGTAGAATTTCATAAAATAGCTAAAAAATTAGAGATAAATGTAATAGGTGGTACACACTATTCAACTGAAAAATATG
Source organism: Bacillota bacterium (assembly GCA_030706015.1). Taxonomy (GTDB): domain Bacteria; phylum Bacillota; class Clostridia; order Clostridiales; family Clostridiaceae; genus JAUZPI01. Next base: position 24,110 of record JAUZPI010000041.1, read on the forward strand.
CATGTATAGAGGTAGTTAAATACCTTAAAAACTTAGGAATAGAGGCAGAGTTTACTGAAGGAATTTATGATTTGGAAGATTTAGAGAAATAGAAACAGTAAGCGGCATTTAAAAATGTGAAAAAAGGAAGTTTTGTAAAACATGAATTTAGAAGATTTAAAAAGTACAATAAGAAATTAGGAGAAGATTATGAATAATTCTTTACAAAATAAAATAGCGGTTGTTACTGGTGCAAGTAGAGGAATAGGTAGGGCTATAGCAATATCATATGCTGATAATGGTGCGAAAGTGTGCTGTTTATCAAGAAGTCAAAGTGAAGTAGATGATACAGCGGCTTACATAAATAAAAATAATGGGAATGCAATAGCATTGACTTGTGACGTTAGTAATTATAATGATTTAGAAAGAGTATTTGAAAAAGCTCACAAGGTTTATAGCGGAATAGATATTGTGGTTATAAATGCAGGAGTGGATTTTAAAAATGCCTCAGTTGAAGATTCTTATATTGAAAATTGGAAAGCCATAATAGATATAAATTTGACGGGAGCATATTATACAGCTAAAGCAGCTATTCCTTATTTAAAGAAACAAGGTGGGGGTAAGATTATTACAATCGGTTCTGGTTTGGGTCATAAAGGAAGAGCAGATAATGCAGCGTACTCATGCTCCAAAGCAGGTTTATGGATGTTAACAAGAGTATTAGCTCAGGAGCTGCATCAATTTAATATTAGTGTCAATGAATTAATTCCGGGACCTGTTATAACGGCAATGGGTGATAACAGTATGAAAGACAGTAATTCAGCGTTTTCTGTCAACAGTGAATGGGTTAAGAAACCAGAAGATGTTACAAACCTTGCAGTTTTTATGGCTGCGCAACCTTTGGTTGGTCCAACTGGTCAAAGTTTTAGTTTGATGAGAAGAGATTTATAGTTACAGTACGATACAATTAAAGCGTTTGCAGATTATTGCGTAGAGGATTTTAAAGAAATTAGGGATATAGTATTTTAATGTAAAATATAATATGATGAATTTGGGGAGAGACTTATGGAAAGAACAAATAGAATAGATAATAAAAATCCGAAATATTCTCTTGAAACTAAATACTAAAAATAAGACTTTGGTAGAGGTGAGTCCTTATGATAAAATTTGGGGGATTGGTATGTCAGAAGATGATGATAAAATAGAAAATCCGCTAATATGGAAAGGACTTAATCTACTTGGGTTTGCATTAATGGAAGTTAGAGATGCATTATCCTAATTGTATTAAAAAACAAAATAGGAGGCTGACATGGATTACGAATATAAGGTGAAGCAAATATCAAGTTCATATGAGAGTTGCAATGTATGTGGCTTATCCGTAATCAATTGTATTTGTGGTAAAGTATCTAAGGTAAAAACTAGATCAATGATTTGGATTCTATCAACGGAAAGAGAATTTCATAGGCCTTCAAATACCGCAAGGATATTAAAATTAGTCAATCCTGTGTCAACTGAGATATTTCTTTGGGAGAGAACAAAAGAACCTAAGAAATTAATAGATAATATTAATGACGAGAGATATGAAACATATTTACTTTTTCCTGTAGAAGCTGAAATGCAAGAGGGAAACAAGGCAGAGCATAAAAGAGCTGGGAAAATACCAGCTTACATTATCATAGATGGTACATGGAAAGAAGCTAGAAAGATATTAAGAAAAAGTGATTATCTAAATAAGCTGCCAACTATCTCCTTACAACCTGGTTTTAATTCTCAATATGCTTTGAGAAGGGGTATAGAGGAAGGAAACTTGTGTACTATAGAAGCGGCCATTGAAGTATTGAAAAGAGAAAATGAAATAGAAGATTCAATTTGTATAAAGAGTGCCTTTGATCTGTTTATGAAAAGCTACAAGGCAAGTACATGCGGTCATATACTAAAAGATTAATATAGATAAATTTTAGATGAGAGAATAATTTATTCTTAATACTGGAGGTATTCGCAAAATGATTGTTAAAATAAAGGAAAACAATATTAATGACATAATTACAATTATACGTAATGCAATTGTTAATATGGAGGCTAAGGGCATATATCAATGGGATGACATATATCCAAATGAAGAGGTACTTATTAATGATTTAAATAATGGAACTTTATATGGCTATATTGATGAGGGCGCTATTAAGGGGATAATGGTTTTAAATGAGTATCAGGAAAAAGAGTACGAAACTTTGGATTGGAGCTTTAATTATGGAAAACATTTGATAGTTCATAGGTTATGTATTAATCCAAGCTATCAGGGAAAAGGTATTGCAAAGAAATTAATGAACTTTGCAGAGCAATATGCCCAAGAATCAGGATATGAATCTATAAGATTAGATGCATTTACCAATAATGAGGCTGCCTGCAATCTATATACAGGACTAGGTTTTAGAGAAGTAGGAACAGTGGATTTTAGAAAAGGAAAGTTTTATTGTTTTGAGAAGGGGATTGATGTGCTGTGAAAAAGCAAAGAAACCTGTCTCTTTTTCATTTTCAGCAGTTTGGATGGAAGGTGAACTTAACACAGCCCGGTGAAATCAATCTAGGGACATATTATCATTAGAGCTATTATTTTTAACACACAGAAAAATATAAGAATAATGTAGATTCTGCTCGAAAACAAATTTTAGAGTAGAATCTTTTTTAGTGGAAATGTGTAAAAATATGGGTTATAATCAATATATAGACGATGGTATAAATTATGTGGACAAATGGAGAAACTTAAGTTAGTGATAGACAGTGGGGGGAATTATTATGGAAAAGGTGAAATTCTATGATGTAGATGCTATTAAGGATGACAAGTTAATGAATGTTGTAATAGTTGCTAGATATAATGGCAAATGGGTATTTGTTAGGCATAATGAAAAGACAACTTGGGAGTTAGCTGGCGGAGAAAGAATGTCAGGAGAAAAGATAAACGAAACTGCAGCACGAAAACTTTTTCAGCAAACTAGAGCAAGAAAATTCACCTTATATCCAATATGCCTTTATTCTGTTCGAGAGCAAGAAGCAGCTGTTTTTGGTAGTGTTTTTTATGCACACATAGAGGAAATTGAAAAACCGTCCAATTCCGTAACGGCGCTATTTGATGAGATACCAGAGAGCTTAACTTATCAGCATACTCACCCCTTTATTTATGAAAGAGTTCTAGATATGCTTTCATATAAAAATGAGAGAGTTAAGATTACGGATTTAATTGATTAAATATATTTTACGAAAAAGATGAGGGATATAATGATTAGTGTAGCTAAACAGTGGAACCCAAAGCAGGCGCTTCTGAAAAGCATAATTTTTGAGAAAGATAAATTTCACGAAGCTATGTCACTAACCATAGAATTACATTCAATGATACATAGTTCGGAAATGTCAGGAGTAGAAGTAAAAACCTTTGAAGATGAGATTTGGGACAAGTTAAATGAAAATGCAATTAGTTATATGCCAACTAATGAAGATGTGACTATTGCCTGGAATATATGGCATATAACTCGAATCGAGGATATAACCTCAAATATACTTATTGCTGGCCAAGATCAAGTAATCAACAGTGATAATTGGATAGAGAAAATGAACGTTAAAATTAGTGATACTGGTAATGCTATGAAGGCTAGTGAAATTATGACTTTTAGTGAATCCATAAATGTTCAACAGCTGCGAAATTATCGAATCGATGTTGGCAGAAGAACAAGAGAAATTATCAGTGGTTTAAAACCAGAAGATTTAAAGGAGAAAATAGAGTCTCCTAGATTGCAGCGTGTTTTAACTGAAGGTGGAGTTCTAGAGGTTGAGGATTCCATATGGCTTTTGGATTTTTGGGGCAAAAAAAACGTGGCAGGTATACTATTAATGCCAATAACTCGTCACCAAGTTGTACATATAAACGATTCATTAAAATTAAAAGAAAAGTATTCAAAAAAGTTAAAATGATTTAAGGGAGGACAAAGGTTCTCCCTTAATTTTGCTCATTTAGTATTCTTCCTCCTCTAGAAAAATAGCCATAGATTGATTCTTAGCAGTAAGTACAAGATCCGCCAGTTTTTCGTTATCAACTGTGTAAATTTTAATGCCATTCTCTTTCCTAGGATTTTCTAAATCATAAAAATTGTAAAATAGTTCTTCTCTAAAGGATATTTCATAGGGATCATCTTTTTTAGAAGTTTCTTGAACACTTTTTAATGCGAGAATATCCGATATTTCAAGATCTTTCAATTTGCCAGCCATAATATCGTCCTCACTTACAGCTATGTTCCCTAAATCATTTACTGCAGCCAGGATATAATTAAAATTATCTTCTATATAATATTCACCGGCTTCATAATCCCACGCTCTTATTCCTTGCATAAAATCAGCTCCTCATTTATTTTATTAAATTGGGTAATGATGATTGTGGTTTGTTTATGTACAATTTATTGGGGTTAATGATATAATTGGGTGGAAACTGAGTTTTTAACCTTTATTATCTTTATATACCATAAAAAAGAGAGATGGTGAAGTATATTATTAAAGTAATTTTATCTTTGTGGTATACATTGGTATGAATACATAAATAAAGAGGATGGTGAGGGTAATGATAAAAATAGGATGCCTAGCAAGATTTAATAATCCATACGAGAATGAGGTTATTTTTGCAAAAGAAAATTCATTTCAGGTTATGCAGGTTTGGTACGATAGAGATGGCATAGCAAAACATGAAACTGAAGCAAATAGATTGGATAATATAATAAACCATGGATTTCCAACAATTATTCATGCCTTATTAGATATAAATGAAATTGAAGAACATATACCTAAATTGATAGAAATACTGAATTGTTTACATCAAAAAGAATTGGTTCTTCACCCAATATGTCACAGTGAAGAAATTAATGAGAAGACAATTTATAAACTTTCAGATATAATTAGGAAGGTATTAGTTAAATTAAGAGAGCAAGGCATTACTCTTTTTCTAGAAAACAATAGTAAGTTAGATCCCATTTTTTCAACTTCAGAGGAAATAAATATAATGTTTTCTAAAAATCCTGAGTTGGAATTTTTGATTGACATAGCCCACATCTATGATTACCAACATCTAAAGGATATGGTTTCTGTTAAAATGCCTAAGAAACTTCATATAACTGATTCACACTTTGAAGTAATACATGAACATATAGCCTTAGGTGAAGGTGACATTGATTTTACATATATTTTCAATGAAATACTTCAAGATTTTCAGGGAGATATTATTATTGAATTAAAGCAGGATGATGATATTATAAATGCAAAACAAATAATTCAAAATTGTCTTACACAGTAAATTAGCAAAATTTCTACAAAAGATTAAAAAAAACATGGAGGCATTATAATGGATTTATACGTATCTGATTTGGATGGAACACTTTTGAACTCAAATCAAAAAATAAGTGAAGAAACAATTAATATACTTAACAATCTAATAGATAAAGGTTTGAATTTTTCCATCGCTACAGCACGTTCTATTACTTCAGCTAGCCGTATTATTGAACCTTTAAATTTGAAATTACCAATTGTTTTACACAATGGAGTATTTATTTATGATCCTATAAAAAAGGAGAATATACTATCAAATTATGTTGAACAAAAAGCTGCTCTAGAGATGATAGAAATTTGCGAAAAATATGGTCTTTCACCAATAGTTTTTACTACTAATTTAAACGATGGAGATAAGATATTCTATAAAGGGATATTCAATGAGGGTGAAGAAGACTTTATTAGCAGCAGATTATCAAATGGTGATAAACGTTTTAATCTAGTAGATTCTTTCCCGGATTTTCAAGATGATTGTATAATAGCTATAATCATAATTGAGCAAGATGAAAGATTAAGTCCATTGTATAAGAGTCTTAGCGAGAAATATGAAATGGTATATCATTATACTCAAGATATATATTCAAAGTTTTACTGGCTTGAAGTTACTAGCAAAGGTGCCAACAAAAAAGAAGCAGTAAAGTATTTAAAAGAATACTTAGGAGCTGAAAAACTAATTTGTTTTGGAGATAATTTAAATGACTATCCTATGTTTGAAATTGCAGATGAAAAATATGCAGTAAGTAATGGTCATCATATTTTAAAGGAAAATGCAACAAAAATTATAGGAAGCAATGATGAACATAGCGTGGCAGCATTTATTAATAGTACTTGGAAAGCAGGCTAGTTTTATAGACCTGTTAAAAGGAATAAAATTAAACAGTGAATAAGTTCAATGAACTTATATATAAAATCATTAACATATGAAAGGATGAATGAAATGTCATTAGAACAAATTGCAGTAGTAAATCACAAGCAAATCGAGGAGAATAACTACCCAGGTAGAGGAATAGTAGTTGGTATGTCACCAAATGGTAAAAAATTAATTCAAGTTTACTGGATTATGGGAAGAAGCGAAAACAGCCGTAATAGAGTTTTTGAAGCTGAAGGAGACTTTGTTAGAACAAAGGCTTATGATGAATCAAAAATGGTAGATCCAAGTCTTATAATATATTATCCAATAAAAAGCTTTAATAATTATCATATTGTAAGCAATGGGGATCAGACAGATACTATTTATGATTTCATAAAAAGAGGAGAAAGCTTTGAAGCAGCTTTAAACACAAGGGAGTTCGAACCAGATTCACCAAACTTTACTCCTAGAATATCAGGTTTAATAAATGTTTCCGAAGAAGCAGCAAGTTATTCTTTATCAATACTTAAAACCATTGAAAACAATGGTGAGCTTTGCCAAAGAAATTTCTATAATTACAGCAAATTTATACCTGGCTTTGGTCATTGTATACATACATATAAAGCAGATGGCAATCCTATTCCATCATTCCAGGGAGAACCTTTCATAGTAAAATTACATGACAGCATAGATGAAAATGCAGATTTCTTTTGGAATCTGTTAAATGATGAAAATAAAATTTCATTATTAGTTAAATATATAGATGTTGATAGTAAAGAAGTAGAATTAAAGATTATAAACAAGAATGTATAACAGATTATAATTACAAAATAAGAAGTTGAAGAGATTATAGTAAAAACGGTTTTTCATTAAGGAAAAACCGTTTTACTTCTATAAACAGAGTTCTTAGCTTGAAAAGGTAGGGGAGAGATATGGCGACTAAACTGATTATAGTAGAGGGTTTACCGGGGTCAGGGAAATCTACTACAGCTAAAATGGTATATAATAATTTAAAGGACAGTGGAATGGCGGCAGAGCTGTTTAGTGAGGGTGATTACAATCATCCTGCGGATTATGATGGTGTAGCTTATTTTAGTAATATGGATTTTGAAATACTTAGGAAGAATAATTTTGATAATAAAAATGTAATTGATGATATAAAAATAAAATATTTAGATGGGTACTTAATACCATATAGGAAGGCAATTGAAGAAAAACTGATTTCACCGGAGGATAAATTATTTCAAGATATTGTGCAAAAGGATGTATATGAACTGCCCTTAGATTTACATATGAAATTAATATTTAGTAGATGGAAAGGCTTTGTTGATAGGGCAATTAATGAAGACAAGGTTATAATATTTGAATGTTGTTTTATACAAAATCCTGTAACGGTAACTATGGTTAGAAATAATACATTAAAAGAGGTTACCATGAATTACATAAATAGTTTAAATCAAATAATAAAACCATTGGACCCAATACTAATATATGTTGATCAAAAAGATATTCAGTTATCTTTTACTAAGGTTGTGGCTGAAAGGCCATCAGAGTGGTTTGAGGGGTTTAAATATTACTACTTAAGTCAAGGTTATGGATTAAATAAAGGACTTAAGGGCTTAGATGGAATAATAGAAATCCTTAATGCAAGAAAAGTTCTTGAACAGGAGATATATAAATCGCTGCAGTTAAAAAAGTATTATATAGATAATTCTGAATTTAGAATAGACATACAAAAAGATAATATTAATTCTATTTTGAGTGGAATATAGAAAAAAGGAGGGTAAAAATGCTATATAAAGAAGATATAATTACTATAGTAAAGGACATGAATTTACCTGCAAATGACTATTGGATAAGCTCTGGTGCAGCACTGGTTATTCATGGAGTAAAAGAATTCACAAAGGATATTGATTTAGGATGTACTGAAAAGCTTTGGGATTACTTGTTACAAAATGGTTATAGCTATAGAGTTGAAAAGGATAATTCAAATATTATATCCATAAATGATAATGTGGAAATAATTAAAAATTGGTTCGTAGATGAAAAAGAATTTATTGAAGAATTACCTATAGCCAGCTTAGAAAGTATCAAAAATCAAAAATATAAATTAGGAAGAGAGAAAGATTTTAAAGATATTGAAACAATAGATGAATTTATTATAAGTAGAAGGTAGGTTGACTTAAGGGATAGAAGGTATAGAATATTTTTCAAGGGGTATTTTGAGGAGGAGTAGGTAAATGAGAAGTGAGAGTGAAATACTAAATCAAATTTTGGATTTTGCAAATAGTGAAGACAGCGTAAGAGCTGTTATGCTTAATGGTTCAAGAATTAATGTAAATGCACCTAAGGATATAATGCAGGATTATGATGTAGTATTTTTTATAAAGAATATAGAAGAACTTAGCTATAAGTTAAATCAGGATTGGATACATAGGTTTGGAGAACTTGTAATACTTCAGCAAAATAATTTTCAGGATGGTTCATATATATTTCTTATGCAATTCCAGGATGGAATAAGAATTGATCTTAGATTTAGTGATATTAATAACATAGAAGAGGTTACAAGTGAAGATACTTTAAGTAAAATTTTATTAGATAAAGACAATATTGCTCCTGGATTATCTTTGCCTAATGACAGCTGTCATTATGTTAATATGCCTACCCAAAAAGAATTTGAAAAAGTTCTTAACGAATCTTGGTGGATTCAAACCTATATAGCAAAAGGAATATGGAGAGACGAACTGCCTCTTGCTAAATATATGTTTGACGTAATATTGATAGATTGTATTAGAAAGCTTTTATCATGGCATATAGGCATCAGGTATCAGTGGAAGATTAATGTTGGAAAGTGTGGTAAGTGGTTCAAACGCTTACTATCTGAGGAGATTTATAGAGAGTTTATTTCTTTGTATCCAGGTATTGAATATGAAGAAATGTGGCAGTCACTTTTTGCTGCAGGAGGTTTTATACGAAAAGTAGGAAGCGAACTAGCTAATGATTTAAGATATTCATATCCAGTAAATGATGACAATAATGTAACAGAATATATAAAGAGGATTAAAGCATTACCAGCAAATGCTGAGGATTTTAATATATTGTAAAAGGAGAAATTATTATGGAAAATAAAGTTGTGAGGGATGGACATATCCATTCACCCTATTGCCCGCATGGTACAAAGGATCCCTTTGAGCTCTATGTAGAAAAAGCTATAGAATTAGGGTTGCAAGAAATGAGTTTTACAGAACACATGCCTTTACCAGGAGTTTTTATGGATGAGGAATTTTTGAAAGAATGCTCTCCAACAATAGAGGTAATAGAAGAATATATTAAGGAATTGGATTCTATAAAAGAAAAGTATGCAAACGTAATAAAAATCAACACTGGCTTTGAAGTGGATTATGTAGAGGGTTACGAGGAGAAGACCAAAGAATTACTCGATAGGTATGGCAGTAAGCTTCAAGATGGAATATTATCAGTACATTTTATCAAATTGGAGGATGGATATTACTGTGTAGATTTAGGTCCTAAACAATTTGGTGAATTAGTAGAAAAGTTAGGAAGTATAGAGAAGGTCTATGATAAGTACTTCGAAACATTACTAAAAGCAGTAAGAGCCGATTTAGGTAAATATAAACCTAAGAGAATTGGACATCCTACCTTGGTTAGAATTTTCAATAAGGAGTATCCTTTGGAATATAATAATTTAGATTTTTTAGAAGAATTGGTAAAAGAATTAAAGGCAAGAAATTATGAAATAGATTTTAACACAGCAGGCAATAGAAAACCATACTGCAAGGAAGTATATCCTTCTGGAGCCTTTGCAGAATTAATAAAGCGATATGGAATCAATGTAGTTTATGGTTCTGATGCTCATACAGCATCTGACGTTGGTAGAGATTTTTCACTTAAATTGTAATGGAAGTATATTTTAAATAGAGCCTAAAGGCCCTATTTACTATGAATTTCTATAATTCTATTACCTATTTCAAGGGTTTTATCTTTAGACTTTTCAATATTAGTTGATAGGTATTCTTCATTAACTACATTTTTTGGTATAGAAGGCATGTTGCTTGGTTCGTCAACTAAACCTTCATATTTCTTATTTTTCATTAAAAGCCCCCCTTTCATAAATTAGCTTTGCCTTTGAAGTAAAAAATATGTTATATAAAAGGTGTAATTGAAAGAGTAATATACCTTTCTTTGAGCATAGTACGCAGGATAATGTACATTTTAATGTAATTTAATTGATTAAGAAAACTGTATTTGGTATAATTTATAACATAATAGTGAAATTTTGTAAGGGTAATTATAAGGGGGATGTTTTTAATGAGTAGAAGTGATGAGGAATTTTTTGGAGCACTAAAGACTATATTTAGTGTGTTGCCGAAATTATTTTCTTCTGATGTAGCTATAGGAGTTACAGATAAAGAAAAGTTTATGTTAGTAAAACAGGCGGATACATTTAAAATAAACATAAGTGAGGGTACCTTATTGAAAAAAGGTGATATGACCTATAAAACAATAATGACAAAGGAAAAACAATCAGTACAGTATCCTAAGGATGTCTATGGTTTTCCAATTATGGCATACTGTGTTCCAGTGATAAATCCTAACACTAACAATCTAGTAGGAACAATTAATTATTGTGTTTCTATGGAAAAGCAGAATGCAATAACAGAAATGGTAAATGAATTGCAAGCGTTTTCACAGGAACTAGCAGCTTCTTCCCAGGAATTAGCAAGTTCAACTCAAGAATTATCTAGAAATAACGAAAATGTAAATAAATTAATCAATGAAACTCAGACTGGTATAACAAATATGAATGATGTGATTAAATATATAAAAAGTATTGCCGATACTACAAATCTTTTAGGTCTTAATGCTGCAATTGAGGCAGCCAGAGCTGGTGAACAAGGAAAGGGTTTTGCAGTTGTAGCCGGCGAAATTAGAAAGCTTGCATCAAATAGTAAGGATTCTACAGGGCAAATAAATGAAACTCTTGATAAGATTAAGGAAAATATAAATAGTATAATAAGAGTTTTAAACGAATTTTCAATTACTAATGAGACTCAGGCAGCACATGCTGAGCAGATAGCTATGGGAAGTCAGAGACTAAGTGAATTATCCTCAAAGCTTTCAGAGTTGTCAGATAAATAGAGCAATAAGTTGTAGTATAGAATGGATTGTGCAGGGATTACAGGAGGATTACATGTTAGAATTTTATGATGAAATAAGATCAAAGAGTATAAGATATGATACATATTCGATAAGGCAAGACTTAGAGCAGAAATTTCAGGCTGCTTGCCGCAAAGAATTAGAGTATTTTATGAAATTCCATGCTTTGGCCTATGAAATAGATTCATTGCTGGCAGAAAATAATGGTGATGAAGTAGAATCTAGAGAGTACTTTACAAGACTGGTGAATTTACGTGCTATTGATCATTTTATATCTGCCAATATGTTGTATGGAAAAGGATACATAGTGGATGCAATTACTCTACTTAGATCCTCTATTGAAGATTTATGGATAATTCAAAACTTTTGGTTTACCGAGGATTATTTAAAAGAGTGGAAAAGTGGATGTGAAATAAAACCGAGGAAACTTAGAAATGCAGCTGGAATTGGACAAGAATCAAAGGATATGTATAAAAAGATATACGAACATCTTTGTAATATTTCTCACTGCAGAATAGATGGTATTCGAGAAATGACAAAAACTCACCCTAAAATTAGCAGGAATGAGCAGGAAAAGGAAGATGAATTATTCAGAGGCTATTTCGTAGTTATTGGAGCATATTCTGTATATTTAATAGGTGTTATAAGCGCAATCTCATTCAAACTTTCAAATGAAAAACTTAATATTATAAAGAAAGAAATTATGAAGCTAACAGAAGAAATTGGTCCGCTAAATACAATCGATGATAATTTAGAGGAATAAATCAAGGGCAAGTTTATTACTTTAAAATGAGAATTAATTATAAGTAATCCATATTTTGGGAGGTAAAATATGAACTCACATGAAATAGACTATAAAATCTATGGTGATGACATGCAATTTGTTGAGATTGAACTAGATCCAAGGGAAACAGTTGTTGCTGAAGCTGGTGCCATGATGGTTATGAGTGCAGGAATACAGCTGGAAACAATTTTTGGTGATGGTTCCAAAAATGATAACCAGGGAGGTCTAATGGGTAAAATACTAGGAGCTGGAAAGAGAGTGCTTACTGGAGAAAGTTTATTCATGACAGCTTTTACTAATACAGCTATGGGAAAACAACAAGTATCCTTTGCCTCACCATATCCAGGAAAGATAATCCCAATGGATTTATCAGCTCTTGGTGGAAAAATAATTTGTCAAAAAGATGCTTTTTTATGTGCTGCAAAAGGAGTGTCTATTGGAATAGATTTTAGGAAAAAGCTAGGTGTTGGATTTTTCGGTGGTGAAGGCTTTATCATGGAAAAACTTGAAGGAGATGGTCTTGCCTTTGTTCACGCCAGCGGAATGATAATAGAAAAGAAATTACAATACGGAGAAACTCTAAGAGTAGATACAGGCTGTTTAGTTGCAATGACAAAAGATGTACATTACGATATTGAATATGTAGGTGGAATTAAAACCGCATTATTTGGAGGAGAAGGGATTTTCTTTGCTACATTAAGTGGACCAGGTAGTGTTTGGATTCAATCGCTGCCGCTGAGCAGATTAGCTAGTAGAATATTCGCAGCAGCACCTCAGGTAGGTAGTCATAAAGAGGAAGGAAGCATACTTGGGAAACTGGGCGGCATTGGCGGTTTTTTTGATGGTGATTAAAAGTTTATAATAATATTTTTAAAATAGTATATATTATTATATTATATTCATATATAATTAGTGAATGGAAGGTAACGTAATATATACCATTTGAAAGTATTTTGGTAAAGTTTATGGAGGTGTTTAATATTAACAAAGATCTTAATTTAAATGAAGGTATTAAGGTGAAGGAAATACGTCTTACAGGTGGTTCTGAAAGTCTCATAGTCAAAACTAGTGATGCTCTTAACATGGCGAGAGAGCAAGATTTAGATTTGGTAATGATCTCACCAACAGCTAATCCACCAGTGTGTAAGATAATGGATTATAAGAAGTTTTTATATGAACAATCAAAGAAGATTAAAGAAAGCAGGAAGAATCAAAAAATTGTGGACCTAAAAGAAATCAGAATGAGTCCTACTATCGAAGAACATGATATAGATATAAAAGCTAGTAATGCTAATAAGTTCCTAATGAATGAAAATAAAGTGAAGGTTTCTATACGATTTAGAGGAAGAGAAAATAATTACACTAATCTAGGAACTAAAGTTTTTAATACCTTCATTTCTAAGATTGGAAGTAATGGAGTTGTAGAAAAGCCTCCAAGATTAGAGGGGAAAAGCATGATAATGATTTTGGCCCCAAAAAAACAATAAGGCGAATAAAAAGAGGTAGGGTTACTATCTCTTTCTTTATCACCTAAATGCAGTAGACCCTCCTTAATAAAAAAAGGAGGGTCTACTTTTTATAAGCAATAATAATAACAGATTTTAATTCAATGGTAAACTGATTAGGTTTATTTAATTCCCTTTATCTTTCCTTTCAACGCCTTTATACGTCCATTAACATAATTTATTAACTCATCCATATTGTTTTTTACATCAGGAGGAGCATTGGTAACCATAGTAATTATATCTAAAGTATTACCTTTTACTTTTTCAGCGACTTCAAAAGCTAACCATTTGTTTTTTACTTTCCAATATGCCTCATTAAATTCATCTGACTGCCTTTTATTGTAATAACCTCTTTCTATACCAAACTGAAATAAATCTGCAGCTGCCTCTAACTCCTCTAGATCTTCAGCTTGTAAAGTCTCATTAATGAGAGACTGAAATGTTTTCATTTTAGCACCCCTTTTAAATTAGATAATAATATTTTAGCTTATATATCGAAGGATATACTGGTGTGTTATGGAAAGAAACCACTATAGAAAATTATTGTCTTAACAAAGTATACTATGACTGCTTTATTTGTTCAAGGAAAAAATTAATAAAAAGTATATAGTGTTTATTAACAATATCAGCATTACTCTCATAAAGTATATTGTAATTAAAATACAGGAGTGTATACATGTATTATAGTGATTATTTTAGAGACTCTCAACCAGAAGATTTTGAAAACCTTGATGAATTTGCTGATTTTGAAGAATTTGAAGAATTTGAAGATGAATCTAGGTTAAGTGATTTTGATAGTTTACCTTGTTGTCCATATCGTCAATTTATGCCACCACCACCTCCAGGGCAGCATCAAGGACCAGGAGGACCATTCGGCACCCCTCCAGGACAACATCAAGGACCAGGAGGACCACCTCCAGGGGGACAAGGCACACATGGTATGGCACCATCTGGACCACCACCATCATATACTCCTCATAAACAGCCTGCACAGTATGGTGTGCAACCACAATTCGTGGAGCCAGGCACAATAAGACGATGTACCTTCAGATATGTATACATTTGGCCATATAGAGGAAGAGGCTTCTGGGCATGGTTAATTTATGTAGGAAGAAGATCTGTATCAGGTTATAGATGGACCGGATATAGATGGGTTTATTTTGGAATGGATTTAAGGCAAATAGAAAGTTTTGAATGTTACTAAGCACTTGAAACCATATGCTTACATTTATAAACTTTTCTCACTGTCAGTGAATAAATCGCTGACAGTTTTTATACTTAACTTTATAGAAATTTCTATGGAAATCATGTAAAATAGGATTATGTTCTGTGGATAGTATAGAAATCGAAAACAGTAAGCTGGTGGTTAAAATAAAAGCAAATGAAGAGGATATCAGATTAGTTAAGATATTTGAAAATATAAACAAGGATACAAGTATTAAGTTAAAACAGTTTGTTAGTAAGAAAACTTTACATAAAGGAGACATGCTTCTTTATGAACAACAAGAAGTTTCAACTGTATATTTTGTTATTAGAGGTAAAGTAAATATTTATAAAACTACACAGAGTGGTCAGAAAAAGATAATATATTTATTGAGCGATGGAGCTATGATAAATGAGGATGTATTTGGAAGAGGATCTTCTATAGTGGCTTGCGAGGCCTTTGAGGAAGCTACTATTTTATATTTAAGTAAAGAGAAGCTATTGGAACTTATGAAAGAGGACTTTAATTTAACCCAGGATGTCATTTTATCAATGAGCAAAAAGATGGGAAGGCTGTATAGGCAATTGAAAAATAGTGTTGCTACAAGGATAGATAGAAAGATAGCAGCTAAACTTCTAAAACTTTCTAAAGATTATGGAAAAGAAATTGATAAAGGAATTTTAATTGATTTAAATATAACAATTACTTATTTATCAGAAATGCTGGGTCATTCCAGAGAAAATATATCTAAAGCAATAAAACAACTAGAAAGCCAAGGTTTGCTGTGTTACAAAAATAAAAAAATCATTATTGATAGAGAAAAATTATTAAATTTTCATAAAAGTATGTGATAAATATCACATACTTTTTTTATATATTTTTTTATAATGTTTCATAAATATTAGTTAATAAGGGGAGAAAACATATGGAACTAATTGAAAAAGTATGTGAATCTGCAAAAAGTAAAGTTAATCTTTTAAACAGAAGTAAGGCCAAGTATCTAGTATCCTCAGCTTTAGCAGGCGCCTTCATAGGTTTTGGAATAATTTTGATTTTTACTGTTGGTGGATTATTATCCAGTGCTAATGCACCTGCAACCAAGGTAGTTATGGGATTATCTTTTGGTATAGCACTTAGTCTTGTATTAATGGCAGGTGCAGAGTTATTTACAGGAAACAATATGGTGATGACTATTTCATCTCTAGAAGGTAAGACAAATTGGAAGGATACTGCCAGAATATGGATATACAGTTTCATAGGAAACTTAATAGGCTCTATAATTTTGGCTGTTATGTACGCATATTCTGGTCTTTCAAAAGGAGCTGCAGGTGAGTTTATTGTTAAAACTGCTAGCTTAAAAATGCATGCACCATTTCTACAATTATTTTTTAGAGGTATTCTATGTAACATACTTTAGTTCTGCAAAATAAGAATCTAGATTGGTAACATTACCAAAAAATAAATATAGCATACTGTACCCCAACGTGTTATATAAAAGTTGACTAGACAAATACACACACGGGAGGTAATCAGTATGCCAAATAATATTG